>NZ_DAMAGC010000004.1:18724-55524 GCF_031995405.1 Stenotrophomonas sp. | reverse complement strand
ACCCATGGCCGACCGACGGTAGAGCCGAGCCATGCTCGGCTACGCAGCATCAAGGTGCCGACGCACCCATGGCCGACCGACGGTAGAGCCGAGCCATGCTCGGCTACGCAGCATCAGGGTGCCGGCGCGCCCGGCGTGGCGAACAGCAGCACGACATCCCCGCCGTGCGGCGGCGGCAACAGCAGGTCACCGCGATCTTCCATGCCCAGCTTGCGCAGCAGCGCGGCCGAACGCAGGTTGTCGGGCGAGACGATGCCGTACAGGTCGGCGTAGCCCAGTACATCGCGCGCGTAGTGCATCACCCCGCGCGCGGCTTCGAACGCATATCCGTTGCCTTCGTACTCCGACAGCAATGCATAGCCGATGTCCGGTGCCGGCAGCCCATCGCGGCGCACCAACCCGGCGTTGCCCAACCACGCCCCGTCGCTGCGGCGGATGATCGCGTACATGCCGAACCCGTTGAGCGTATAGCTGCCCAGCACGCGCTCGGCAGTGTAGTCGCGCGCCTGCGCCAAGGTGCGCACGCCGCGGTCGGCGATGTTGCGGATGAAGCCCGGCTCGTTGAGCAGGGCCAGCATGTCGGCCGCATCGTGGTCGGGATCGATCAGGCGCAGGTGCAGGCGGTCGGTCTGGATAACGGCGGACATGCGGGTCACTGCAAGGGGACGATGGCTCGATTGTGCAGTGCGCGCCGCGAACACGGTAGAGCCGACCGTTGGTCGGCTGCTCTTGGACCGGGCATAGGGCAGACGACGCGCCTTGGGAACGGCAGCCGACCAACGGTCGGCTCTACCGGGCGTTGGCTCAGTCAAACAACGCCTGGATCGCCGCCAACCCCGCGCTCGCGCGCTCTTTCTTGCGCGCGGCATCGGCGACCGGATCGGCGCCGTCGCGCTGCATTTCCTCGGCCGGGATCTCGTCGAAGAAGCGGCTGGGCTTGAGCCGGACATGCTCGCCGAATTTACGGGTGAGCTTGCTGTAACTCATCCACAGCTGCACCTTGGCGCGGGTGATGCCCACGTACAGCAGGCGCCGTTCTTCCTGCAGGTTGCCTTCGTCCAGGCTGACCTGGTGCGGCAGCACGCCGTCCTCGCAGCCGATGATGAACACGTACGGGAATTCCAGACCCTTGGAGGCGTGCAGGGTCATCATCCGCACCTGGTTGCCGCCATCGTCCTTGTCGTTGCGCGAGAGCAGCGCCAGCTGCGCGGCCAGGTCGGCGGTGGAGGCGCCGCGCGGGCCGCCTTCGAACCACTGCGCCAGTTCCTCCAGGTTGCCCAGGCGACGCTGGTACACCGACTCTTCCTTGCATGCACTGCGCAGCTCGGAGACCAGCCCGGATTCCTTCACCAGCTTGCGCACCAGGTCGCCGGAACTGAGCTTGGGCATCTCCGCGCGCAGGTCGCGCAGGATGTCGGTGAAGCGGCTCAGACCATTGGCCGCGCGCGGTGGAAGCTGCGCCAACGCACCGATCGCTTCGGCGGCATGCGCCATCGGCAGCTCTTTTTCAGACGCCAGCTCGGCCAGTTTGGCCAGCGTGCCGGCGCCGACCTCGCGCTTGGGCGACTGCACCGCGCGCATGAACGCCGTATCGTCATCGGGGTTTACCAGCAGGCGCAGCCAGGACAGCGTGTCCTTGACCTCCTGGCGTTCCAGGAACGCGGTGCCGCCGGTGATGTGGTACGGCGCGCGCACCAGCTGCAGGGCTTTCTCCAGCGGCCGCGACTGGAAGTTGCCGCGGAACAGGATGCAGAAATCACTCCACGGAATCTTCTTGGACGTGGCCAGGAACGAGATCTCCGCCGCCACTTTCTCCGCTTCGTGTTCGCTGTTGCGGCATTCCCACACGCGGATGCGCTCGCCGTCGGCCTGGTCGCTCCACAGCTTCTTCAGGTGTTCATGCGGATTGTTGGCGATCAGCGCATTGGCCGCGCGCAGCACGCGGTTGGAGCAGCGGTAGTTCTGCTCCAGCTTGATGATTTCCAGCGCCGGGTAGTCGCGCGCCATCTGCTGCAGGTTTTCCGGGTTGGCGCCGCGCCAGGCGTAGATCGACTGGTCATCGTCGCCCACGCAGGTAAAGTTGCCCTTGCTGCCGGCCAGCTGCTTGAGCAGCCGGTACTGCGCATCGTTGGTGTCCTGGCATTCGTCGACCAGCAGGTAGCCGATGCGCTCGCGCCAGGCCACCGCGATCTCGGGATTTTCTTCCAGCACCTGCACCGGCAGGCGGATCAGGTCGTCGAAGTCGACCGCATTGAACGCGGTCAGGCGCAGCTGGTAGCGCTCGTAGACGCTGGCCGCTTCCTTCTCGCGGTTGCTGCGCGCCGCCGCCATCGCCTGCTCGGGCGAGAGGCCGGCATTCTTGGCGCGCGAGATCAGGTTTTTAACATCCTCGATGTCATCCGGCTTGGCGCCGTACATCAGGTCCTTGACCTGCGCGGTGGCATCGTCCGCATCGAAGATCGAGAAGCCGCGCTTGAGACCCACCGCCGCGTGTTCAATCTGCAGGAACTTCAGCCCAAGGGCGTGGAAGGTGCAGATGGTGACGTCCTCGGCATCGCCGCCGTGCAGCCGCTTGGCCACGCGCTCGCGCATTTCCTTGGCGGACTTGTTGGTGAAGGTGATCGCCGCGATCCGCCGCGCCGGGTAACGGCTGGTGGCGATCAGCTGGGCGATTTTCTCCACGATCACGCGCGTCTTGCCGCTGCCGGCGCCCGCGAGCACCAGCAGGGGACCTTCGCAGTGCAGCACTGCCGCGCGTTGGGGGGGATTGAGACCGTGCATGCCATCTCCGTGGGAGGGGCATTGTACCGGGCCGCCCGGCCGGGGCGGGACGGTCGCCGACGGCGGACGAAAGCGTCCGCCGCGCCGGGCGGGCGGCGACGTGGAACCGCCGGGCGTCTAGAATTGGCCGATGGCCAAGCTCTATTTCTATTATTCGGCGATGAACGCCGGCAAGACCACGACCCTGCTGCAGTCGGCGCACAACTACCACGAGCGGGGCATGCGCGTGGCCATCCTGACCCCGCGCCTGGACGACCGCGCGGGGCGTGGCGTGGTGGCCTCGCGGATCGGGCTGAAGGCCGATGGCGTCGCCTTCGACCGCGACACCGACCTGCAGACGCTCATCGCCCGGGACCTGGACGCCCACGGCACGCTCGGCTGCGTGCTGGTGGATGAAGCCCAGTTCCTGACCCGCAGCCAGGTCTGGCAGCTCAGCGAGGTGGTGGACCAGCTGCGCATCCCGGTGCTCTGCTACGGGCTGCGCACCGATTTCCGCGGCGAGTTGTTCGAAGGCAGCCAGTACCTGCTGGCCTGGGCCGACGAGATGCAGGAGATCAAGACCATCTGCCACAGCGGCAAGAAGGCCACCATGACCGTGCGCGTGGACGAGCACGGGCACGCGGTGCAGGACGGCCCGCAGGTGGAGATCGGCGGCAACGAGCGCTACGTGTCGGTCAGCCGCGCCGAATTCAAGAAGATCACCCGCGGCGAAGGCAAGATCGACCCGGCGCAGGCCAAGCTGCCGATCTGATCGCTACCGCCGGTAGCGCCGAGCCGTGCTCGGCGTGCGTCAGGCGGTCATTGGTGCGCCAGGAGCAGCCGAGCATGGCTCGGCTCTACATCCCCCATGGGTCGGTGCGCGCTGCCGAGGGCGGTCAGTACAGCGTGCGTTCCGGTGCGCCCTTCGGCGGCGGGCTGTACTGGTACAGCCAGGTTTCGGTCAGGGTCTTGCCGCCGCTGCGCAGGTACAGGCGGATGTCGATCTGGTCGGTGGAATCGTCCGGCGGCACTAGGTCGAACATGGCGCGGTAGCCCTTGATTTCGCGCAGCGGACGCGCCGAGACGATCTCCACGCGGCCACGGCTGGCCTGGACCACCGCTTCAACCTCGCCCTTGTCGATCAGCGCGGCCAGTTCGCCGCCTTCGAAATCGACCGCGAAGCGCCACGAGAAATACGCGCGCTTCTTGCCGATCACCCCGCCCAGGCCGGTGCGGCTGGCCACGCAGTGGGCCAGCGGCGGGCGTGCCGGCGGTTCGGCGCCCCAGTACAGGCGGTAGCCGAGCAGCAGCTCCTGGCCGGGCTGCGGCTTGGCCTCGGGATTCCAGAACGCCACGATGTTGTCGAAGGTTTCATCGACGGTGGGGATCTCGACCAGCTGTACTGAGCCCTTGCCCCACTGCCCCTTCGGTTCCACCCACAGGCACGGGCGCTTCTCGTAGAAGACGCCGTCGTCCTGGTAATGGTCGAAGTTGCGGTCGCGCTGGAGCAGGCCGAAGCCGCGCGGGTTGTTGTCCACGAACATGTTGAAGCGCAGGTTGTGCGGGTTGCACAGCGGGCGCCAGATCCACTCGCCACTGCCGGTCCACATCGACAGGCCATCGGTATCGTGGATTTCCGGGCGCCAGTCCCAGTCCATGCGGCGATCGTTCTCGCCGACCTGGTACATGCTGGTGCACGGGGCGATGCCGAGCCGCTCGATCGCCTTGCGCGGGTACAGCGCGCAGTCGATGTCCATCAGCAGCACATCGCCGTTGGTGATCGCGAAGCGGTAGGCACCGGCCACGCTGGGCGAATCCAGCAGCGCATACACCACCAGCGTGTTGGAGTCGGCCGCCGGCTGTTCCAGGTAGTAGGCGATGAAGTCCGGGAATTCCTCCGGCTTGCCCATCCCGGTGTCGATCGCCAGGCCACGTGCGGACTGGCCGTACTGGCCTTCCTTGCCGACCGCTCGGAAGTAGCTGGCACCCAGGAACGCGGCGAAGTCGCGGTCGGTGTCCTGGCGGGTGTTGAGGCGGAAGCCGGCAAAGCCGAGGTCGGCCGGCAGGTGGCTGCCCTTCAATCCGCTCTTGCCGTAATTGAACGCGGCCGGATCGTAGGCCAGCTCCTGCGCGGTGCCATCGACCACATCGTACATGCGCACCGGCGAATGGAAATACAGGCCAAGGTGGAAGAACTTGGCCTGGTATCTGCCGGGCTTGTCCGCCCACAAGGCGTGGTCCTGGCGGTAGCTGATCGACTGGTACTGGTCCCAGTCCAGCGCCTCCAGCGGTCCGGGCAGGGTGCGCTTGTGGCTCTGGTAGGCGGCCTGCGACAGCGCGCGCGCCTGGCCCTTGAGGGTGGCGAAATCGAACGGCTGCGGCTGGCCGAGCCGGCGCAGCCCGAGCTGGTTGCCCTGTGCGGCACAGGCCGGCAACGCGGGGAAGCCGACCGCGGCCAGGGCCAGGGAGGCATTGCGGATGAAGTCGCGACGTTGCATGCAGGCAGCGCTGGCAGGAAAGGGCCGGACATCATAGGCAGAGGAACGTTAATTCGCCGAGGTGGTCGCGGCGTGACGTTCAGCAAACCCGCCGCTCACCGCAGCGACGCCAACGCCGGGGTGGCGCAGGCCTGCAGGGCCTGGTCGATGCCGCGCAGCACCGCACCGCCCTGCGGACGCTGCGCCTGCACCTCGGCCTGCAGCTGCAGCAGGGCCTCGCGGCCGCGCCACGGCGCCTGCATGCAGTGCAGCGCGGCCAACGTGGTGCGTGCCTGCCAGCGCAGTTCGATGCTGGCCGGATCGGGCGCGGTGCCATCGGCCACCTGCTGCAGCGCGCGCCGCGCTTCCACGTCCTGGCCCATGCGCACCAGGTTGCGGCCCCAGGCCAACTGCAGCGCCTGCTGCTGGGTGGCGGCCTCCGGCCCGCCCTGCGCGCTGCGCCGCATCAGCTGCGCCAACTGCTCACCGGCCTGGTGCGGGTCGCCGTAGGCGCTGGTGACCTCGGCCATGAGCCGGTCGGCGCGCTGCACCGAGGGCGCGTGGTCGCCGCGCTGCGCGGCCTGCCACTGACGGCCTTCGTGCAGCGCCGCCAGCGCGGCCTGCCAACGACCGGCCTGCGCCAACGCGGTGCCATAGTCGTACAGGCCCTGCGGCAACAGCCCGATGCAGTCCGGCTGGCGCCAGATGGCCACGGCACGCTCGAAGTCGGCGACCGCTTCACTGCTGTCGCCACGCTCCAGGGCGAGGCGGCCCAGCGCATGCCAGCTCAGGCCGGTGTCGCGGTGCTGCTCGCCCAAGGCGCGCCGGGTCAGCGTGTGCACCTGGTGCAGCAGCGCGCTGGACTGCCGCAGATCGCCGCGCTGCATCGCCAGTACCCCGCGCAGGCGCCGGATCGAGAGCGTCTCGGGATGGTCCGGCCCGTACAGGCTGACCGCGTCGGCCCAGGCGATGTGCAGGTTCTGCTCGGCCGCGTCCAGGTCGCCCTGCGCGGCAAGCGTCTCACCGAGATGCCGGCGCAGCGCGATCAACTGCGGCTGGCGCTCGCCGGCAGCACGCGCCTGCAGCAGCTGCAGGGCCTGCTGGTAGCCGGCCAATGCCGCCTGCGGGCGGCCGTCGTCGCTGTCCAGTGCAGCCAGATCGGCCAGGCTGTCGGCGGTACCGGGGAGGTCGTGCAGGACCTCGCGACGCAGTGCCAGCGCGCGCTCGAACGCCGCGCGCGCCGGGGTGCGGTAGCCCAGCAGCTGCTGGCAGCGGCCGAGCTGGGCGTGGTACTCGGCCACCAGGCTGGGCAGCGCCATGCGCTGCTCGGCGGCCAGCGCCTGCATCGGGGTCATGTGGGTGACGCACTCGCGTGAACGGCCCAGCATGCGCAGCGCGCGCCCGCGCTGGGTCACCGCTTCCAGTTGCAGCGGCGGTGGCACGTCCTCCACCGCCTGCAGCAGCGCGCGTTGGCGGTCCAGGGTCTGCAGGGCCAGCTGGTAATCGCCCATGCCGATCCGCAGCCGCCCGATCACCCCTTCCAGGTCGGCCAGCGACAGCGGCTGGTCGGCCAGCTCGGCCTCGCCGCGCTGCTGCCCGGTGGCCAACAGCTGGCGCACGTCGAAGCTGCCGTGGCGCACGCTGGCGGCACGGTCGAACAGGCTCACGGTGAAGTCCTGCATGGCTTGTGCGCGGACGATCTCACGCCGCGCCTGCTGCATCTGCCATAACGCGACCCCCGCCAGGCCCAGCAGCGCCAGCGCGCACAGCGAGCCCAGCGCCACGCCCCAGCGATGTCGGCCCAGGTACTTGTGCAGGCGGTACAGGGTGCGCTGCGGCCGCGCGTGGATCGGTCGGCCTTCGAGGAAGCGTCGCAGGTCCTGCGCCAGCGCTTCCACCGAGGCATAGCGCTGCGCCGGTGCCTTCTGCAGTGCCTTGAGCAGGACAGTGTCCAGATCACCGCGCAGGCGCCGGGCCAGTCGCCGCGCCGCCGTCGTGGGCGGTGCATCGGCGCTGCCGCGCAGCAGCACGGCCGAGGCCCGCGGCGCGTCCACCTCCAGAATCGAGCGCTCCCATTCGGCATCGCTCTGTCGACGCAGCCGGTAGGGCTTGCGCCCGGTGATCACCTCGAACAGCACCACGCCGAGCGAATACACATCGGTGAGCGTAGTCACCGGTTCACCGCGCACCTGCTCGGGCGCGGCGTAGTGCAGGGTGAAGGCGCGCGCTTCGGTCGGCGGATGCTGCGGGTGGTCACGCGCGCCCTGATCGTCAAGCAGCTTGGCGATGCCGAAATCCAGCAGTTTCACTTCGCCCTCGGCGGTGACCAGGATGTTGGAGGGCTTCAGGTCGCGGTGCACGATCAGATTGGCGTGGGCATGGCTGACCACCGCACAGACCTGCAGCATCAACTGCAGGCGACGCTCCAGCGGCAGTTGCAGGCGCTGGCAGTAGTCGGTGATCGGCTCGCCTTCAACATAGGCCAACGCCAGGTAGGGCTGGCCCTGCAGGTCCACGCCGGCGTCCAGCAGTTCGGCCAGGTGGGGGTGCTGCAGGCGGGCCAGGATCTCGCGCTCGCGGGCGAAGCGCTGGCGCAGGCCGGAGTCGGCATAGCCGCTGCGCAGCAGCTTCAAGGCGACCCGGCGCTGGTACAGGCCATCGGCACGCTCGGCCAGCCAGACCTCGCCCATGCCGCCCTCGCCCAGCAGCCGCAGCAGCCGGTACGGGCCGACCAGGGTGCCGGCGCGGCTGTCCTCGGGGGCAGCGGTCCACAGTGGCTGGGCCATGAACTCGTGGCTGTCGCGTTCGTGTGCCAGCAAGCGTTCCACGTCGGCGGCCAGGGTCGGATCGGCCGCGCGCAGCTGGGCCAGGCGCAGGTCGCGCCGGGCCGGGGGCAGTTCCAGCAATTGGTCCAGCAGCGTCGACAGCTGCCGCCAGCGCACCGCTTCCATCGATCCACTCCCCGAACGATGTACCGCCGCCCGCGCCGCCACGCGGGACCGTCATGCCCCCTCGATCAGTCTTCGCGCACGGATGCCAGCAGGAACATGCGCGCCTTCTGCCAGTCGCGGCGGATGCTGCGTTCCGAGCGCTGGCAGAGGTCGGCGATTTCCTGCTCGGACAGCCCGGCGAAGTAACGCAGTTCCACCACCTTGGCCAGGTGCCCATCCACCGCCTGAAGCCGCGCCAATGCCACGTCCAGCGCCAGCAGGTCCTCGTCCATGCGCACGCCGCTGCTGCTGTTTTCCGGGATTTCCGCCACCCGCTTGAGGTCGCCGCCGCGTTTGCGCGCCAGCCGGTTGCGCGCGTAGTCCACCACCACGCTGCGCATCGCCGAGGCGGCGTAGGCGAAGAAATGCGCACGGTCCTCGAAGCGCGCGGTACCGCGCGCGCCAAGCAGTTTCAGGTAGGACTCGTGGACCAGCGAGGTAGCATCCAGGGTGCGCCCCTGCTGCCCGGCCAGCTGGCGCCGGGCCATGCTGTGCAGCTCCTGGTAGAGCAGGGTGAGTACCCGGTCCAGCGCGGCGCGGTCGCCCGCCCGGGCCGAATCCAGCCACACGGTGATATCCGGACCCTCCTCCATCGCACACCCCCGCCGGTGACGTTGGCCGGACTATACGCCCGCCGGGGCGACGGACAAGCGACGGTTCAGCGCTGGCAGTAGCCGCACCAGACGCTGGCGCGCTGGCCGATGGTGGCGTGCCGCAGCAGCCGTCCGCACCGGCGGCAGGGCTCGCCTTCACGGCCGTAGACCAGCAGCTCCTGCTCGAAGTAGCCCGGCGCCCCGTCCGGATTGATGAAATCGCGCAGGGTGGTGCCGCCGCGGGTGATGGCGTAGGCCAGGATCTGTTTCACTGCCTCGGCCAGCCGCTGGTAGCGCTCGCGGGAGATCCTGCCGGCCTCGCGCAGCGGGTTGATCCCGGCCATGAACAGGCTTTCGGCGGCGTAGATGTTGCCCACCCCGACCACGATGCCCTGGTCCATCAGGAAGGTCTTCACCGGCGCCTTGCGGCCCCGGCTGCGCTGGAACAGGTAATCGCCGTTGAAGGCGTCCTCCAGCGGCTCCGGGCCCAGCCCGGCCAGCAGTTCGTGGGTTTCCCCGGCCGGTTGCCACAACAGGCTGCCGAACCGGCGCGGGTCGTTGAAGCGCAGCAGGCGGCCGTTGTCCAGGCTGATGTCGACGTGGTCGTGCGCGCGCACGGGGGTGTCGCCGGGCAGCACGCGCAGGCTGCCGGACATGCCCAGGTGCAGCAGGGCGCTGCCGATGGCGGTATCCAGCAGCAGGTACTTGGCGCGGCGACGCACGCCTTCGATCGCCTGGCCGGGGAGCAGGGCGCCGATCTCACCGGGAATCGGCCAGCGCAGGTCCGGGCGGCGCAGGATCACGCCGTGCACGCGGCGGCCTTCCAGGTGCGGGGCCAGGCCGCGGCGGGTGGTTTCTACTTCGGGGAGCTCGGGCATGGGGAGATTCTACTCAACGCGTCGCACGCGCTCCGTTCACTCCTGGACCAGGAATGCATCCTCGGCCAGCGCGCTGCACCCCCCCAGGCGCCAGAGTGCCAGATAGGGCGCGAAATCGATGGCGTCAGGTGCCAGCGGCTGGGAGATGTACCAGCCCAGATACAGATCCGAAGCGACGTGGTACAGCGCCTCGTCCAGTGCGCCGACCTGCGCGGTGTCCAGCGTGCGCGCATCCCTCACGACGTCGCAGATCACATCGTGCAGGTAGGCCGACGGTTCGGACGTGGCCCGAGCCGCGTCCAGACGGTCGGACGATGTACTGAGAACCGGGACGCTGAGCAGCGTTGCCTGCAGCGCCAGTTCACCGTTCGCGCCGGCAACGCGCGCCAGTTCGTCCAGCCACGCACGCGCGGCGGCGGCCCTGGCCTGTGCATTGCCTTCGTGGGCGGGCTGGAGGTAGAGATGATTGCCCCAACGACCGGCCTGAAGCACGTCCAGGGCGCGCGCCTCCAAGGCATCAGCGTGAGGAAAGGATGCGAACACCTGCGTCAGCACGGCGGCCTCGGTAACGCCCTGCAGCAGGCCGGAGAAGTACCACGCTTCCTTTTCGCTGCGTCCTGCGCAGAATTCACGCCATTCGTGGATCAGATCGTCCATGCGGCCCATGATCGCCCAACGCTTCACCCGGTGGCCAGTCCAGGCTCACCGAGGTGGCGCCGCCAGCTCCCTGGCACTCAGGTACCCGTCGCCATTGGCGTCCTGCTTGTGGAAACGCTGGATCAGGGTCTGCCGCTGCTGTTCGCGGGTAATCGGCGTGCCCTTGCCGCCAGGCAGTTCATCGGCACCCAGCACGCCATCACCGTTGCGGTCCATGCGCTCGAAGGCGTACACCATCCACTGCACGTATTCCTCGACGCTGACCCGGCCATCGCCATCGGTGTCCATGCGCTGCAGGTAGCTGACGGTATCGGCCACCTGCGCCTGCGCGCCCGCAGCGGCGAGCAGCAGGGCCAGGCAGGAAAAACGCCGCACGAGGCGGCGTTTTCCACAGGCATTGGGTGCAGACCGGCGCACCGGTCAGTGCGCCGTCAGTGCATAGCCCTTCAGGCGTGCGGCATAGGCCTGCAGCGCGGCGATGCCGCTGGCCTCAGCTTCGTGGCACCAGGCCTGCAGCAGCTTGAGGCGTTCGGCAGCGTCGTTGCCGCGCGCTTCCAGCAGCGCCGCCAGACGCGCACGGTGTTCGACCAGCACGCGGATGCGCGGGCGCTGTTCCACCCAGGTGCTGAGCTGGGCGCGGCAATCGGGCTTGAGCCAGCGGCCATCGTTGACCAGGCCGCGGCGCATGCGGCGCGGCAGCAGCTTGCGCAGCTTGGCGCCGGCCATCGACGCCTCTTCGCGCAGGGCCGGGACGAACACGTTGCGCTGGTAGTCGGTCATCGCCTGGAAGCGATGCGACAACAGGGCCTTGAGGGTTTCAGCGTCCGGCACGGCGATGTTCGGGCGCACGTCCATGGACGGTGCCACGCGCAGCACCTTGGCCAGGCGCAGCGCCTGCAGGCCGCGGATGGCCGCCCAGCCGATGTCGAACTCCCAGCGGCGCATGGAGAAACGCGCCGAGCTGGGGAAGGCATGGTGATTGTTGTGCAGTTCTTCGCCGCCGATCCAGAACGCCCACGGGGTCAGGTTGGTGGAGGTATCGGCCGATTCGAAGTTGCGGTAGCCCCACCAGTGGCCGAGGCCATTGACGACGCCGGCCGCCCAGAACGGAATCCACGCCATCTGGATCGCCCACAGGGCCACGCCGGGCAGGCCGAACAGCAGGCTGTTGATGGCCAGCAGCGCGACCGGGCCGAGGTTGGCGTGCGGGGTGTACAGGTGCCGTTCGATCCAGTCGTCCGGGGCGCCACGGCCGTACTGCTCGATGTCCGCGCGCATCGCGCGGGCCTCGCGGTACAGCTCCACGCCGCGCCAGAACACCATGCCGATGCCCTTGGTGACCGGGCTGTGCGGGTCTTCGTCGGTTTCCACCTTGGCGTGGTGCTTGCGATGGATCGCCACCCACTCCTTGGTGATCATGGAAGTGGTGAGCCAAGTCCAGAAGCGGAAGAAGTGCGCGATGACCGGGTGGAAATCCACACCACGGTGCGCCTGGCTGCGATGCAGGTACAGGGTGACGGCGAAGATGGTCAGCTGGGTGAACACCAGCAGCACCAGCGCCATGCCCCACCAGCCGAGGCCGACGAGGCCGCCGGTCAGGAAGTTGAGGAGCGTATCGAGCATCGCAGGACTCCGGGCCGCAGGCGGCCAGCAAGGAAACGGGTACACCTTCGGACATGATGGGGCCTGACGTTGCAAACTTCATCCATCTGATGCGATTTTTGCGCAGTCATTCAGTTGTTTCCCCTCTTCGTGAGCATGCCACCGCATTCATGACAGTCGCAGCCTCCACGGCGCCCGTCGCCGCCAACGCCCCCCTGATCGAGCTGGACCGCGCCTGTGTGATCCGTGGCCAGGTCCGGGTCCTGCACGACCTCAGCCTGCGCATCGCCCAAGGCCAGCACACCGCGCTGCTGGGCCCCAACGGGTGCGGCAAGTCGTCCTTCATCAAGCTGATCACCCGCGAGCTTTACCCGCTGGCGCATGCCGACGGCAGCGTGGCGGTGCGCGTGCTCGGGCAGAACCGCTGGCAGGTGGACCGCCTGCGCTCGCAGCTGGGCATCGTCACCGGCGACCTCAGCAGCAACCTGGCCGAGATGCCCGGGCTGACCGTGGAAGAAGCGGTGCTGTCGGGCTTCTTCGCCAGCTTCGTGGTGCCCGCCTTCCGCGAAGTCACCGACGCCATGCGCGAGCGGGTACGTGAAACCCTGACGCTGACCGGCGCGCTGCCGCTGCTGCAGCGTGGCTATGCCGAACTGTCGGCCGGCGAAACCCGACGCGTGCTGATCGCCCGCGCGCTGGTGAACCGTCCGCAGGCGCTGCTGCTGGACGAGCCGTCGACCGGGCTGGACCTGATCGCGCGCCAGCACCTGATCGCCACCATGCGCAGGCTGGCCGCCGAGGGCATCACCCTGGTGCTGGTGACCCACCACATCGAGGAGATCATTCCCGAGATCGCGCGGGTGATCATGTTGCGCAGCGGCAGGATCCTCGCCGACGGCAGCCGGGACGACCTGCTGCGCGACGGACCGCTGTCGGAGGTATTCGGCGGACCGATCCAGGTGATCGAACACGAAGGCAGGCTGAGCGCCTTCGCCGGATAAGCCCCTCAGGCCAGGGATGGCTGGCAGCGTGGCACGGACCCGAACGGTAGAGCCACGCCATGCGTGGCTGGCAGGTGCACGCGCGCTGGACGAAAGGCAGCCACGCATGGCGTGGCTCTACCGCGGGAAACGGAGGCCATCGCCTCCGTTTCCCGCCTTGCCTAGAACTTCACCGCCACCGCGCGCGATTCGATCGGCGCCATCCGCCCCTGGTCCTGCAACTGCAGCTCACGCAGCTCGAACGGTGCCGCATACCCGCGTGGCAGCGCGACGCTGGCGAAGGGCAACTGCAGCTCGGCACTGCCGGCCTTGTCGAACCACGCCGCGCTGTGCGCCTGCGCGACCGGATGCAACTGGCCATCCGGACCGGTGGCATACAGCGTGCCGCGTGCCTCGTAGCGCCCCGGTGCACCAATCTGCAGCGGCAGCGACACCGTGCGCCGGGCACTGTCCACCGCCACCTGGCCACTGAAGCGCGCGGTCGGCTGGGCCACGGCGAAGGCCACCTTGGCATCGCGTTGCACCCCGTTGGCGCTGACAAACGCCTGCAGTTCCCACAAGCCCTGCACCTGGCCGATGTCCTGCGGAATCGTCACGCGTGCACGCAGCCCCTCCTTGCCGGCTACCAGCGGCACTGGCCAGCTGCGTCCGTCCGGCGCCACCAGCAATGCCTCGCCGCCAGCCGGCAGCGCGCGTGCGGTCGCCCTGCCGGTGGCCAGCGCGGCGCTGCCGCCGTCATCGAGCAACCGCGCGGTCAGCGCCACGCTGCCGCCGGCCAGCACTTGCTGGCGGTCGGCCTGCAGCTGCAGTGCTACCGTGCTGTTGGGTTCCAGCACCTGCACCACATAGCGGCCCTGCGCCTGCGCGCTCTGCAGCCGGTAGCTGCCCACCGCCGCACTGCTGCCGGTGCGCACCATCGCGCTGCCCTGCCCCACGCGCATGCCCGCGGCACGCAACTGCTGCGCGTCGACCACCTTGTCCACCGCCAGCACCCCGGCCGGATCGCGGACCTCCCATTGCTCCGGCGCCAGTGCGCGCGCGCCCTGCACCGGGCTGACCTGGATCACCGCATCGGGTGCGGTCAGCGGCAGGTCCAGGCCACGCTGCAACGTGGCGGCATCCACCATCTCCCAGTAGCTGCGGCTGCTGGCCACGAACGGCGGCGGTGGGGTCAATGCCTGCGTCGGATCCAGCGCCCAGGCAAAGCTCACCGGCGCACGTTCGATGGCATCGCCGGACAGCGGCGCGGATTCCACGCGCGGTGCCACCTGGTCGCTGCTGCGGGCGGGCAGCAGCGGCTGTGCGGCCTGCAGGGGCAGTGCCACCATCGCCGCGGCGACGGCGGCGGCAATCATCAGTCTTGACGTCATGGTGTGCTCCTCACAGGGTCAGGTCGTTGCGCAGGATCGTGCCCAGGCCGAAGCATTCGCGGCGGCTCTGGTTGTGGCTCAGCGGTTCGGCACCCTTGGTGCGCGCCTTGTCGGTGAACCACAGGCTGCCGGCGGCCTTCTGGCTGCTGCACTCCAGGAAGCCATCGGAGCAGCTGTTCAACCAGTTCTGGGTGAACTCCAGGCCCACGTTCTGCGCATAGCCGCCGCAGTAGCTGTTGCTGTCCCACACCGCCGATTCCACATCCGAGCCGACCACCACGCGGAAGGTCTTGGGCAGCGCCGGCCGGCCCGCGGTGCCGTACAGATTCTGTGCGTTGTAGGTGGCCATGTGCCCCACCTGCTGCTGGCGCACGGCATCGCTCTTGTAGCCCAGCAGCCAGCCCACCGAGGTCTCGAAGGTGTTGCCGTTGAGCGCGGCATCGGCCAGCGGCGTGCCTGCCGAGGACGGCGCCAGCGCGGTGACCTTGCTGATGGTCTGGATCAGCTTCGGATAGCGGCTGTCGTAGGTGGGGTTGGACAGGATCCAGCGCACCACGTTGCCGCCGTTGGAATGGGTGATCACCACCAGCTTGGTGATGCCCCGGGTGTTGATGAAGCTGGTCAGCTGCCCGGCCAGGCAGCCGGCCGCTTCGGGCTTCCACATGTACTGTTCGAAATCGCAGTTCACCACCGTGTAGTTGCTGCTGTCAGGCAGTCCCTGGCGTACGGTGTCGATGATCGCCGGTTGCCAGTAATCCGTGCGCGCATCGGTCTGTTTGCCGGTGCCGTGCACGAACGCCACCCCCACCACATCGGCCGCGTGCACACTGCCGCACGCCAGCATCAAACCCAGGGCGAGTCCACCGCCCATCCTTCCCGCGTTGCTTCGCATCCGTTTTGCTCCCTTGCAGGTGATCCCCCTGATGACCGGCGCTACCGCGTTGCCATGCAGTGCATCTATCCATAGAGATATGACGAGTGATGGCGCCTTGCGCGAAGCTATGTCGCGGATCTATGGAAAACCGTGAACCAGTAGAGGTTTCCATCATCCAACCGCGCGCCATGCCGGATCTGGCCGCATGACGAACGGCCACTGTCACGGCCAGGTGAAGCTGCGATCATGCGGCTCTCCCCCTCTACGAGACCTGCCGATGCCTTCGTCCCTGCGCGCTCCTGCACTTCTGCGCCCGCTGCTGGCCGCCGCCCTGCTTGCGGCCCTGGCAGGCTGTGCGACGACGGCTGCGCCGGGTGCGACGGCAGTGGAAGCCTCGGTCACCACCAAGGCGACCGGCTACCTGACGCCGGACGCCGTGCCGGACAGCCTGGCGCTGGTACCGGCACCGCCGGCGGCCGGTTCGGCCGGCTTCGCGCTGGACGAACAGGTCAGCCGCGAGGCACGTGCGCTGCGTGGCAGCCCGCGCTTCGAGCAGGCGCATCGCGATGCCGAACTGGGCTTCCCGGCCGGTGCCAACCAGTTCTCCTGCGCCATCGACGTGGACGTAGATGCAGTGAAGACCCCGGCGTTGTACCGCCTGCTGGAGCGCAGCCGGATCGATGCCAGTGCCGCCACCCGCACCGCGAAGAAGCACTACCAGCGCGCGCGGCCGTTCATGGTCAATGGTGAGCCCACCTGCTCGCCGGAAGACGAGCAGGACCTGCGCGGCAATGGCTCCTACCCGTCCGGCCACACCTCGATCGGCTGGACCTGGGCGCTGATCCTGTCCGAGATCGTTCCTGACCGCGCCGACGCCATCCAGGCGCGCGGCCGCAACTACGGCGAAAGCCGTCTGGTCTGCAACGTGCACTGGCAGAGCGACATCCTGGAAGGTCGCTTCATGGGTGCCGCCGCCGTGGCACGACTGCACGACAACGCCGCGTTCAACAAGGACCTGCTGGCCGCACGCAAGGAGATCGCCGCCGCGCGCAAGGCGGGGCTGCATTCCGCGCGTGATTGCGCAGCCGAAGAGGCGGTGTTGAAGGTGCGGCCGACGAGCGCGCTGTGAGTCGTCGGGAGAGGTAGAGCCGGCCGCTGGCCGGCTCGTCGATGGTGAATGACATGCGGCGGCACAGGGCCATGGCTCCCAGCCTGAGCCGGGCAATCAATCCTGTTGAAGATCGACCTCTCGCGACGTGGCAATCAACACCCAGTGCCCGTCCCCTCCCTTCGTATAGAAGTAGCACCCCGTGCAGACGTAGTAGATCAGACACTCAACGCGCTGGCTCCCTCTCCTCCATTCGATGTGCTCATGCCCGCGTTCACTGTTGTTGAACACGGGTTTCGCACGTAATAGCCGGGTGATCTCCGACTCTGTTTTCCCAATGAAGGAAGCCGGATCGGTAGCATGCAGATCCAAGGCAAATGGCCTGGCAAGCAGCCGACGCATGCGAGCATCGCTCCGGTAGAACTGACGGAAAGGGACAGCGCGCAGCGCGCGGACGAGCGTTCGCCTGCTTCGCACGGATTGCACCGCACCGAATTTGGACATCAGTTTGAGAAACGTGCTGACGAGGCGCGAGATGACGTACAGCGGGAGTGCGAAGAGTAGGAGCAATACCATTGAAACTAGCTCTTTCAAATACCACATGCTGAGCCCTTCCTGGCGTTGATACCGGCAGAAGAGACCGGGCGGAGCTCTCGACGCAGCATCCCCAACTTCAGCAACTCCACGAGCAGCAGCAGGCACCCGCTCAGCACCAACAGGCTGGTTGGGGCGACATCCAGAGGGCGAACCAGCATCAACGCAAACGGCACGGATGGCATCAACACCATCAGCCGCAGCGGCATCTGCACGTACGCAAGATAGACACCGAGCCTGCTGCGCCATAGCAGCAACGCGCAGGAAGCGAAAAGACTCACCTGCAGTACCCAGCTGGGCGCGAGGAACATCAGTGCCGTCCATCCATGGCTGTCCAGCACCGCGACCGACCCACTGATATCGTGCAGGTACGGCGTGCCGCCTTGCCGAAGCGCGGATACGAGGTAGATGAGTATCTGGGCTGCATCCATGGAGCCCCACAGCACCAGTGCCCCGCCGGGTGTCGATGGTTTGCGTTGAGTAGTTTCCATCGTTCCAGCGGCCTGCGGAAAGGGCGCGCTGTGCCGCACCTAGTATTTGATCCGCGAGTATGCCGAGCGTAGGACGGTGCCGGGAATGCAATAACTTGCAAAGCGGGGCCCGGCATCACTGTAGTGCCGGCCGCTGGCCGGCTCTGCATTCTGTTGATCGACACCGCGAGGAGCCGGCCAGCGGCCGGCACTACCGATACGGCGGTACCGATTGGCGATTGGCGGTCGGCGCGACGATGGCGGCACACAAGAAAACGGCGCGGATTTCTCCGCGCCGTTTTCGTGTTCAGGGGCGTGCCCACCAACAGTGGGCACCTACCGCATGGCATGCATCAGAACTTCGCGGTGAACTCCACGCCGAACGTACGCGGCTCGTTGAGGAAACCGGTGAGGTTGTTGAAGTCGATCGCGCCGACCACGCGGACCTGGTCAGTCAGGTTGCGGCCGTACACGGCCACGTCGTACTGGCCGTAATCCCAGTTGTAGCCCAGGCGCAGGCCACCTTCCAGCGACGAGCGGCCACGGAACTCCGGCGACTCGTATAGGAAGAAGTTGACCTCGCTGCGATAAGCCCAGTCGGTGTAGACGTACAGCTCGCTGGCATCGTTGAGCGGGAAGCCGGCACGCAGGGTCAGGTTGTGGATCCACTTCGGTGCCTGCGGCAACGGGTTGCCGTTGACCAGCGCGTAGGTACCGCCATCGATGACCGTGGTCGGGTCGGTGATGGTGCAGCCGCCGCCGCAGATCGCCACCGCCAGGTCGCGGTCCTTGATCTCGGTGTCGTTGTAGCTGCTGCCCAGGGTGAGCAGGACGTGGTCGGTCAGATAGGCTTCGAAGTCCAGCTCCACGCCCTGGCCCAGCGTCTTGTCGGCGTTGAGCAGGGTGGCGGTGTTGTTGCTGCCGCCCACCGCGATCAGCTGCTGGCCATCGACGTTGTAGCGGAAGACGTTGAAGCCCAGGCGCGCGCGACGGTCGAACAGGTCGGCCTTGATGCCGGCCTCATACGAAATCACCTTTTCCGAATCGGCCTGCGACACGCCACCGAAGGCCAACCGACCCTGGATCGACGGTGCACGGAAGCCCTTGGCCACGCGCGCATAGGCGTTGAGGTTGTCGGTGATCTTGTAGACGCCGCTCAGGTCCCAGCTGACATCGTCGACATCGGTCTTGGCGATGTACGGGCCGCTCACCGGCGTACCACCGGGCACGGCCTGCAGCACGCTGGCGCTGAAGTCCTTCTTGTCCTGCGTGTAGCGCACGCCACCGCGCAGCTTGAAGCGTTCGGTCACGTCGAAATCGCCGGAGGCGAACGCCGCCCACGCCTTGTTGCGCTGCTGCTGCACCGCGTGGCCGGTCTGCGGATTGCCCGGGGTCAGCGAGTCGTAGTTGAAGCTGTCGATGGTGACGTCTTCATCGAAGTAGAACACGCCGGCCTGCCAGTCCAGACGGCCCCACTCGTTGGATTCCACGCGGAATTCCTGGGTCCACTGGCGGTGGTGCGGCAGGCCATCGGCCGACTCGGACGGGAACGGAATGAAGCCCGGGCCGTAGTTGCCCGCACCGAGGAACGCTGCGCCGTAGCCGCCGTCGATATCGCCATGGTTGAGCGATTCGGCGGTCTCGTAACCGGTGATCGAGTGCAGCGTCACCCGGCCCAGGTCCCACTTCAGGCGCGCGCTGCCGCCCCAGGTTTCCAGGTCGGAGAAGTTCTGGCCATCGGTGGCGACTTCATCGCGGTCGAAGTTCTCGACCAGCTGGTTGGTGCCCGGCTTGATGATGTTGGCGCGGAACAGGCGCGCGGTGCCGTTGAGCTTGCGCTTGTGCAGGTTGAACAGCGCTTCCACGTCGTCGCCTTCGTACAGGAACTGCACGCGCGCGGCGGCTTCGTCATACCCTTCAAAACCCTGTGCCGGTGCGTTGGCACGGGTGTTGGTGACCCAGTCGTCGCGGCGCTGGTACAGCGCCGACACACGTGCCGACCAGCGGTCGGTCAGCGGGCCACCGAAGGCACCCTGGGTGTTCCAGGTGTTGTAGCTGCCGTAGGCGACCTTGATGTAACCGTCGGCGTCCTGCGACGGGCGCGCCGAATCGAACTTGACCACGCCGGCCGGCGTGTTGCGTCCGAACAGCGTGCCCTGCGGGCCGCGCAGCACTTCCACGCCGGCCAGGTCGAACAGCGGGAAGCCCTTCAACAGCGGGCTTTCCTGCACCACATCGTCATACACCAGCGACACCGGCTGCGAGGCATTGAGGTCGAAATCGGTGTTGCCCAGGCCGCGGATGTAGAAGCGCGGGAAGGCACGACCATAAGACGATTCGATGTTCAGGCTGGGCACGCGCGCGGCCAGGAAGCGGATGTCATCGCCGGCCGAACCGAGCACATCGAGCTTCTCGCCCTGGATGGCCGAGATCGACACCGGCACGTCCTTGGCGTTTTCCACGCGGCGCTGGGCCGTGACCTGCAGGGTATCGAGGGCGACCGGATCCTTGGCGGCGGGGGCGTCCTGGGCTGCAGCCGTCAATGGCAGCAGGGTGGCGAGAGCGACAACGAGCGGGTGCACGGACGGAAACCGGCCGTGGGCAGTGCGGTTCGGGAACATGGCGATTAGGCTGTGTTGGGAGGGGTGGTGGACCGGCGCTACCAGACAATTGTTGCAGTACAACAACAGCGTCGCAAATTGCGGTCATTCATTAGCAGGATTCGGCCATGTCGTTTTGGACCTGGCTCGCAGATTCCTCCGGCGGTTGCCGGCAGCACGCTCGACGACCGCTGCGCCTGGCACCCGGCTGCGGCAGCGCAGTGGCTGAATGACCGATACAGCGCCCTGCCCGGCCCGCCGTGGCTTCGGTATGCTGGCGCCCTTCGTTGCCTATTCACCTGCAGACACCCCGATGAAAGCACTGCGCCGTACCCGCCTGACGCTGTCCGTTGCCCTGCTCGGCCTGCTGGCCGGCTGCGGCGGTGATCCGGTCCGCCCGACCCCGCCGCCCGTGGCCACGCCGGTGGTACCGGCCAAGCCGGTCAAGATCGGCATCGCGCTGGGTGGCGGCGCGGCCAAGGGGTTTGCGCATATCGGGGTGATCAAGATGCTCGAGGCCAATGGCTTCGAGCCGATGGTGGTGTCGGGTACCAGTGCCGGCAGCGTGGTCGGTGCGCTGTATGCCAGCGGCATGGACGCGTTCCAGATGCAGTCCAAGGCGGTGGCACTGGACGAAACCAGCATCCGCGATGTGCGCCTGTTCTCCGGCGGCCTGGTGCAGGGCCAGAAGCTGCAGGACTACGTCAACACCCAGGTCGGCAACCGCCCGATCGAGAAGTTCGCCAAGCCGTTCGCTGCAGTGGCCACCCAGCTGGAAACCGGCGACCGGGCGATCTTCGTCCGCGGCAACGCCGGCCAGGCGGTGCGCGCCTCCAGCAGCATCCCGGGGGTGTTCGAGCCGGTGAAGATCGGCAAGGGCAACTACATCGACGGCGGCGTGGTCAGCCCGGTGCCAGTGGATGCCGCGCGCCAGCTCGGCGCGGACATCGTGATTGCCGTGGACATCTCCAGCAAGGCCAGCGGCAAGGCACCCACCGGCATGCTCGGCATCGTCAACCAGTCGATCTCGATCATGGGCCAGCGCCTGGGCGAGCAGGAGCTGGCACGCGCGGACATCATCATCCGGCCGAAGGTGCTGGACATCGGCGCCGCCGATTTCAGCCAGCGCAACAACGCGATCCTGGAAGGCGAAAAAGCCGCGATGGCGGTGATGCCGCAGATCCGCGCCAAGGTGCAGCAGCTGCAGCGCGCACGCGCGGCGGCACTGGCTCCGCCGCCGCCCAAGCCCAAGTGCGATGCACCCTCGCGCGTGGGCCGGCTGATGGGGCGCAAGGAGAAGTGCGAGGGCTGAGGCCGGCCGCCGGCGTTGGGGTGGTCGCGCAGTCGAGCAACGGTCGGTTCCACCCCGTGATCGCGTTTGCGATCCGCATTACTCCAGCTGCGACAACGGCAGCGCGCGGAAATCCTTCACCGTGCGCAGCACGAAGCTGGAATTGACGTCGGCCACGCCGGCGGCGTTGAGCAGCTTGTCGAGCAGGAAGCTGGAGAAATGCTCCAGGTCGCGCACGTAGATGTGCAGCAGGTAGTCCATGTCGCCGGTGAGCGCATGGCAGGCCACCACTTCATCCCATTCCACGACGCTGTCGGCGAACACGCCGATGGCGTGCTGGTCGTGTTTCTCCAGCTGCACGCGGACGAAGGCCTGCAGGCCCAGGCCGATCAGGCGTGGCTCCAGCCGCGCACCGTAGCCGGCGATCACCCCTTCACTTTCCAGGCGCTGCACGCGGCGCAGGCAGGCCGACGGGGACAGGTTCACCCGGGCGGCCAGCTCGGCGTTGGTGGCGCGGCCGTGCTGCTGGATTTCAGCCAGCAGGCGAAGATCCGTGCGGTCGAACTGGGTATCTCCGGCCATTGCTGCTCCGCAACATGAGATGGACGCAAGGATATTGCGCCAATCCGGCATATGCGTGCAACTTTGCAATCCTCTTGCGCGCCCCCTGCCCTAGCATCGTCAGATGACTTCCCAGGAGACCACCACGATGGAAACCGCCACCACCCCACGCCGCGTCGAACACCAGCAGACCGACAAGGGATACGTGCCGGTCTATACCACTGCGGTGGTTGAACAGCCCTGGGACACCTACACCGCCGACGACCACGCGACCTGGAGCACCCTGTACCGGCGCCAGCGCGAACTGCTCGAAGGCCGCGCCAGCCGCGAGTTCCTGCACGCCCAGGACGAGATGGGCATGAGCGCGCACATGATCCCGCGCTTCGACCAGCTCAACGAAGTGCTGGGCGCGGCCACCGGCTGGACCCTGGTCGGCGTGGAGGGGCTGCTGCCGGAGCTGGATTTCTTCGACCACTTGGCCAACCGTCGCTTCCCGGTGACCTGGTGGATCCGTCGCCCGGACCAGATCGATTACATCGCCGAGCCGGACATGTTCCATGACCTGTTCGGGCACGTGCCGCTGCTGATGAACCCGGTGTTCGCCGACTACATGGCCGCCTACGGGCGCGGCGGCGTCAAGGCGCATGCGATCGGCCCAGAAGCGTTGCAGCACCTCACCCGGCTCTACTGGTACACGGTGGAGTTCGGCCTGATCAACACCGACGAGGGCCTGCGCATCTACGGCGCCGGCATCGTCTCGTCCAAGGGCGAATCGCTGTACTCGCTGGAATCGGCCGCGCCGAACCGGATCGGCTTCGACCTGGAGCGGATCATGCGCACCCGCTACCGCATCGACACCTTCCAGAAGACCTACTTCGTCATCGACAGCTTCGAGCAGCTGATGCAGTCGACCGCGCCGGACTTCACTCCGATCTATGCTTCATTGGAGACGAAGGAACACCTGCCGGCCGGTGAGGTGCAGGAGGGCGACCGCGTGTTCCAGAAGGGCACCGGCGAAGGTTGGGAAGACGGCGGCGACGTGTGAACCAGGATGTGGGTCCACTATCCTGACCCGCATGACCGACATTTTCGCTTCCCTGCGCGTTACCGCTGTCGATTTCGACGATGACTTTGTTCTGCTGTCCCTTGTCGATGGCCGCCGGACACGGCAGCCGTTGCGGTGGGCACCTGCGCTGCACGAGGCCGACGCCGTGCAGCGCGCGGGCTGGGCACTCACCGCCGACGGCCTGGGCGTGAACTGGCCGACCCTGCTTCCGGTGCAGGACCACGGCGTGGTCGACGTGCCCAACCAGGTGTGGGATGACCGTTACGAGGCGGCGCTGGCACGGCTGCAGTCGGCCGCATGGTCGCTGGATGCACTGTCCGACCAGGACCAGCAACTGGTCGCGCTGTGGCGCATGGAAGCGGACATCAACAACGGCGGCTTCATGCAGTTCCTGTGCAACTGGGGCGATCCCACCTGCCAGCTCGCATTGCGTGCGCTGCAGGCGATGGGCGCGGTGAAGACGCACGCGATCCTGGCCGGCATGCGCGGGCTGCTGGACCGCCTGGAGGACGATCCGGCGATCCAGGAACTGCAGGACCTGTATGGCGCGATGAACGAGGACGAACAGCAGGCGCTGGACGACTTCGACGCGGCCTACTTCGAGCGGCCGGAGGACCTGGCGCGGCTGGGCCTGCTGCATTTCGGGCCCGAGCCGCTGGCGTAGCGCCGGGCACGGGCGCGGCATGGCCGGTCAGCGCGGATAGGCCAGCAGCAGCACCAGGTCATCTTCGCCCACCTGCTGCAGCGCGTGCAGGCTGCCGGTGCGGGTCAGCAATGCATCGCCCGCGCCCACGTCGTACTGCTTGCCGTCCAGCACGTAGCTGCCCTGCCCGCTGACGATGTAGTAGATCTCGTCCTTGTGCTGCGGGTGCAGGCCGATGCCGGCGCCCTTGTGCAGCACGCGCTTGCGCAGCACGAACGGCAGGTCATCGGCGGCGAAGAACGGGTAGGCGGTGGTCGGGCCGGCGCCACCATGGGGGCCGGGCTGGGTGATCGCGATGTCGCGTTCGTGCACCACGCGCGAGGGTTTCGACGCATCTGCGCCCTGCCCCGCACTGCGCACGTCGCAATCGATATCGCGTTTCAGCGCAGCCTTCAGCGCAGGCTGCAGCCCAGCCCAGTCGCGTACCACCAGGCAGGCGACGGCGTTCGCACCGGCGCTACTGAAGTGCGTGCCGTCGGCCTTGTTCTGTTCGGGCACGAACAGGAAATACGGCTTGGCGCCCTGCTCGCCCAGCGCGCGGATCCAGCGCGTGGAGCTGTCATTGAGATCGATCAGCGCGACCTGCTCGCGCATGGCCAGCTGCTTCATCGCCAGGGTGTACAGCGCGTGCGTATCCAGCAGCGAGCCGAAGTCGTAGAGCAGCCGCGCCACCGGCGTGACCAGCACGGGCGTGGCGCCCTTGTCGCGGGCCAGCTGCACGTAGCGCATCAGGAACTGCGGGTACGCCGTGGCAGGATCGGTGTAGCGCGTGGGATCTTCGAACTTGGCGTCGTTGTGGCCGAACTGGATCAACAGCACGTCGCCGCGCTGGAGTTCGGCAGCGACCGCGTCCAGCCGTTTCTCGTCGATGAAACTGCGCGTGCTGCGGCCGCCCTTGGCATGGTTGTGCACCTCCCACACGGCCGGATCGAGATAGCTCTGCAGGGCCTGGCCCCAGCCGGCCTGCGGTGCGCGCTCGGGTCCGTACTCGGCGGCGGTGGAGTCACCGGCGATGAAGACGCGGTGGGGCGCACACAGCGCGCCGGGGGCTGCCATCAGCAGCGACAGGGACAGCATCAAACGCAGCATGGTCATGCTCCTGGAGAGCTGCCGGCCAATCGCCGGCACCACCGGCGTGCATCTGGGGGAAAGCCCCCTGAGTCAGGGGGCGACCGCGAAGCAGTGGGGGATCGGAGGTAAAAATCGCGCGGGGCCCACGATCTGCAGCGCGGACCGTGGGAGCGCCAGCGCGCAGCGACGGCGTTACCGCGCGAGCCAGCCGCCGTCCACCGGCAGCACCGCGCCGTTGACGTAGTCCGAGGCGCTGGACGCCAGGAACACGGCGGTACCGCCAAGGTCTTCCGGCGTGCCCCAGCGCGCGGCCGGGATGCGGTCGAGGATGGACTTGTTGCGGTCCTGGTCGGCGCGCAGCGCGGCGGTGTTGTCGGTGGCCATGTAGCCCGGGGCGATGGCGTTGACGTTGATGCCCTTGCTGGCCCACTCGTTGGCCAACAGGCGGGTGATGCCGGCGATGCCGCTCTTGCTGGCGGTGTAGGACGGCACCCGGATGCCGCCCTGGAAGGACAGCATGGAGGCGATGTTGATGATCTTGCCGCGGCCTTGGGCGATGAAGTGCCTGCCGGCGGCCTGCGAGATGAAGAACGCGGACTTGATGTTGACGTTCATGACGTCATCCCAGTCCTGCTCGCTGAAGTCCACGGCATCGGCGCGGCGGATCAGGCCGGCGTTGTTGACCAGGATATCCAGGCCGCCGAGGCCCTCGATGGTTTCGCGGATGACCCGCTCCACCGGCTCGATGCTGATCAGGTTGGCTTCGATCGCCAGGCAGCGGCGGCCGAGGGCGGTGATGGCGGCGATGGTCTCGGTGGGCGGCTGGATGCCGGCGACGGCGACGTCGGCACCGGCCTGCGCCAGTGCCACCGCGATGCCCTGCCCCAGGCCGGTATTGCCACCGGTGACCAGGGCGACCTTGCCTTCCAGACTGAACGGATTAGCCATTGCGTATGCGGTCCTTTTCCAATGCGGCACAGGCGCCGCCCGCACGCTGCGGGCGGCGCATCGGGGTCACTTGAGCTGGCAGATGTCCAGCACGTGCATGTCGGTGTAATCCAGGTTTTCGCCGCCCATGGCCCAGATGAAGGCGTAGTTGCTGGTGCCGGCGCCCATGTGGATCGACCACGGCGGGGAGACCACCGCTTCGTTGTTCTGGATGACGATGTGGCGCTGCGCGTCCGGCTCGCCCATGAAGTGGTACACACGGTCGTTCTGGCCGAGGTCGAAGTAGAAATAGACCTCGCTGCGGCGGTCGTGCAGGTGCGGCGGCATGGTGTTCCAGACGCTGCCCGGCTTGAGCACGGTCAGGCCCAGCAGCAGCTGCGAGGACTGGCAGGTGGCCGGCACGATGTACTGGTAGATGGTGCGCTCGTTGCTGGTTTCCAGCGCGCCACGATCCAGCGCGACAGCGTCCTTGATCGACAGCTGCCTGGTCTCGAAGCGCGCATGCGCCGGGGTCGAGGCCAGGTAGAACTGGGCCGGGGTGGCGGCGTCGTCGGACGCGAACACGACCTCTTCGCTGCCCATCGCCACGTACAGGCCGTCCTTCGGGCCGAGCGTGAACACGGTGCCATCCACGGTGACGGTACCGCTTCCGGCGCCGACGTTGATGATGCCCAGCTCGCGACGCTCCAGGAACGGGTGGCCGGCAGCGGAGGCCGGCTCGGTCTGCCTGGGCAGCGACAGCGGGCCCTTGACCGGGGCGGCACCGCCGAGCACGAAGCGCTCGTAGTGGGTGTACTTCAGCGTCACCGCATCGGCATTGAACAGGCCGTCGAGCAGGTACAGCTCGCGCAGGTCGTCGTTGCTGGCGCCCTTGATGGCGTCGGGATGGGTGGCGTAGTGGGTCTTGCAGTACATGGCGTCTCCAGAGCAGGGGTGGGCCGACGGGTCGGCCCCGGCGCGATTTCCGGTCATTCTAGCCAGATAGGAAACCGGTGTCATTTTGCGTTGCGGCAGCGGGGCGTCATGCGCCGCAGTGGGTCGGAAAAGCGGTGGTATCTGCAACCGGCTACCCCTGCGCGTGGCGACCCGTTCGTCGCGAACACGCGGTGCCGCCGTCGCGGCGCGGTCAATCCTCGGGGGGCTGGCAGGAATCGCGCACGATCAGGTGCGGTCGCACGCTGGCGATCTGCAGCGCGGCCTGGCCCTCGGGCTGGATCAGCATGGCCGCGGCGGTGCGCCCGGTGTCGCGGGTGTGGCGACGCACCGAGGTCAGCGACGGCCACAGGCGCGAGGCCAGCGGGCTGTCGTCGTAGCCGATGATCGACAGCTGGCGCGGGATGTTAATGCCCGCGCGCAGTGCGACCTTGTAGATACCGGCGGCCATTTCATCGTTGCCGGTGAAGATGGCGGTCGGGCGCTGCTTGCCGAGCAGCAGCTTTTCAGCGGCGGCCACGCCCGATTCGAAGGTGTAACCGGCTTCGACGATGCGTGCCGGCGGCAGCTCGATACCGCGCTTGGCCAGGGCATCGATGAAGCCGGCGGTGCGCTCGTGCGCGGAGCGGTACGCACTCGGGCCGGTGACCAGCGCGATGTCGCGGTGGCCGAGCGAGAGCAGGTAATCGGCCGCTTCGGCGGCACCGTCGCGGTCATGGGTGACCACCATCTGCGAGGTGTCATCCAGCGGCAGCGAGGCGATGCGGGTGAAGCGGCAGCCGATCTCGTCGAGCATGTCCACCAGCGCCTGGTCTTCGGACGCACGCGGCACCAGGATCACCCCGTGCAGCTTCTGCTGCTGCACGAAGCGGCGCACGCCCTCGATGTAGCCGGGGCTGCGCGAGTCGCACGGATGCACCACCAGTTCGAAGCTGGACCCGCGCAACGCGTCGAGCGCGCCGTACTGCATGTCCACGATGTACTGCGCGGTGGGGTTGTCGTAGACCATGCCGATCAGGAACGAGCGCCGGAACGCCAGCCCGCGTGCGAGCGGGTCGGGCGCGTAGCCGACTTCACGCATCAGCGCCTCGACCTTGTCGCGGGTGTCTTTGCGCACCAGCGGCGAGTTGTTGATGATGCGCGAGACGGTCTTCTTGGATACCCCGGACAGGCGCGCGATGTCATTGATCGTAGCGGCCTTGCCCTTGGTCAATCCGTGCGGTGGCATCGGATCGGTTTTGCTGCGCAATGACATGTCGTTCAAACCGGGGATGAGTCAGGGGATTCTAGCGGGCCGTTCAATCCAGGGCCCGGTAGCGGAAATGGCGGAACCGCACCTTGCCGTCGCCGGCGGCATACAGGGCCGGCTTCAGGGCGAGGAACTTCCCGGCCACATTGTGATGGTAGCCGGAGACTTCCATCTGAACCGGGTACTTCTGCCAGGTTTGGCCGTCACTGCTGGTGTGAATGGTGACGATGTGGCGGTTGTTGGTCACCCGCAGCCACAGCCTGCCACCCTTGGCACTGGGCGCCAGCCGGGTGGGGCGCTCCTCGCCGTAGCGGTGCATGACCAAGGCTTCGCCGTTGCTGCCCACGCCTGCGTACAGGCGCTCGCTGTAGAAGAGCAGGGCGCCGCCCACCGCGCCCGGGGCGATCTCCATCTCGACCTCGAACTGGTAGGCCTTGTCGCCGGCGATCGCGGTCAGCGGGGAGGCATCGCGCGGGGCCTGGCCCTTGCCCTGCAGCAGCAGGCCGTCACCGCTGAAGTCCAGGCGCCGGTACTCGTCCTGGGCGGGGTTGAAGAACGACCACTGCGCACCGAGGGCAGGGCCCGTGAAATCATCCGACAGCGCCATGCCATGCGCGTCCACCGACGACCCCGACGGTTTGCGCAGCGGCTGGCCCAGATCACTGCCCCTGGCAACGAACCAGCCGTCGTCGGTCCATTCGATCGGTTCCAGCAACGCCTGCCGGCCCAGGGTCCAGTACCCGTTCTCGTAGCCGTGGTACATCATCCACCAGCGCCCGTCGGTGCCTTCGATGACCGTGGCGTGGCCACGCGACCACCACGGTTCGGCCGCCGACTGCGTGCGCACGATCGGGTTGTTGGGCGCGTTCTGCCATGGCCCGTGGATCGAACGCGAGCGCGCGGTGATCACCATGTGCCCGGTCGGCGGGCCGGCGGTACCGCCGACGGCAGTGGTCATGTAGTACCAGCCATCGCGGAAATTGATCTTCGGCCCTTCCTGCGCATAGGCCTCCACGTCCCAGCTTTGCGGGTACTTCCAGCCGTCGTAGACGTGCTTGGGGGTGCCGACCACGCTCAGTCCGTCATCGGCCAGCTGCACGTAGGCACCGCCGCTGAGGAAGAGGTAGCGCTTGCCGTCTTCGCCCACCGCGTGGCCAGGGTCGATGTACCCACCCAGCCCGATGTCGATCGGCTCGCTCCACGGACCCTTGATGCTGTCGGCCCAGACCACGAAGTTGCTGCGCGCCTCGGCGGTACGCGCCGGGAAGTAGATGAAGTAGCGGCCCTGGTGCTTGACGATGTCCGGCGCCCAGATCGCGCCTACGTTCCTGGTGATCGCATGGCCCAGCGGCTGCCAGTTGACCAGGTCGCGCGAGTGCCAGATCGGCAGGCCGGGGTAGGCGTCGAACGAGGACAGGGTGAGGTAGTAGTCCTCGCCATCCTTGAGCACCGACGGGTCGGGGCGGTCGCCGGCGAACACCGGGTTGAGGAAGGTGCCGTCGCCGAGGTCGGCCTGGCGCTGGTTTTCGATGCCACGCTTCCACGGCGTGGTCGGCGGCGGGGCGGCGTGTGCCGCCGTGACCAGCAGCAGGCCGGCGGCGAGGCCGGCCAGGATCTTGCTCAGGTGCATCGAATTCTCCGCGTTGCAGCGAGGGGACGCGCGCGTACGGGCCGCGTCCCGGCGAGGGCCGGGCTCAGGCGCGCAGCAGCGCCGGCAGCCACAGCGACAGTTCGGGGAAGAAGGTGACGATCACCAGCACGCCCAGCGCGGCGAACCAGAACGGCCAGATCGAGCGCATGCTCTCGCCGACGCTGATCTTGCCGATCGCCGTGCCGATGAACAGCACCGAGCCCACCGGCGGCGTCACCAGGCCCAGGCCACCGGTCAGCACCAGCACCAGGCCGAAGTGGATCGGATCGATGCCGTAGGCCTTGGCCACCGGGAGGAAGATCGGCGTGCAGATCAGGATCATCGGCGCCAGGTCCATGAAGGTGCCCAGCAGCAGCAGCATCACCACGATCATCAGCAGCACCATGAACCGGCTGTGCGCGAAGGACTGCAGGAAGTCCACCGCCGCCGCCGGCACTTCCAGGTAGGCCAGCAGCCAGCCGAACACCGCTGCAGTGGCGATCACGAACAGGATTACCCCGGTGCTGCGTGCGGCATGGGTGACCGTGCCGAGGAACTCGCGCCAGTTGAGCTGGCGGTACAGCACGGTGGTGACCAGCAGGGCGTAGACCACGGCGATGGCCGCGCTTTCCACGGCGGTGAAGATGCCCGCGCGGATACCGATGAAGATCAGCGCGACCAGGCCCAGGCCGGGCAGGGCAGAGACCATCCGCAACAGCACCGCGCGCCAGCCCGGGAACACTTCCACGCCATAGCCGCGACGACGCGCGACCACGTAGCCGGTGACCATCAGCGCCACCGTCATCAACAGCGCCGGCACGATACCGGCGGCGAACAGATCGGCGATCGACAACCCGCCACCGGCCGCGGCCGAAAACAGGATCAGGTTGTGCGACGGCGGCACCAGCAGCGCCACCAGCGCGGCGGTGATGCTGACGTTGACCGCGAAATCGCGGTCGTAACCGCGCTTGACCATCTGCGGAATCATCGTGCCGCCCACCGCCGAGACATCGGCGATGGCCGAGCCGGACACGCCGCCGAAGAACAGCGAGGACAGGATCGAGACCTGGCCCAGGCCGCCGCGCATGCGTCCCACCAGCGACGACGCCAACGAGATCAGGCGCTCGGAGATGCCACCGCGCATCATGATTTCACCGGCGAAGATGAACAGTGGAATGGCGATCAGCGACGCCGACCCGGTGCCGGCGGAGATCTGCTGGACCAGCACCAGCGTAGGCAGGTCCAGGTACCACAGCGTGGCCAGGGCGGCCGCGGCCAGGGCGAAGGCGACCGGCACGCCGAGCAGCAGGAGCACCGCGAAAACAGTGAACAGGATCGTGATACCCATGACTCAACGGTCTCCTTCTGCAACAACGTCGGCCGGCTGTACCGCCTGCACCATCTGGTTCACCGCGAAGACCGCCATCAATGCGCCACCGATGCACAGCGGCAGGTAGTTGATGCTCTGCGGCAGGTTGGCGCCGGCGGTCTTGATGTCCAGCCCGTCCAGCAGCAGCACCGCCGCCCACCAGGCGATGACCACGCCGAGCACGGCCACCACCAGCGCGGCGAACACATCCACCGCCCGGCGCAGGCCCGGGCCCATGTGCGCGGCCAGCAGGAAGAAGCCGAAGTGGCGGCGCGTATGCACGCCGGTGGCCGCGCCCAGGCTCATCGCGGTGGCCAGCAGCAGCAGCGTGACCGGCTCGGTCCAGCTGGGCGAATCGTTGATGACGTAGCGGGCGAACACCTGCCAGCCCTGCACCACCACCAGCCCGAGCAGGGCAAGGACGGCAATGTAGATCGCGCCGTCGGCGAGGGCGTTGAGCACGCGCTGCGGCGCGCTGACGGTGAGGGTGACGGCGGTGGTTTCTGAACTCGTGTCGGACATCGCGGCGGGGCCTCAGGCGAAGTCGCGGATGCGACGGGTGAGCGCGGCGATCTCCGGCTGCTGCAGGTACTGCTGCAACAGGGGATCGGCGGCTTTGCGGAAGGCGGGCATGTCGACGGCGTTGAACTGGATGCCGACGTCGGCCACGGCCTGGCGGGCGGTGTTTTCCGAGGCATCCCACTGCTGGCGCATCACGTCCACCGATTCGCGCGCGGTCTGCAGCAGCAGCTGGCGGTCGGCCGGGCTGAGCTGTTCGAAGCTGTCGCGTGACATCAGCAGCACGTCCGGCGCATAGGAATGATCGCTCTGCGACCAGTAGCGCGCGGCCTCGAAGTGACGGCTGGAGTGGAAGCTGCGCATGTTGTTTTCCGCACCGTCGATCATGTGCGTTTCCATGCCCGAGAAGGTGTCGCCCAGCGACATCGGGGTCGGGTTCGCACCGAGCAGGCGCATCAGCTGGATGAAGATGTCCGAGGAGGCCACGCGCAGCTTCAGCCCGTGCAGGTCCTTGGGTTCGACGATCGGGTGCTTGGTGTTGTAGAAGCAGCGCGCGCCGGAATCGTAGATGGCCAGGCCAACCAGATCGCGGGTTTCAAAACCGCGCAGCACCGCATCGGCGATACCGTCATCGAGGGCGCGGCGCATGTGCGCCACCGACTCGAACACGTAGGGCAGGCACAGTGCCTGGGTCAGCGGAAACGCGTTGTTGAGCGCGCCGGAGTAGACCCGGGTGATGTCGATGGCGCCGAAGCGCGCCATGTCGATCGCCTCCGATTCGCGACCGAGCTGGCCGGAGTGGTACTGGCGCAGTTTGAGGCGGCCGCCGGTCTTCTGTTCGAGCTGCTGGCCGATCCACTTCACCGCCGTGACGGTGGGGTAGTCGGCCACGTGCACGTCGGTGGCGGTCAGCAGGCGTGCGCCGGCGACCTCGTTGCCACCGGGACGCGAACAGGCGGACAGCACGGGCACGCTCAGCGCGCCCAGACTGGTGGCAAGGAAATTTCTGCGAGTGAACATCTGCGCCCTCCCAAGCGGACTGTCCATGGCTGCACGGTTACCCGGCAGCGATGGCCTTGCAGGTAATGTCGCCGTAGCCGGCGAAACGGATCAGTGCCTGTTGGCCTACGGCGATATCGTGGATGCCGGTGGCGTTGCCGCTGGCGATCAGGTCGCCGGCCTTGAGCGGCCGCCCGCGCTGCGCCGAACGGGCCAGCGCGAACGCATAGGCGGTACGCAGTCCACCGGGCAGCAGGGTGGCGCCGCCGGTGCCGACCACTTCGCCGTCGATGCGGGTTTCCGCCCGCAGGTCGGCGTCGTCCAGGGCGGTCCAGTCGGGGATTTCCGCGCCCAGCACCAGGCCGTTGTTGTTGCCGAAATCGGACACCACCACGCGCGGGCCGAGCTTGTTGATGGTGGCCAGCGGGCTGCTGGCCACTTCCACGCCGTAGAACAGCCTGGCCGGCAGCGCCTCGGCTTCCTCGGCGGTCCAGTGCAGCTTGTCGGCCGGCGCGTCTTCCAGCAGCTGGATCACGAACTCGGCCTCGACCGCGCCGAAGCCGCCGACGAACACCGGAATGTCCACTGTTCCACCGGTAGCATTCCAAAGCCGGCGGGCGAAAATCGGGCCCAGCAGGCGGTCATCGCCGGAGCTGTCGCGACGCTCGGCAGCGATGTAACCAACCTTCCAACCGACCACCTGGTCGTCCCACAGGCCGATGGCCTGGTCCTGGACGCGATATGCGGTCACCAGGTCCGGCGGGATCTCGCCGGGGAAATCGGGCAGCGCGCGGCCCTCTTGGCGGGCGCCGACGAAGGCGTGGGCGATCTCGCCCAACCCCTGGTCTGGCAGGTCGTGTGTGCCGTGATCGTTGCTCAAGCGGGTCTCCCGGTGAATGGTGCACTGCCCATCGACAGCGCCTGGATGAGCTGTATATGGTAAACCGGTGTCATTGGCAATGTGCAGCGCGTCAGAAGGCTGCGGCTGGGGCACGATGACCGTTCCACCCGCTCACAAGGACACCTGCCGATGCCCCGCGCTGTTCTGTTGCCATTGCTGGCCTGGCTGCTGCTGGCCAGCCCCTCTACGATGCTGCACGCCGCCGAGCGCAGCGTGCCGGCCAGTGAACCCGCGCCGGGCAGCCCCGACCGCATCGCGCTGTGGCCGGCCGGGCAGGTCCCGGGCGAAACCGGCGCGCCGCGCACTCCGCATGTGATCGAGCGCAGCGACACCCCGGCATTGCCGGACCGCTACATCGACGATGTGGATGCGCCCTATCTGGTCGCCTACCGTCCCAGGCACCCCAACGGCAGCGCCCTGCTGGTGATTCCCGGCGGCGGCTACCAGCGCATCGTGCTGGACAAGGAAGGCACCGCGCTGGTGCCGGCCTTCGTCGAGCGCGGCGGGGTGACCCTGTTCGTGCTGCGCTACCGGCTGCCGGCCGGGCGCAGCGATCGGCAGGCGGCGTTGGCCGATGCACAGCGCGCGCTGCGCCTGATCCGCGACGGCGCGACACGCTGGCAGCTGGATCCGGGCCGCATCGGGGTGATCGGCTTCTCCGCCGGCGGCCATGTCGCGGCGCGGCTGAGCACCGGCTTCGATCTGCCGGTCTACCCGGCGCGCGATGCGATCGACCGCCAGAGCGCGCGGCCGAACGTGGCCTTGCTGCTCTACCCGGTGATCGACATGGGGCCGCACGCGCACACGGGCTCGCGCGCTCGCCTGCTCGGCGCGCATCCCGACGCGGCCCTGGTGGCGCAGTTCTCGATGCAGGACCACGTGCGTGCCGACATGCCGCCGACGTTCCTGGTGCACGCGCAGGACGACAAGGTGGTGGCGGTGCACAACAGCCTGGTCTATTACCAGGCGCTCACCCAGGCCGGCGTCGCCAGCGAGATGCACCTGTTCCCGCAGGGTGGGCACGGTTTCGGCGTGCGCATCCGCCCCGGGCTCACCACCGCGCAATGGCCCACGCTGGCCCTGCAGTGGATGCAGGCGCAGTACGTGCCCGCCGCGGAGGCCCGCCCATGACCGGTTCGCCCGCCGATCTGCAACGTCGCCGCTTCCTGCGCGACAGCGCGCGCTACGCGGTGATGCTTGCCGCCGGTAGCCTGCCGCTGCTGTCGGCCGCCGCTACGCCAGTGCCAGGCCCACGCCACGACGCCGCGCCGCTGGCCACGGTACGCAGCGGACGCCTGCGCGGGCAGGTCGAGCAGGGGGTGAACGTGTTCCGCGGCATTCCCTACGGCGCCGATACGCGCACCCGGCGCTTCCTGCCGGCGCTGCAGGAACTGCCGTGGCGCGGCGTGCGCGATGCCGACGCGTACGGTCCGGCAGCGCCGCAGGGCAGCAGCGAAGGTCCCGGCAGCGAAGACTGCCTGTACCTCAACGTGTGGACGCCGGCCCTGCGCGATGGCGGCAAGCGCCCGATCCTGTTCTACATCCACGGCGGTGCGTACAACAACGGCTCGGGCAGCGACCCGCTCTACGACGGCGCCGCGTTGTGCCGGCGCGGCGATGTGGTGGTGGTGACGGTCAACCACCGGCTCAATGTGTTCGGCTATCTGTACCTGGGTGCCTTCGGCGACCCGGCATTGGCCGGCTCGGGCAACGTCGGCCAGCTCGACCTGGTGCAGGCGCTGGAGTGGGTGCGCCAGCACGCGCGGGAATTCGGCGGCGATGCCGGGAACATCACCGTGTTCGGCCAGTCCGGGGGCGGTGCGAAGATCGCCACGCTGATGGCGATGCCGGCCGCGCGCGGCCTGTTCCAGCGTGCCTGGACCATGAGCGGCCAGCAGGTGACCGCCGCCGGCCCGCGTGCGGCCAGCCAGCGCGCGCGGATCGCGATGCAGGCCGTCGGCGCGGCCGATGTGGCCGCGCTGCGCGCGCTGTCCACCGAGGCACTGCTGGCGGCCACGCGGGCGCGTGATCCCTCGCGGGTGGAAGACACCGGCCTGTACTTCGGCCCGGTGCTGGACGAGGCCGTGTTGCCGGTGCATCCGTTCTGGCCAGAGGCACCGGCGCAGTCGGCCGGCATCCCGATGGTGATCGGCAACACGCACGACGAGACCCGCGCCTTCCTCGGCAACGACCCGGCCAACTTCGCCCTTGGCTGGGATACGTTGCCGGCCAAGCTGGAGAAGGAGCAGTACAGCGATCTGCTGCCTTCGACCGTGATCGCCGCGTACCGGCGCCTGTATCCGCACTACACGCCCTCGGACGTGTTTTTCGCGGCCACCACCGCCGGACGCTCGTGGCGCGGTGCGGTGGAAGAACTCGAGGCGCGCGCACGCCAGGGTGCACCGACCTGGGCCTATCAGCTCGATTGGGTCTCACCGCTGGAGGGGGGCAGGTTCGGTGCCTTCCACACGTTGGATATTCCGCTGGTCTTCGACAACGTCGAGCAGCCCGGCTCGCGGACCGGCAACGGCGAACAGGCCCGACAGGTGGCCGCCCTGATGAGCGAGGCGTTGATCGCATTCGCACGGCACGGCGATCCCAACCATGCGCGGCTGCCACGGTGGGACAGGTATGCGTTGGCGCGGCGCGAGACGATGCTGTTCGACCACGTTCCGCGCCAGGCCAACGATCCGCGCGGCGGCGAGCGCGAACTGTACCGCCAGGTGCCTTTCATCCAGCGCGGCACGTTCGGGTGACGCGCACCGGGTCGATTCCGACAAGGCGACGGGGATTTTGATAGGCGTTCGCCGCTTTTTCGTTGATTTTGATTGGCGTTATGAGTGATGCGTGCCGATCTGTCGTGACTCCCGTCAAACATGGTGTTCACCGCGATCGCCTAGACTGGGTACATGCAAGATTTCCGCGACCCGTTTCCGCCGTTCCATGGACGTGATCGATTGATCGCCGCCGTCGATCACGCGGTACAGCACGATGATGCCCGCCAGATCGCCGCCACGCTGCGTCATGCCCTGCGCGAGGCGATCGCCGACAGCCGCATCCAGCTGCCGGCCTGCGTGCACCACCCCATCGAAGACCATTACGCGCGCCGCGAGCTGTACCGCAGCGCCGCGCACGGCTACAGCATCGTGGCGATGAGCTGGGGCCCGGGGCAGGGCACGCCACTGCACGACCACAGCGGCCTGTGGTGCGTCGAAGGGGTCTGGCTGGGCCAGCTGGAAATCACCCAGTACCAACTGCTGGAACGCGACGGCGAGCGCTTCCGCTTCCGCGCACAACCGGCCATCCTCGGCGACTGCGGCAGCGCCGGCAGCCTGATACCGCCGCACGAGTACCACACCATCCGCAACACCAGCGCTGACGACCTGGCGATCTCGGTCCACGTCTACCAGGGCGAAATGACCCGCAGCGCGGTGTTCGAGCCCGACGGCGGCGACTGGTACGCGCGCCGCGTGCAGGTGATGGAAACCGACGCGGCGTGATCCGGCTGTGCCGGGCGATGCTCGGCAAGTTTCCTGCGAAGGGCAGCCGAGCGTGGCTCGGCTCTACCCATCCTGGCCCGTTGTCT
>NZ_DAMAGC010000004.1:0-18624 GCF_031995405.1 Stenotrophomonas sp. | reverse complement strand
TGGCTCGGCTCTACCCATCCTGGCCCGTTGTCTCCTGCGAAGGGCAGCCGAGCGTGGCTCGGCTCTACACGGGGCGGGTGTGGATAATGCCGTGGTGCTTCCGGAGTCCCTGATGTCCACCCATCCGTTCCAACAGGTCAACGTGTTCAGTGCCGATCCGCTGCTGGGCAATCCGCTGGCGGTGGTACTCGACGCGGACGGTATCGACGACGCACGCATGGCCGCCTTCGCGCGCTGGACCAACCTCAGCGAAACCACCTTCGTGCTGCCGCCGACCGATCCGCGCGCGGACTACCGGGTGCGCATTTTCACCACCCTGGAGGAATTGCCGTTCGCCGGCCATCCCACGCTGGGCAGCTGCCATGCGTGGTTGGCACAGGGCGGGGTGCCGCAGGGCGGGGAGATCGTGCAGGAATGCGGCATCGGCCTGGTGCGGATCCGCCGCAGCGACGCCGGGCTGGCGTTCCTGGCCCCGCCACTGCTGCGCGACGGGCCGCTGGATGCGGCGCTGCGCGAACGCGTACGCGCCGGGTTGGGGCTGGCCGTCGAAGCGGTGGTGGACGCGCGCTGGGTGGACAACGGCACCGGCTGGTTGGCGCTGCGACTGCGCGACCGCGCCACGGTGCTGGCACTGCAGCCCGATTACACGCGGCTGGACGGTTTGAAGGTGGGGGTGTTCGGGCCGTGGCAGGCCGAGGATGGCGAGGCGGCGCAGTTCGAGAGCCGTGCCTTCATCGCTGGCGACGGCGCGCCGGAGGATCCAGCCACCGGCAGCCTCAACGCGGGTATCGCACGCTGGTTGCTCGAGGAAGGGCAGGTACCGGACCGCTACGTGATCAGCCAGGGCACCGTGCTGGGACGCGCCGGGCGGCTGCAGGTGGAGCGGCTGGGCGATGCACTGTGGATCGGTGGGGCCTGCGTGACCTGCATCGCGGGCACGGTGACGGTGTAACGGGGATTGGGCTCGGCAGGGTCGCATCCCGATCGACCGCCGGGATCCTCCGGCGGCACGGGAATGCATGATCCCCACCGCAAGCTGCGCCGTTGCGCCGTTGCGCTGATGCGCTGATGCGCCTTTGCGCCTTTGCGCCTTTGCGCTGATGCGCTGATGCGCTGTTGGGCTGTTGCGCCGCTGCGCGCGTCAGTCCAGCACGACCACGTTGTTGCGCTGGGTCACCTCGTCGCCGCCATCGGCCAGCATCACCCGCACGCGCAGGCCGCTGTGGTTTCCCGACGGCAACGGCAGGCGCAGCGTATGGGTCTTCGGCAGCAGGTCACTGGGCGCCGCCATCGCCGGCACCGCGCTACGCGCGATCTCGCGGCCATTGGCGTCCTCCAGCAGCACCACAGCCGCGCCGGTGGCCACATGTCCCAGGCTGTGCACGGTCACCTGCACCTGGCCCGCATCGACACGCACGTCGCCGCGACCGATGCCCAGGTCCGGGCGCTGTTCCACCGGCTGCCCGGCCTGCACCAGCTCGAACTCGAACACCTGTGCCTGCCCCGGCACGAACCGCAACGTGGTGGACGCGCTGCGCTCCAGCGTCAGTTCACGCACGCTGGCCTTGCCGTCGATGCGGTCGTCGCCATCGCGGTCAATGCCGCTGGTCACCCGCCAGTGCCCGGCGGTGACATTCCAGGCGGTCATGTCCGCATCCACCGCGCGTTTGCCCAGGTTGTAGGCGATCACCGTGAAGCGCGCCGGCGACGGCGCGTGCACCAGCAGCGCCACCTGTTCGGCGGCGTCGGGCTGGGCGAAGCGCCAACTCACCGTGTGCCCCGGCCAGCTCTGGTTGCGCTTGAGCGCGATGCCGCCGAGCCGCGCACGCTGCAGGAACTCGCTCGGCGCCTCGACCCGGTCGGACCACCAGTGGCCTTCGGTATTCATGTACTCGCGCTGCGCCTTGGCCTGGATGCCGTCGGCGTGCAGGGCTTCCAGGTACTTCTTGTCGCCGCTGGCCTGCCACGCCATCAGGCTGGAGAAGCCGGTGTTGCCGGCATCGGCGTCGGCGATCAGGCGTGGGTTCCACTCCGCGCCCCGGCCGAGTACCTCCACGTAGTTCTCGCCCAGGTTGGACAACGCACCCGGCCCGCCGCGCTCGACGCGGTAGTCCAGCGCCTGGAGGTATTTGGCATCGCCGCTCCAGCGCCACGCGGCCCAGAAGGTGTGCATGACATCGCCACCGCCGGAACCGTTGTTGAGCTCACCGCTGCGGGTCTTGCCCGTGGCCCAGCTGATTTCGTTGGGCAGGGTCCAGCGGCCCTTGTCGTCGCTGTAGGCGTGGGCGAGGTAGCTGTCGGCCAGGCCGGTGACCAGCTTGCGGCTGGTCGCGTCGGCGTTGTACTGGCCGACCAGGAACGCCGGATGCAGCGCCGGGAACGAGTACGGCTTCTGCCACTGCCAGTTGGGCTCGCGATAGACCTTGTTGCCGCCGTACCAGTTGCTGGAGAACAGCAGGTGGCCCTGCGGGTTGGGCAGGATGATGCGTTCGTCGAACGCCTTCACCGTCTCCATCAGCCGCTCGACGGTGAGCGGGTCGCCCCAGTTGAGGTAGAGCATGGCGCTGTTGGTGTTGATGCCTTCCTCGTAGGCATGCAGTTCGTCGGTCTCGATGGTGCTCAGGCCGTTGCTGAACATGCCATTGCGATACACCGCATCGGACAGCGCGGTGAGCGAGGCATTGAGCCGGTCCGGCTGCACGCCCATCAACGCCAACCCTGGCCACTGCTGGGTGAGATCGGAATCATCGGAGATGCCGCCGCCGAAATCGCCGTAGGCGATCTGGCGGTTGTCGATCCACCAGTCCACGAAGCGGCGCACGTACTTGAGGTCTTCGGTCTGCGCGAATGCCCACTGCGGCACGCCCTTGGGTGCTACCGGCGCGACGAAGGGCGGCTTGCCCTGGCTGTTGTAGCTGATGTAATTCCAGTACAGGCGCCCGAGTTCGTGGTCCGGATCGACCCGCAGCAGATCGGTCAGGTCGGCGTAGACGCGTGCATACAGGCGCTGGCGCTTGGAGGTGGTGTGTTCCTCGACGAGGAAGCCCCAGTTGTCGCGCGCCTGGTTGAAGCGGTCGGCCAGGTGTTCCCGCTTCGCCTCTTCGCGGTCCTTGTAGACCATGCGGATCTCCGCACCGTCCAGCGAGGCGGCGTTGAAGCCCGGCGCAGCCGAGGCGATGGACAGCCACAGGCTGTCGGCGGTGAGGATGCGGTCGCGCAGGTCCAGCCACAGCGTGCGCTTCTCGCCCGGCTTCACCGAGACCGACACATCGATCATGTCGCGTGCCGGCCAGATCGGGTCCTTGATGCGCACGTTGAGCGGGATCAGGCCGTTGTTGGTCGCCGGCAGATCCAAGGCGGGCAGGTCGATGGCGACGCCGTCCAGGCCGTCGTGCATGTTCTCCCAGCTGTAGGCCCAGCTGCGGATCAATGGCTGCGCGGCCGCCGCGTCGCCCACCCCGGAAGGGATCAGCACGTGCACGATCGGCAGCGGCTGCGCGGGCAGGGTATCGGCACTGCGCCGGCGCGAACCGGCGCCCTTGGGCAGGGCCATCACCGTGCTGCGTTCGGCCGCCGGGAAGCGGCCGTCGATGTACTGCCGCAGGCTGGCGATGTTGAGGTAGTCCGGCAGGGCCTGGCTGTCGATGACGTAGCGCTGCTTGACCGTGCCGGCGGGCTCGGGTGCCGCACTGACGTCGTAGGCCCAGATTTCCTGGATGGGGGTTTCCTGTTCGGTATTGCGGAAGTGCAGCACGCCGCCGGTCTGCGCGGGAATGTCATCGACGCTGCGCACCACGCCCTGGCGGCGCTGCAGCAGCGGCGTCGGCGACTGGCCCGCGTCACTGTGGCTGAGCGTGCCGAACGCGGCGCCGCGCACTTCGATGCGGTTGACTGTCTCGCCCGCCGGCAGGGTCAGGTCGAGCTGCTTGCCGCCATCGACGTAGGTGTTCCAGTCCGGCAGCTGGAAGTAGTCGTTGCGGCCGGGCAATCGCGAACGGTTGTACACGCCGGGCCAGGTGGTCTCGGCGATGCCGTCGGTGGCCTTCCACATCCACTGCTTGTGGTCTTTGGTATCGGCGAACTCGACCTTGCGGATGCGCGTGGTCGGTGCCGTCAGCGCCGGTGGCGCCGCGCTGTCCCAGCCGAAGCGATGACGCCAGGCGCGCATCGGATCGGGCGCGGCCATGGCCGTGGCCGGTGCCGTATTGCGTGCCAGCGCGGCCATGCCGGCCGGATCGAGCAGGCGATCGTAGACGCGGATCTCGTCCAGGTCGCTGCCACGCAGGAAGTTGTAGCGGCTCTGCACCTGGTAGGGCGCCATCACCCGTCCGGCCAGGCCGAGCTGGTCGAGCGCGGCGTCGTAATCGGCGGTGGTGTCCTGGCGTGCCACTTCCTTGCCATCGACGTACAGGCGTACGCCGTGGTCCTCGTCCCAACCGAAGGCGATGTGCTGCCACTGCTGCGGTGAGGGGGTGTGGTCGAGCGTGAAGGAGACGCGCGTGCGGGCCAGGTTGGCGTCGGTGACGAACGCATCGAAGCCGTGGCCGTTCCAGTCGATGCGCAGCCAGGCCATGTCCCAGCTGCTGTGGTCGGCATAACCGACCCGGAAGATCACGAACGGCGCTTCACCCACCGCATAGCGGGGGCGCCAGAAGAACCCGAGCGTGCCACGCTGGGCCTGGATGTTGCCGGGCGCGTTCCACGAGAGCACGCCGTCGTCTTCCCACTGGATCGCCGATCCGCGCGCGCCATCGGACACGCGGTTGACCTTGTCCAGGAAATTGGGGACCGCATCGCCCTGCGCGGTGTCGGCGGTGAAGCCGTTGTCGGCCGAGACGTGGAACAGCAGCTGCGGTGCCGGCTGTGCCCAGGCGCCGGCGCTGCCTCCCAGCAGCATCCACAGCAGGCTGGCCGAAAGACGGGTGCGACGGGGCGAACGGACAGCGTGCAGCGGCATGGCAGGTTCCTTTCGACAGCTCAACGGTACGGCGGTAGCGCGGGGAGCCGGATCGAAAGCAGTACGCAGGCGCTGCGGGCGGGTGCGCAGCCTCCCCGCCGCGTGTTCTGCACGCAACGCACGCTAGCAAAGCCGACGTTCCCCAACATCTTGCGACGCAACAGCAGCGGCGGCGCGATCGCTCACGCCGCCGCCGTCCGGTGTGGATCAGAACTTGTAACGCACGCCGAGCATGAACTGACGTCCGGTCTCGGTGTACTGCAGCGGCAGCTGGCCGGTGCTCGGCGAGTAGACCCACTCGTCGCTGGCTTCGTTGGTCAGGTTCATGCCTTCCAGGCTCAGCTCGAGCTTCTCGTTGATCGCGTAGCGGATCGACGCATCGATGAACGTGGTGCCGGTCATGCCGTGGTAACCATCGAGATTGAAGCCCGCTTCGGTACCGGTGACCTGGGTCAGGTAGTCGTCGCGATTGGTTGCCGAGACGCGACCGGAGAACACCTTGCCTTCGTAGAACAGCGTGGCGTTCCACGAGTTGCGCGACAGGCCGGTCAGGTCGGCCTTCAGCACCGGCTGGCCGCTGGAGTTGATGTACTGGATCTGCGAGTCGACCCAGGTGTAGTTCAACTGCACGCCCAGGTTGGACCACTTGCCCGGCAGGAAGGTGAAGGGCTGGGTGTAGTTGACTTCCACGCCCTTGAGTTCGCCGCCCGGGGTGTTCACCGGCTTGGTATAGGTGAAGTCGCTGTCCGGGCTGGCGCCGGTGCCGATCAGCAGCGCGTCGGGCAAACCGCTGAAGCTGTACGGGTGGGTCTCGCGCGTGGTCTGGATGAAGGTCTCGATGTCCTTGTAGAACAGGCCGACACCGGCCATGGCGCCTTCGGCGAAGTACCACTCGAAGCCCAGGTCCACGTTGGTGGCACGGATCGGGTCCAGGTCCGGATTGCCGGTGGCGATGGTGCGCGCCGCGCCGGCAACGGCCACGGTGGAACCGGGGGTCAGGTTACCCAGGCCCGGACGGCTCATCACCTTGGCCGCGCCCAGGCGGATCAGGAAGTCCGGGGTGATTTCCGCCACCAGGTTGAACGAGGGCAGGGTGTCGTCGTAGGTGCGCTCGGCGGTGGTGGACACCGTGGTGGTGGTCAGCGTGGACAGGCCCGTGGCGGTCTGCTTGGTGCGCACATAGCGCACGCCGAAATTACCCGAGAACGGGATGCTGCCCAGCTCGGTGGAGAACTCGCCCATCAGGTAGCCACCGCGATCCTCTTCGTCCACGCTGCGCACGTTGTTGGCGCGCGGGGCGACGGCGAAGATGCCGCTGTTGCTGTAGATGTCGAACTGGTCGGCGATCGCATCAAGATTGGGCACCACCCAGTTGTTGGGGTTGCCGGTGATGCCCTTCAGGCCTTCCTGCTGGGTCAGGCCCACCGGCACGATCTTGGTGCCGTCGGCGAAGTTGGGCACGACCAGCTCGCTGGCGCGGCGCATTTCCACGGTCTTGAACGTGTAGTTCTTGGCCAGGATGCCGCCCTTCAGGCGGAAGCCCGGGCTGATGTTCCAGTTGAAGTCGATCTGGCCGGTATCGAAGTCATTGTCCACGTACTGCGGACGCAGGCGGATTTCAGCCAGTTCCCAACCGGCCGGGTTGGTCGGGTCGATGCCGTAGTTCAGCGTCGGGAACCGGCTGTTGCCCCGGTAGTCGTAGCTGTAGTTGTCGACGTCGTACTTGTCCATGATGATCGTGGTCTGGATCGGGTTCTCGTGCTTGGAGCGCGAGATGCCGACCTTGCCCGACAGGGTGAAGTCGTCGCCGAAGCGGTGCTGGCCGTTCAGCGCGATCTGCTTGAACTCGGTGCTCCACTCGTCATGGCGGTTTTCGGTGCGGATGTCGACGTTGTCGAACTCACCGTAGACCAGCGCGTTGTTCTCGATCACCCCGTTCTTGACGATCATCGACGGCTTGCCGTCGCGATCGGGCCGACGCAGCGCACCGGTGGCCGAATCCCGGCCGCGGCTGAAGGAGATCGCCTCGATGTAGTGCTCGTCGCGCTTGGCGTCGATCTTGGAATACAGGGTATCCAGCGAGATCTCGGTCGCGTCGGTGGGCTTCCACTGCAGGGTGCCGGTCACGCCCAGGCGCTTCTGCTCGTGTTCCATCTGTACGTAGCGCGGGAAACGCGGGTGGTAGACATCGGCGCTGCGCGCGGCCGTGAACGGCGAGGTGGGGCTGAAATTGCTGTTGCTCGTGCCGTTGGCCCAACGCCCGGTGTTGGAGCCTTCCTCCAGCGCCTGGCGCTCGGAGTAGGCCACCGACAACAGCGCACCGAAGGTGCCATCGGCGAAGGTGTTGGAGATCAGCGCGGCCACGCGCGGGTCGGCCTTTTCAGCCATCGCGTTGTAGCTGGCCTGGCCGCTGGCGGCAAAGGTAAAGCCGTCGTAGTCGAACGGGCGCGCGGTGCGCAGGTCCACGGTGGCGCCGAGCGAGCCTTCCTCGACGTCGGCCGAGGCGGTCTTGCGCACCAGCAGTTGCGAGAACAGGTCCGAGGCGAACACATTGAAGTCGAAGCCGCGGCCGCGGTTGGTGCCGCCGCTCTGGTCGCCGGCGCCGACGGTGGTCAGCGCTTCCATGCCGTTGATGCGCACGCGGGTGAAATCCGGACCGAGGCCGCGCACGGAGATGTTGCGGCCTTCGCCGGCTTCACGGGTGATGACCACGCCCGGAATGCGCTGCAGCGATTCGGCCAGGTTCAGATCCGGGAACTTGCCAATGTCTTCGGCGACAATCGCATCGACCACGCCCGCTTCGCCGCGCTTGATGTCCAAGGCCTTTTCGACGCTGGCGCGGTAGCCGGTGACGGTCACGGTGTCCAGGTCGGTGGCGGCGCCGGTGGGCGTTTCCTGAGCCAGCGCGGTACCACTCAGCGCCAGGCAGATCGACAGGGCAAGCAAGGTAACCGGTGTCTTTTCCTGGATGTTTCGAGAATGCATGTTTTCCCTCTCCCAAGGTGCTACATGAAACAGCAATCCGGCGACATGTCAGTGCAATGACACCGCTGGTCAGGGCGGACGTTAACAGCCCGTTCCGGAAGGAGCATCTTGCAGCGCAACAGATTTTGAATGTCCCCTGGAGGCTTGCGGGACAAAGCTTTCGACATTTGCCCGGGTGGACGGCAGGCGCCGCAAGGCTAGAATGACACCGCTAGCCATTCGTCCTGGGCGACGTTTCACCGGCCCTCGCTTTCACAAGGATCCATGATCATGAGTCGCGTCGTCTGTTTTGGGGAGTTGTTGCTGCGCATGAGCGCGCCGGGCCGTGAGTTGCTGCTGCAGAGCGCGCAGCTGGCGGTGCATCCCGGGGGCGCCGAAGCCAATGTCGCGGTGTCGTTGGCCCACCTGGGACACACGGTGGCGATGGTGAGCACGCTGCCCGCCAATCCGCTGGGCCAGTTCGTCGCCGGTGAGTTGCGCCGGCACGGCGTGGACACCGGCCATGTGCAGGTGCGGCCGGGGCGCATGGGCCTGTACTTCCTCACCACCGGTGCCGTACAGCGCGCCAGCGAGGTGGTGTACGACCGTGCCGATTCGGCGTTTGCCACCGGCAGTGCCGCCGACTACGACTGGGACACGCTGCTGGCCGGCACCGACTGGCTGCACCTGTCCGGGGTCAGCCCGGCGCTCAACCCGGCAATGGCCGAGGCCACGCTGGCGGCGGCACGCGCGGCCTGCGCGCGCGGGGTGAAGGTGTCTTTCGACGGCAATTTCCGTCCGTCGCTGTGGGCGCGCTGGCAGGGCGATGCGGCCGGGATCCTGCGCGAGCTGTTTGCCTGCGCCGACGTGCTGTTCGCCGACTACCGCGACATCGGCGTGGTCCTGGGTGGAGACTTTCCCCAGGCGCAGCTGGCCGAGCGCGTGGATGCCGCCGCCGCGCAGGCGTTCGCCGCGTTCCCGCGGCTGCAGTGGATGGCCTGCACCCAGCGCACCCCGCACAGCGTGGACAACCATGCGCTCGGGGCGATGCTGCTCGGTCGCGATGGCAGCCGCGCGGTGGCGCCGACCCGCGACATGCTCGGCATCGTGGATCGCATCGGCGGGGGCGATGCCTTCGCCGCCGGCATCCTGCATGGCATGATGCGCGGCTTCGCGCCGGACGCGATCGTGCGCTTCGGCCTGGCCGCGGGCTGCCTGAAGCATTCGATCCCCGGCGACTTCAACCCTGTCAGCGAGGCTGACATCATGGCCCTCACGGGCGAGGAGCGATTCGATGTCCGGCGCTGATCCGCGCGTACGCGCAGTCCTGAAACTGGCCCCGGTGATTCCGGTGTTCACGCCGGAAAACGTCGACGACGCGGTCGAGGTGGCACGCGCATTGTTCAACGGCGGCCTGCCCGTGATCGAGGTGACCCTGCGCACGCCGGTGGCGATGGAGGCGATCAAGGCCATGGTCGAGGCCGTGCCCGATGCCGTGGTGGGCGCCGGCACCGTGCTCAGTGCCGCGCAGATGGAACAGGTCAAGCAGGTGGGCGGGCGTTTCGCGGTATCGCCAGGCGCCACCGCGAGCCTGTATGCGGCCGCCCGCGATACCGACCTGCCGTTCCTGCCCGGCGTGGCGACGTCTTCCGAACTGATGCTCGGCCTGGAGCACGGGCTGGATACCTTCAAGTTCTTCCCGGCGGTGCAGGCCGGCGGCGCGGCGATGCTGTCGGCATGGAACGGGCCATTCGGCGACGTGCGCTTCTGCCCGACCGGCGGGATCACCGCGCAGACCGCGCGCGAATTCCTGCACCTGCCCAACGTGCTGTGCGTGGGCGGTTCCTGGCTGACCACGCGTGCGCTGCTGCAGGCGCGCGACTGGGCCGGGATCGAACAGCTGGCCCGCGATTCGGCCGCGCTGGTCGGCTGATACTGGAGGCCGGCCCAATGCCGGGTGCGTGGCGTGGCCTGGCCCACACGGCGCAGTTGAAGGCGTCCAACAGAGTCTGACGCATGGCGTGCGTCCATAATGGGCGCACGTTCGTTGTCGCCAGGATCCCCATGTCCACCTTGTCGCTTGCCAGGACCGTCGTGCTCTCCGTGCTGTGCGTGGTCGTGGCGTTGTTCGTGCTGGGCATGGTCAGCGGCGCGGCCGGGTGGATCGCGCCGTGGATCGGGCTGGGCGAAGGCGGGCAGTCGCGGCTGGCGTGGGACCTGGCCTGGACGATCCTGGGCGGCGTGGCCGCCACGGCCTTCGCGGCGCGCTACGCGCCGAACGCGCCCTATGTGCACGGTGGGGTGGTCTGGGCGGTGATCGCCGCCGCGTCGGTCTATGCGGCCTGGGACCTGGGCAGCGACTTCCCGTTCTGGTTCGTCACCGTGCTGCTCATCGCGCTGCCGTTCCAGGCGGCCGGCATCTGGCTGGGCGCGCGCTACAGGCCGCGTTGAGGGAAGCATGCGACGCGGTCGGGTCGCATCCCGCGCCGGCGTGAAGCGCTGCGGAATGGCGATGAAGCGCCCCCACGTCACGCCCCCGGCAGCACCTGCTTCACCGCATCGATCCCTTCCCACGGATCCTGCTTCAGGCGCTGCGCCCGCTGCAGCGCCTTGGCCAACGGGAACGCATCGGCAGCCGTCACCCGGCCCAGTTCTTCCCAGCGCAACGGCACCGCCACGCCCGCACCCGGACGCGCCCGCAGCGACCACGAGCACACGCTGGTGGCACCGCGCGCGTTGCGCAGCCAGTCGATGAAGATCACGCCCGTGCGCTTGGCCTTGCTCATGGTGGCCACGTAGCGCTCGGGCGCATGCTCGGCCATGGCTTGGGCGAAGGCCTCGCAGAAGTCCTTGGCCTGCGCCCAGTCGGCCTTGGGCTGCAGCGGCACCACCACATGCACGCCCTTGCCACCGGACAAGCGCACGAAGCTCTGCAGGCCGGTCTCCAGCAACCGGTCGCGCACATCGCGCGCGGCGGTCTTGACCTGCGCCCAGCTGACGCCCTCGCCGGGATCCAGATCGAACACCAGCCGGTCCGGGTGCTCGGGATCGCCTACCGTGGCGCCCCACGGATGCAGCTCCAGTGTGTTCATCTGCACCAGTTGCAACAGGCCGGCCAGGTCCTCGATGTAGAGGTAGTCTTCGCGCCCGCTTTTCTGCTCCAGCGGAATGGCCTGCACGGCTTCACCCAGGCCGGTGCCATGGTGCTTCTGGAAGAAGCACGGCTTGTCCACGCCATCGGGACAGCGCAGCAGCGACAACGGCCGGCGGGCAACTTCGGGCAGCACCCAGCGCGCCATCTGCCGGTAGTAGTGGGCGACATCGCCCTTGGTGATCTTCGCCTTGGCAAACACCACGCGTTCGGGATGGCTGATGTTCACTTCGCCGGCGCCGGCGTCGGCAACGCGCGGCGTCGTGGTGGCGGTCGCCTTCGTGGCCTTGTTCCTGGCCGTTGGCTTTTTTTGCCCGGCAGGCAACGTGCCCGCGCCGCCCAGATCCTTCGCTGCCTTGTCCTCGCGCAGCCGCTTGAAACTGGCCTGCCGCAGCAGCCCTTCCTTCGCCCAGCCGCGGAATGCGACCTCGGCCACCAGCACCGGCTTAACCCAGTGCACGCTGCGCGCATGGAACGGCACATGTGCGGGCAGGGTGACCACTGCGTCCTTCACCGCCAGCGCGCCGAGCTGGCGGGTCAGCGCACGCAGCAACGCATCATCGAACCCGGTACCGACACGCCCCACATAGCGCAGGCCGCCCTTGTCCGGCGTGGCCATCAAAAGTGAGCCAAAGCCGCTGCGTGACCCTTTCGGTTCGGTATAGCCGACGATCAGGAACTCATCGGTGTTCTCATGCTTGATCTTGATCCACGCAGGCGACCGCGTGTTGACGTAGGCGGCATCCACGCGCTTGCTGATGATGCCCTCGTAGCCCGCATCGCCACTGGCCGCGAACACCTGCGGACCGTGATCGAGCACATGCTCGCTGTAGGCCAGCGTGCCCGGCGTCGGGCCGATCAGGTCCTTGAGCAGCGCCTTGCGCGCCAGCAAGGGCGCGCGGCTGATGTCGACGCCGGCAATACCGGGCATGTCGAACACCACGTAGCGCAGCGGTTGCCTGGCGGTGCCATCGATCACCTTCTGCAACGCGGTGAAGTCGCTGCGGCCCTGCGCGTCCAGCACCACCAGTTCGCCATCCAGGCGCAGGTCGCGCACCGGCAGCGCGGCAATCGCCTGCACCACTTCGGGGAAGTCATCGGTCCAGTTCAAGCCGCCGCGCGAGCGCAGGGACACCACGCCATCACTGACCTCGGCCAGCAGACGGTAGCCATCCCATTTGATCTCGTGCAGCCAGGCCTCGCCGTCGGGTGCGCTGGCGCGGTGATCGGTCAGCTGCGGCTTGAAGCCCTGCGGATAAGGCGTGTCGCGCGCCTCCTGCAGCGCCAGCGCGCGCTTGTGCCAGCGCGCGTCGGCCTTGCGCGCCGCTGGCGGCGTGGCGGCCTGCTTCACTGCCTTGCCCGTGCCCGTGCGGGCGCGGGTTTTCGGGGCAGCCGTACGCCGTGCAGGCGCTGTATCGAGCATGTCATCGGCCTCCGCATCGCGTGCATCGTCATCGTCGCGCTTGATCAGCAGCCACTGGTGCTGCTTGCCCTTCATCGCGGTACGCACCAGCTTCCAGCCGCCCTTGAGCCGCTCGCCATGCAGGACGAAGTCGAGCTTGCCGGCGGCGATCGCCTCGAGCGGATCGCCGTCGCACGCCCAGGTGCCGTGGTCATACACATCCACGTGTCCGGCGCCGTAGTGGCCGGTGGGGATATCGCCTTCGAACGTCGCATAGGACAGCGGATGGTCTTCCACTTCCACCGCCAGGCGCTTCTCGCCCACGCGCAGCGACGGACCCTTCGGCACCGCCCAGCTCTTGAGCACGCCGTCGGCTTCCAGGCGGAAATCGTAGTGGCGGGAACTGGCGTGATGCAGCTGCACCACGAAGATCGGGCGCCGCGCCGCTGCGCCGGCGCGCTCGGCATCGGGTTCGGGGGTGCCATCGAAGCGGCGTTTTCGGCGATATTCCTGCAGTGACATCTGCGCTTACCCGGCCTTGCGCGGGGTGCTGCGCGCGGCGGTCTTCCTGGTCGCCTTGGCGGCTTTTTTGGCGGGTTTGGCCTTCTTGGCCGCCGACTTCTTTGGCGCCGCGGTCACCGCCGTCTTCTTCGGCGGCGTGCGCTTCTTTGCATCCAGGCTCTTCTGCAGCAGCGACATGAAGTCCACCACGTTGGTGGCATCGTCCTCGCGTGGCGCCGGTTCGTCCTCCACCTTGGTGGTGCCGCCCTTGGACTTGATCCGCTTGGTCAGCAGCGTCTGCAGGCGCTCGCGGAACTCGTCGTGGTAGTCATCGGGCTTCCACTCGCCGGACATCGAATCGATGAGTTGTTCGGCCATGGCCGTTTCCTTGCTGCTGATCCGGTATTCGGCCAGGCTCCCGGTGGGCAGCTTGTAGTCTTCCGGGTCCACCAGTTCCTGCGGGTAGCGCAGGATCATCAGCACCAACCCATCGCCGTGCGGCATCACCGCGCAGAGGTACTCGCGGGTGCGCACCACCACCCGCGCGATGCCGACCTTGCCGGTCTTGCGCAGGGTTTCGCGCAGCAGCACGTAGCCTTTCTCGGCCTTCTTGGCCGGTACCAGCAGGTAGGGCTTCTCGTAGTAACGCGGGTCGATGGTGGCGGCGTCGACGAAGGTTTCCACCTCCACCGCCTCGTGGCTTTCCGGCGCGGCCGAGCGGATGTCGTCCTCTTCCAGCACCACGTAGCTGCCCTTGTCGTACTCGTAGGCTTTGACGATGTCCTTCCACGGCACTTCTTCGCCGGTATCGGCATTGACCCGCTCGAAGCGGATCGGCTTGCGGTCGCGCGAGTCGAGCATGCGGAACTGCAGGTCTACCTTGCGTTCGCCGGACATCAGCGACACCGGGACATTGAGCAACCCAAAGGACAAGGTTCCGGTCCAGATCGGTCGGGCCATGGCGGTGCTGCTCCAGCGTGGAAGAGAAGGGCAGCTGTACCCCCGGCCACGTGAAACGCCCGTGTCCGCCTCGTGCAGACGCCCTTTACGCGTTACTGCAGCAGGCCGTGCACGGCGGTGGGCGGCATGTGGTCCAGCGCCAGCCAGGCGTCCTCCACGATGCCGCGCGCCTGCGACCAGCCCAGCCGCGACTGCCCGCGCATCTGCTCCCAGTGTTCGGCCAGTTCACCGGCGGTATCTTCGTCGTTGCCACGCGGCCAATCGGCGTAATGCGTGGTCAGCGCGAAGGCATACGCCGGGTACAGGTCGCGCCAACTGCGGTGGCCGTGGCCGCGCCGCCGTTCGTAGTCGCTGCGCATGTACTGCAGGTAGTCCTGGGCCACCGCCTGGGCTTCCTCGGTGCGCTCGCGGCGCACGCGGCGCGTGGTCCGGGGCGGCTGCGGGTAGGCGCTGAACAACGCGGGGGCGGCACGACGGTCCAGGCGGGGCATGGCACGACTCCGGCGGTACTGGGGCAGGCAGGAATAGTCCCGCCCCCGTTAGCCAGCCGTGACAGATCCGTTCAGTGCTGCGGATTCGCAGCGACTTCACCGCCATCGCGCTGTAGTGGTGCTCCCGTTCCGGAGTTATTTCCATGCCACGCGATCCCCTGCGCGAAGCCAGCACCCCGGTGCCTGGCGAACAACACGCCAAACATGACAACCAGGATGCCGAAGACCGCGGCGCCGGCATGCCCGCGCCGCCCGAACCGGACCATCTGCCGGTGGCGGCGGCCCCGGTTGCCCCCTCCCGCGACCGCAAGGACCTGACCCCGGGCAGCGAAGGCCCGGCCGGTCACCATCGCCGCGAAGACGAGCACCAGCGCCAGCAGCGCAAGCAGCACGCCAGCGACAACCAGGACCAGGCGCTGGAGGAGACCTTCCCGGCCAGCGACCCGACCTCGCCGTTCGTCCCGGCCAAGGTCCCGAAGTAGAAGTAATTGCCCACCGTGGGTGGGCACGTGCTCCAGACGGGCGCCGGGAGAATCCTTAGGGCGCCCACTGCCACTGCAGGCCCACGCTGACCCGGCGGTCCGGGCCCGGCTCGAAGTAACGCTGATTGCCGTCGTTGACGATCACCGAGCCGATGTAACGCTGGTCCAACACGTTGTCCAGCCGCGCGAAGGCCCGCAACGTCCCCTGGGCCAGCTGCCAGCGGCGCGCTGCTTCCAGGTTCAACAATGCGTAACCGGCGGCTTTCTCGGTGGCCAGGTCATTGACCACCGTGTCGCCGGAGGCCACCACCTCGGCCGCCCACTGCCATGCGCCGGGGCGGTATTGCAGGCGCGCATTCCACTGCTGCTCCGGCACGCCGGGCAGCCGCGAGCCGGCAGCGACGGTCGCTCCGGACAGCACGTAGGGGTCGCGCACGGTCGCTTCCAGGTAGGTGTACGACAGCGCCAGGTCGACCTGCGCACCCAGCGGCTGCACATAGCTCGCTTCCAGTCCCTGGCGACGGGTACGGCCGATGTTGCGGTAGGTCGCGCGACCGCCGGTGTTGCTGGCCACGGCTAGTTCGTCATCGGTGTCGGCGCGGAACAGCGCCGCCTCCAGCTGCGCCCCGCTCTGCGCATGCCATTTGCTGCCCACTTCCAGGTTGCGGCTGCGGGCGGCCGACAGATCCAGCGCCAGCCCGGCCTGGCCATCGGCGCGGTAGCCCAGTTCGTTGAAGGTCGGGGTCTCGAAGCCGCGCCCGGCCGAGGCGTACAGCCGCCAGGCGTCGGTCGCGCGGAATACCACCCCGGCCACCGGCGTGGTGGCGTCGTAGCGGCGCGAGCCGCTGTCGTCGGGGTTGGTGGCGGTGATGTAGTGGTCGTTGGAGCGGAACCGTACCGTGCTGTGGCGCACGCCGAGCAGCAGCGACCAGCGCGGTGCCCACTGCCACCAGGCCTGGGCGAACTGGTCCACGTTCTCGACCCGGTCGGCCTGATCGCGGCGGAGGCGACCCTTGATGCCCAGCTGATCACCGACGAAATTCTCGTAACCACGGCGATCCTGCGCCTGGCGGTCGGCATTGGCGCCGATCACCAGATCCAGTGGCCGCCCGGCCCACTGCCCGTGCCAGCTCCAGCGCGCGTCCACCCCGCCGTAGTCGCCGTCCAGGTCGATCACGCCGCCGGCATGCAGCGGGTTGGCCTGCGGCGCCGGCGGAATCGCCAGGTACTGCTCGACGCTGCGCTGCCCGGCATAGCCCATGGCGCGCCATGTGTGCGCCCCGTCGGTGCGGGTGAACACCAGTCCGGCCTGGGCCTGGCGAACGGATTTGCGCGTGTTGTACTGCTCGGCCACGGCCGTAGCCTGGCGAGGGTCGGCGTTGACCTGGGCGCGGCTCAGCCCGAGCGGATCCTGTGCCTTGGGCGAATCGAAGTAGTTCAGCACCAGATCCAGCTGGCCACCGCCCACGTCCGTCCCGAGCCGCGCATTGACCGATTCGCGGCGCGCGGCGCTGTGCTCGCGCCAGCCATCGGTGCGGAAGTGGTTGGCGGCCACGTTGTAGCGGATCGGCCCCTGCTGGCCGCGCAGCTGCGCGCCGGCGCTGAGCGTGTTGTCGCTGCCGGTATCCAGCCGCAGCCGCCAGGGATCGCCCGGCGCGCCCTCGGCACTCCACAGCTGCACCACGCCGCCGGAGGAATTGCCGTACAGCGCCGAGAACGGCCCGCGCAGCACGTCCACGCGCTGGGCCGAGAGCAGGCTCGCGTGCGAGAGCTGGCCCTGGCCGTCGGGCATGGTCGCCGGCACGCCATCGACCAGTACCCGCACCCCGCGCACCCCGAAGGTGGAGCGGGCGCCGAAGCCGCGGATCGACAGCTGGGTGTCCTGCGCGTAGTTCTGGCGGTCGCGGGCGACCACCCCGGGGATGCCGCCCAGCGCTTCGGATACCTGCGCCAGGGTGCCGTTGGCCTCGTCGTCCAGCCACACCGTGCTGATCGAGGCGGGCAGGTCGGCATCGTCCACCTGCTGTACCCGCGCAGCCTGCACCTGAACCGTGGGCAGCCGCGCTACCTCGGGGGACGGATCGGGCCTGGATGCGGCCTGTGCCGGGTTCGGCAGCAGCACTGCCGAAAGCAGCGCGCAGGAAGGGACAAACGGGGATAAACGGAACATGCGATCTGGGGTCCTCGGCGATGTGGGGCGCCGCACGCCATGGTACGGAAACCAACGTGACGGTGGCCGCCGCGCCCTCGGCGTGGCTTTGTTACGATGGCCCGGTTGCGGCCCCACCGGCCGCACCGCGCGTCGCGACATCCTCCCCCCTTCCGTCATCCGAATGAGTACCGCCGTGTCCTTCTTTGCAAATGTGGAACTGGTCCCAGGCGACCCGATCCTGGGCCTGACCGAGGCATACAACGCCGACAGCCGCTCGACCAAGGTCAACCTGGGTGTGGGCATCTACTACGACGAGAGCGGCCGCATCCCGCTGCTTCGCGCCGTCAAGCAGATCGAGCAGCAGCTGGCCAACGAAGCCAAACCGCGCGGCTACCTGCCGATCGACGGGCTGCCGGCCTACAACCAGGCCACCCGCGAACTGGTGTTCGGCAAGGATTCGCCGCTGCTGGCCGCCGGCCGCGTGGCCACCTCGCAGACCATCGGCGGCAGCGGCGCGCTGCGCGTGGGCGCGGACCTGCTGCACCGGCTGCTGCCGCACGCCACCATCGCCATCAGCAACCCGAGCTGGGAAAACCACCGCGCCGTGTTCGGCGCCGCCGGTTTCGAGGTCGTCGAGTACAGCTACTTCGACCCGGCCACCCACGGCGTGGACTTCGAGGCGATGCTCGCCGACCTGGGCAAGCTGCAGCCGGGCACGGTGGTGCTGCTGCACGCGTGCTGCCACAACCCGACCGGTGCCGATCTCACCGTCGCGCAGTGGAAGCAGGTGGCCGCGCTGTTGAAGGACCGCCAGCTGTTCCCGTTCATCGACATGGCCTACCAGGGCTTCGACAAGGGCATCAGCGAAGACGGCGCCGCGGTGCGCATCATCGCCGAGGCCGGCATCGACAGCTTCGTGGTCGCCAACTCGTACTCCAAGTCGTTCTCGCTGTATGGCGAGCGCATCGGCGCGCTGTCGGTGGTGGCCCCGGACGCGAACGCGGCCAAGGCCGTGCAGTCGCAGGTCAAGCGCATCATCCGGACCATCTACTCCAGCCCGTCCAACCACGGTGCGGCGCTGGTGGCAGGCGTGCTCAACAGCGTCGAGCTGCGCCAGGTGTGGGAAGCGGAACTGACCGAGATGCGCGAGCGCATCCACGCGCTGCGCCACGGCCTGGTGGACAAGCTGGTCGCCGCCGGCGCGCCGGAATTCGCCTTCATCAACGACCAGGCCGGCATGTTCTCCTACTCCGGGCTGACCCGCCCGCAGGTGGACCGCCTGCGCGACGAGTTCGGCATCTACGCCGTCGGCACCGGCCGCATCTGCGTGGCCGCGCTCAACCAGGGCAACCTGGAGTACGTGGCCAAGGCTGTGTCGGCCGTCGCCAAGGGCTGATGGGTGCGGTAGTGCAATGAAGAACGGCCGCGCTGTGCGGCCGTTCTGCTGTTCACCCCGCGGTGGGACGGGGAGGGGCGGGATGGGACAGGACGCGGCGCGGCGGGACTGGACGCATCCCTGGTAGAGCCGAGCCATGCTCGGCTGCTCTTGCCTCGCGCAAAAAGC
>NZ_DAMAGC010000003.1:0-77408 GCF_031995405.1 Stenotrophomonas sp. | reverse complement strand
GCCCCGGCAGGCAGAAGCAGCCGAGCATGGCTCGGCTCTACACGTTCGCTGGCCCGGCAGGCAGAAGCAGCCGAGCATGGCTCGGCTCTACCCGTTTGCTGGCCAGGCAGGCAGAAGCTGCCGAGCATGGCTCGGCTCTACACGGTCGGGTGCCAGCACCAGTGCCACGGTTCGTAGACGATGCCGTGCGGGTTGTCGCGCGGGTAGCTCAGCTGGAATCCAAAACGGCCCGCGTGCTGCTGCAGCCAGGCGAAGGCGGCCGTGTGTTCGAAACTCTCTTCGGCCGGTGGCTCGCCCGGCGTGCCGATGTCCAGCGCGAAGCCGCTGTGGTGCTCGCTGTAGCCCGGTGCGGCGTTGACCTTGAGGATGTCCTCCACCTGCAGGCCGCGCGCGCGTTTGCGCTCGAAAATACCCAGCTGGTAGGCATGGCTGCGGTAGCCGGAAATCGCATCCAGCGCGATCCCGTCGGCGGCCGCCTGCCGCCTCAGGCGTTGCCACCCGCGCGCAGCGCTGCGACGCAACCAGAGCGGTCGGCGGTAGCGGTCTGCGCCGGCCAGGTGCAGGTGCGCCGGTTCGGCTTCCAGTGCCAGGCCGGTTGCCTCCTCATACGCGTCCGCATCGATGCCGAGCTGCTCCAGCCGCTGTTGCAGGCCGCTGAGCGGCAGCAGGGATTCATCCGCCCGGCCGCGCCCGTGTGCCCACCCCTGCGCGTCCAGCGCATCGAGCGCGGCCTCGATGCCGTGCTCGCGCATCAGCCGCGGCACCAGCGGCAGCACCCCATGCGCCGACGCCACCGCCAGGTAGCTGCCATCGCGTTTGCGTCGAAGCACCCAGCGCGCCTGCGCCAGTGCGCGCGCGTCGGCGTTGCTGCGCGCGCGCAGCAGGCCACCGGGCCACAGTTCGATGTCGGCGGTGTTGATCAGCAGGGCAGGGGCGCGGCGCATGGGGGCAGCTTAGTGCGTGCGGCCCGGCGCGGCCAGCGCCTGCAGGGCTGTCAGCAGCGCCCGCGGGTTCTCGGGGCTGATCACCAGCGCGCTGCCATCGCGCAGCGGCAGGTACAGCACGCGGCTGCTGTCGGTGAGCAGGCAGAACGCCTTGCTGCGGTCGCGCATCCGGTAGTGCCCGGACTGGAACCCCGGCATGCCGTAGCCATTGGTCTTGATCGTCGGCTTGAGGCTGCCATGCTCGGCCAGATCGACCACGCGCGCGCGCTCCAGCACGATGTCCTGCACCGGCACGCGCTTGCGATAGAACGTGGAGACCACCTCCAGCTGATGGTCCTGCAGGCGGATGCGGCGACGGAAGAACATCGCGCTCAGCACGGCGGTGAGCACCACCAGGAACGGCACGGTGAAGCCCAGTTCGTGCGGCGTGCGCTGGTCCGATTCCAGCGTGGTGACCACGATGATCACCGCAGAGGCCAGCAGGGGCACCCACAGCCACAGCAGCTGCCAGACCGGGGCCGGGGCGACGGCGAAGTCGGTGGCGGCAGGCGAGGGGGCGGTCATTTCAGATCTCCTTCTTGAAGATCAGCAGCGCCACGCCCATCGGCTGGGTCTGCAGCACGTTCACCAGTTCCCAGCCGAGCTGGCCGTGGCGGTTGAGTTCGGCCTGCATCTCATCGGGCTTCAATCCCGTCCACGACGGTTGCAGCTCGACGGTCAAATAGCTCCAGCGCTTGCTCATTCCTTGCTCTCCTTGCTCGACTCGGGTTTGGGAAGGCGTCCCGCCTTGCGCAGGGCATCGCGCAGGACGTACTCGATCTGCGCGTTGGCGCTGCGCAGCTCGTCATCGGCCCAGCGCTGCAACGCCGCCAGGATGTCGGCGTTGATCCGCAGCGGGTAGGCTTTCTTCTCGCTCATGGCTCAGTACAACGACCCGGCGTTGATGACCGGCTGGGTGCCGCGGTCCGAGCACAGCACTACCAGCAGGTTGCTCACCATGTGCGCCTTGCGCTCTTCATCCAGCTGCACCACGCCGTTCTTCTGCAACTCGGCCAGCGCCATTTCGACCATGCCCACCGCACCGGCAACGATGCGCGTGCGTGCGGCGATCACCGCATTGGCCTGCTGCCGCTGCAGCATCGCCTGGGCGATTTCCGGGGCGTAGGCGAGATGGCTGATGCGCGCGTCGATCACCTGCACGCCGGCATCGGCCAGGCGCTCGGCCAGTTCATCCTTGAGATGCTGGGAGATCTCGGCGGCATGGCTGCGCAGCGACAGCTGGCCATCCTCGTGCTGGTCGTAGGGGTAGCTGGTGGCCATCGCGCGCAGCGCCGATTCGGACTGGATGTGCACGAAGCTTTCGTAGTCGTCCACGTTGTAGACCGCTTCGGAGGCATCCACCACCTGCCACACGATCACCGCGGCGATCTCGATCGGGCTGCCGTCCAGTTCGTTGACCTTGAGCTTGCCGCTTTCGAAGTTGCGCACGCGCTGGCTGACCTTCTTCTTGCTGAAGAACGGGTTGTTCCAGCGCAGGCCGTTGTCCTTGACCGTGCCCACGTACCGGCCGAACAGGCTCACCACCACCGCCTGGTTGGGCTGCACGGTGTACAGGCCGGTCAGGCTGAGCAGGGCCAGGATGGCCAGCGCCACGCCGCTCAGCATCCAGGCGGGCGCCACCGGGAACGCGCGCGCGCCGGAGATGAACAGCCACGCCGCCAGCCCCAGCAGGACCAGCACCAGCAGCAGGAACGGCAGGCCGGACAGCGAGCGGAGGGTCTTTTCTTTCATGGCGGGGCGTCCTTGGGTGGTTGCGTGGAAAGATATCAAAGTGATATCACAATGCAAGTCGGGCTGCCCGGTTTCCGGCCGACGCTCTAGAATGCCCTCCCGCCCCTGATGTCCGGAACCGCCATGACCACGCTCGGTACGCCGCTGTCTCCCTCCGCCACCCGCGTCCTGCTGCTGGGCTCGGGCGAACTGGGCAAGGAGGTCGCCATCGAGCTGCAGCGGCTGGGGGTGGAGGTGATCGCCGCCGACCGCTACGCCGACGCGCCGGCGATGCAGGTCGCCCACCGTGCGTATGTGATCGACATGCTCGATGCGATGGCGCTGCGCGCGCTGATCGCCAAGGAGCAGCCGCACCTGATCGTGCCGGAGATCGAAGCGATCCATACCGAAACCCTGGTCCAGCTGGAGCAGGAAACCGGCCAGCGCGTGGTGCCCACCGCGCGTGCCGCACGGCTGACCATGGACCGCGAAGGCATCCGTCGGCTCGCCGCCGAAACCCTTGGCCTGCCGACCTCGCCCTACCGGTTCGTGGATACCGAAGCCGACTACCGCGCCGCCGTGGCCGCGATCGGCCTGCCGTGCGTGGTCAAGCCGGTAATGTCCTCCTCGGGCAAGGGCCAGAGCACGCTGCGCAGCGAGGCCGACATCGCGCCGGCCTGGGAATACGCGCAGACCGGCGGCCGCGCCGGCGCCGGACGCTGCATCGTCGAAGGCTTCATCGACTTCGAGTACGAAATCACCCTGCTCACCGTTCGCCACGCCGCAGGCACCTCGTTCTGTGCCCCGATCGGGCACTGGCAGAAGGACGGCGACTACCGCGAAAGCTGGCAGCCGCAGCCGATGTCGCCGCGCGCGCTGGCGCGTGCCGAAGAGATCTCGCAGGCGATCACCGACGACCTGGGGGGTTGGGGCCTGTTCGGCGTGGAGCTGTTCGTGAAGGGCGACGAGGTGTGGTTCAGCGAAGTCTCCCCGCGCCCGCACGACACCGGCCTGGTCACCCTGGCCTCGCAGGAACTGAGCGAATTCGCGCTGCATGCGCGCGCCATCCTCGGCCTGCCGATTCCGCTGATCCGCCAGAACGGTCCCTCGGCCTCGTGCGCGATGCTGGCCCATGGCGAAGGCGTGCCGTTCTTCAGCAACGTCGCCGCCGCGCTGGAACACCCGGATTCCTCGCTGCGCCTGTTCGGCAAGCCCACCGTGCATGGCCATCGCCGGGTCGGCGTGACCCTGGCGCGCGGTGCGGATATCGAGGAAGCGCGGAAGATCGCGCGCGAGGCGGCCGAGGCGATCGGGATCGAACTGCACTCCTGATCCCGTCGCGGCGTTGTCCTGCGGCGACGTGCTGCGGATGCAAAAACGGCGGGCAATGCCCGCCGTTTTGTTGACCGTGGTACGGCGGGTTACTTCACATCCACCCACACCAGGTGATGGTCGCTGCCGTCGGCGATCTTCGCCTCCGGGCTGTTGTTGTCCGGCCAGAAAACGCCGCTGCCCACGTAGCTGAAACCGACCGACGGCAGCACGTAATCCAGGCGCATGGTGCCGGCCTTCGGGCCGAAATCGCCGGTGGCATGGAAGGGCGCGCCCTTGCGCGCGATGCCCTTTTCCGCATACGCCAGGCTGGTCTGCTCGGCACCCACGCTGCGCGGGGTCGGGTAGCGCAGCACGCGCGGATTCTCGATCAGTTCCACGATTGCCTCGTGGCGGCCATCGCCATCGACCGGATCGTTGTTCAGATCGCCCAGGATCACAAAGCGCGCGTCCTGCTGCAGGCCGCCGCACTGGCCGCGGTCATCGCACAGCCACGGCTTGCTGCCGGCTGACAGATACTCCTGCCACAGCCGCAGTTCGTCGTGGTTGCGCGCGGCATTGCGCTTTTCCGGGCCGTCGAACACCGGCGGGGTCGGGTGCGAGACCAAGGCATGCACCACGCCGTTCGGGGTGGTCACCGGCACGTCCCAATGCGACTTGGACGACAGCCGCAGCTGCGACCACACGTGGTCGTTGTAGAAGGATTTGCCGGTGCGCGGATCGATCGGGCGCAGCGCGCCGGGCAGGGTGCTCCACTTCAGCAGCTGGAAACTGCGCACCTTGGCCGCATCGATCGGGTAGCGCGACAGCACCAGCATGCCGTACTGGCCCGGGTGCAGGCCGTAGCCCCACGCATCGTTGCCACGCGCGCGGCCGTCGCCGCCGATCTGGCCGTTGTTGTCCAGGTCCAGTCCGCTCTGCACGCCGGTGTTGACCGGGGCCAGGTAGCGGTAGGCGTAGTGCAGCGGCTCGCCGCCGCCGGGCTGGGCGGTTTCCAGGTAGCGCTGCTGGAACAGGTCGGCGGCACGGTGCGCGTCGTCGAAGTCGAACTCGTTGAGCAGCACCAGGTCCGGACGCACCTGCTGCAGCACCGCGGCGATCTTGCGCGCGTGTTCGCTGTCGCCTTCCAGCTCGGCGATCAGGCCGCCGGTCTCGTCGTTGTACAGCGAGGTGTTGTAGGTGGCGATCCGCAGCGGCGCGGCGGTGGCTTCCGGCATGGCGGCGGTCTTGGCGGGGGTCTGGGCGCAGGCGCTGCACAGCAGGGCCAGGGCAAGGATCAGGGGATGGGCTTTCATCCGCCTATTTTGCACCCGGACGCATTGCAATGCTGCGTCAACGCCCATCCAGTTCGTCGTCGAACTCGTGCCAGCGGCGGCCGTCGTAGGCCTCCAGCGGGCGGAAGCGACGCTTGTAGTCCATCTTGCGATGGTCGCGGATCCAATACCCCAGGTACAGATGCGGCAGCTGCTCGCGCCGGGCCCAGGCAATCTGCTGCAGGATGGCGAAGGTGCCCAGGCTGCGGTGGGCGTGGTCGGGGTCGAAGAAGGTGTATACCGCCGACAGTCCCTGCGGGGTGACGTCGGTGACCGCCACCCCGAGCAGGGCGCCACGGCGGCCGGCTTCGGCCGGTGCACGCAGTTCCATGAAGCGCCCTTGCGCCCACTGACCGATCAGGAACTGGTCGAACTCATGCGGGCCGTGTTCGTCCATGCCGCCCTGGGCATGCCGGTGGGTGAGGTAGCGGTGGTACAGCGCGAACTGTTCTTCGGTCTGTTCGGCGGCCACGATCCGGACTTCCAGGTCCGCGTTGCGGGCCAGGCAGCGGCGCTGGCTGCGGTCCGGGGCGAAGCGCGCCACCGGCACGCGCACCGACACGCAGGCATGGCAGTTGGCGCAGTGCGGCCGGTACACCAGGTCGCCGGAACGGCGGAAGCCCCAGCTCAGCGCCATCGGATACAGGGTGCCCAGGCGCGCGTCCTGGGGATCGAGCACCAGGTCGCGCGCGGCCCGTTCCGGCCAGTAACCACAGGGGTGGTCGCCGGTCTGGAACAGTCGCAGCTCGTCGTCGCGGTCGCCGTGTATCGCCATGCGCCCAGCATAGCGCCGGGGCGTCGCAGGGGGCGCGACTGTCTGCCAAATGAACATGGCCGGCCAGGCTGTCAACGCCGCCGCTGCCCGGGCGTTGTTACCGGTGTGGGTGCCACGCACCGCACGCCGATATCCTACGAACCGGAGTGATCCATGCGCAATCGCAAACCCCTTCTGCTGCTGGCCCTGCTGCTGTCCACCGGCGCTGCCGGCCTGGCGGTCGCCGCCGACGCGCCGACCGCGACCGACAAGCCGGTCCGCCCCACGCTCGACACCAACGGCGATGGCTTCATCGACCGCGCCGAAGCGGCCAAGGCCCCGCGCCTGGCCGCGCAGTTCGACACGTTGGACACCAACAAGGACGGCAAGCTCTCACGCGAGGAACTGCCGCGCTGGCACGGCAAGCGGCATGGCCGTGGCCCGGGTGGCCGCGGTGACTGGATGGCCAAGCTGGACACCAACAAGGACGGTCGCATCAGCCGCGAGGAAGCCAAGGCCGATCCGCGTCTGGCCGCCCGCTTCGACACGCTCGACGTCAACAAGGACGGCTATCTGGACAAGGCCGACCGCGAGCTGCGCATGAAGCAGCATCGCGATGCGTGGTTTGCCGCGGCCGATAGCAACAAGGACGGCCAGCTGAGCAAGGCCGAGTTCGACGCGGCCAAGGGCCCGTTCGGTGGTCCGCGTGGTGGCCACGGCGATGGCAAGCACCGCGATGGCAAGCCGCCGATGCCGCCGAAGGCACCGACCAGCAAGTAAGCCAAGCCGAGGATGAACACGCAGCGCCGGTCGTCGACCGGCGCTGTGTCGTTTTCACAGCCGGCCGGTGTGCCGCAGGCTGTAGACCACCAGGATCGCCACCCCCAAGGTGACCACCACGATCGCCGTGCGGCCGTACATCAGCTGGTATTTCCAGTTCGGCCCACGGCGGCCATGGCGGGCGGCATCGCGGGCCAGCATCGGCGCCATCACTTTCTGCAGCGGGAACAGGCACTGGTAGTTCACGGCGGCCATTCCCGCCGCCATCGCGGTCAGCAGCAGCCAGACCGGTGCTTCCAGCACGCTCAGCATCAGCACCGACAGACACATCACCAGCGCGGTGACGCTGCTGAGCACCACGAACGCGCGCACCTGCTCGCGCTCCTGCGCGGTTTCCGCGTAGGACAGCAGATAGCGCCCGCCCAGGTAGCTGCCGAGCATGCCGCCGAGCAGGCTGCCGATGACCGTGCCGATGCCCATCATCTGGCCGGGCGCGGCGGTCTGGCTGAGCGCGGCGCTCAACGAGCCCAGCGCGGTGCCGCCGGACAGCGTGGCCCCGCCCAGGCCCAGCTTGCCGGTGCCCAGCCCGGTGCCGAGCAGGATCGCGGCGCTGGCCGTGCCGGGGGCGGCGATGATCAGCACCGATGCCAAGGTGGTGGCGAACGCCGCGCTGGGGGCGCTGCTGCGGGCGAAGTCGCCGAAGCGGCGCAACATCTCCTCGCGTACGCTGCTGCGCGCGCGCGACAGCCGCTTGCGCACCGCCGCATCGCTGAGGCCCAGCAGTTCGGCCACCTGCTGCGAACTCTGGCCTTCGCGGTAGTACAGCAGCAGGGTCTCGCGGGCGTCTTCGGGCAGGGCCGAGATGATCTCCTCGGCCGCCAGTTCCTCTTCCACCCGCTGCATCCGCTCGGGGGCGGTCGGGCCGGGATCTGCGGCCATGTTGATCGCGATTTCGGCCGCTTCGCCGGACAGCGGTCGACCACGGTTGGCGCGCAGCCAGTCGCGGGCCAGGTTGCGGGTGATCTGGCGCAGCCAGGGCAGGAAACTGGACGGGTTGTGCAGCTGGTTGAGCTGCTGCCAGGCCTTGATGAAGGCCTCCTGGGCGATGTCTTCGCTGGCGTGCACGTCGCGGGTGATTGCCAGGGCGATCGCGGTGACGGTGTTCTGGCAGGCCAGCACGATGCGCCCATACGATTGCGTGCAGCCGCGGGCGGCGGCAGGCAGGTCGCGTTCCAGGGTGGTGGTCAGCAGCAGCGTCATGGCGTCATTCCCGGCGGTGATCCGAGTATGACGATGGCGGTGACAGAATGTGACCGGGTGGTGCCGGCCGTTGGCCGGCTTTGCCTTGCAGAGCAGCCGGCCAGCGGCCGGCACTACCCGTTATTTGGCGGGTTGGATTCTTACCCGGACTTCGTCGTCTTCCGGTGGGGCGCTCTGGGCCGGGGCGGCCACGGGCGCCGGCTGCACCGCCGGGGCCACGGTGGGGGCGCTGCGATGGCGCATCACCACCACCATCGCCACGGCGGCGATGACCAGCAGCAGGCCGATACGGATCCGCCAGGCCCAGTTGCGGCGCGGGGCGACCTCGCCCACCTGGTCGCGGAAGGCGAACTCGGCGGTGGGATGGTCACGACGGGTGGTTTCCAGCAGGCGTGCATCGCGCAGGATCTCGCGCGCGCGCGGCTGGTCGTTGGCGTGCACCACCCACAGCGTCGGATGGGTGGTGTTCTTGCTGGTGTCCAGATAGCTGAACTGGCTGCCGCGCTTGCTGTGGTACGAACGCCCGTTGGTGATGCGCACTTCGATGCCGGCGTCGCGCAGCAGCTTGGCCACGCCTTCCACGGTTTCCACGCGCTGGCTGTTGAAAATCTGTCTCATGTCAGTCCTTGGCCGGTACGGCGGCGGCCGCGTCACTATCGGGCACCACTCGGATCAGGCCTTCCTGGGCGGTACTGGCCACCAGCAGGCCGTCGCGGGTAAAGAACTGGCCGCGCGCCAGTCCGCGCGAATCCTGCGCGCTGGGGCTGTCCAGCGAATACAGCAGCCAGTCGTCGGCGCGGAACGGGCGGTGGAACCAGATCGCGTGGTCGAGCGAGGCCATCTGCACGTGTGGCTGGTAATAACTGATGCCGTGCGGGAAGGTCGCGGTGCCGAGCAGGTGGAAGTCCGACGCATAGGCCAGCAGCGCCTGGTGCAGCTCGGGCGCATCGCCGACGGTTTCATTCAGGCGCAGCCATACCTGGTGGTAGGGCGGGCGCTTGGGCGGATGGAGTTCGTCGCGCGGGTAGACATGGCGGAACTCGAACGGGCCGCCGCGCGAGAGCCAGCGCTGCACCTTGATCGGCAGCCGCTCGAGCACTTCCGGCGGCAGCGGACGGTTGGGTTCGATGTCTTCCGGCTGCGGCACTTCGGGCATCTTGTGCTGGTGCTCGGCCCCGGTCTCGGCCTGCTGGAAGGACGCCGCACAGAAGAAGATCACCTTTCCATGCTGGATCGCGGTGACCCGGCGGACCGAGAAGCTGCCGCCGTCGCGGGTGCGGTCCACGTCGTAGACGATCGGGTGGTCGATGTTGCCGGCGCGCAGGAAGTAGGCATGCAGCGAATGCACGTGGCGGCCGTTGTCCACGGTCGCCTGGGCGGCCGACAGCGCCTGGCCCAGCACCTGCCCACCGAACACGTACTTGGTGCCGATATCGCGGCTCTGGCCACGGAACAGGTTGTCTTCCAGGCGCTCGAGCGTGAGCAGGTCGATCAGCTCGGAGACGACGGGTTCGTGCGTGTCGGACAAGGGAAGCAACCGGCAGGGGGAGGGTTCGAATTATAGGGTAGTGCCGGCCCATGGCCGCATGGCGGCAACGCATTCGCGCTGCCGCCGCTGTGGTTCGCTTCGCAGACCGGGGGGCATCGCATTGCCCTCCGAACCTCGGGCGCTTCGCGGCCGCCGCCTGACTCAGGGCGCGCGTAAGGCCGGTGGTTACAACCATGCAGCGCAGGGTTGGCGGTGCGTGGTTGCCGGCCATGGGCCGGCATTTCCGGGGTTTCGGGCATTGCGTGGTTGCCGGCCAACGGCCGGCATTTCCGGGGTTTCGGGCATTGCGTGGTTGCCGGCCATGGGCCGGCACTACCGGGGTTGCGGGCATTGCGTGGTTGCCGGCCAACGGCCGGCACTACCTGGGATCAGCCTTTGCCCAGGCGTGCGGCGAGGGTGTGCAGGGCCTGCTGGGCGTCCGGGGCGTACCAGGCCTCGACGAAGCGGTCGAGCTGGATCAGGTCGGCGTGCAGGGCCTCGTGCAGGTCGGCGCGGGCGATCGCGCGGGTGAGCAGCATCGGCTGGCGTGGGAGCTTGAGCAGGCGCTGCAGCCAGGCCACAGCGCGCGGCACCACCTGGGCGGCGTCGGCCAGTTCGTCCACCAGCCCGATCTCCAGCGCGCGCTCGGCCGGGACCATTTCCCCGCCGACCAGCAACTGGGTGGCGCGATGGTGGCCGACCACGCGGCGCATCAGGCGCTGGATGCCCTCGGGGGCGACCAGCCCCACCTGCACCTCGTTCAGGCCGATCACGGTCGGCTGTGCCGGGTCCGGGCTGCGCGCCAGCACCCGGTAGTCGCAGCACAGCGCCAGCACGCAGCCGCCGGCCGGGGCGTGCCCGGTCAACGCGGCCACCACCGGCACCCGGCATTCGGCCAGGGTGCGGACCGCGCCGAAGAACGCCTGCCAGCTGTCCAGCAGCTTGTGCCTGTCATCGCCGTGGCCGAGCAGGTGCGGCACGTCCATGCCGGCGCTGAAGATGCGCTCGCTGCCCGACAGCACGATGCCGTGCACGTCATCGGCCATGGCCTGGTTGATCGCGTGGATCAGGTGGCGGCACAGTTCGGTGTCCAGCGCGTTGACCGGCGGGCGCGCCAGCCGCAGTTCGCGGATGGGGCCATGGTTGATCACCTCGATAAGCGTCGTCATGCTGCGATCTCGTTGCGGGCAGGGAACTGAGGCGATGATAACCAAACCATTCGCGTGCGTATTGTTGGGGCTGTGTGCGTTCGCAACATCGGCCATGGCCGCCGAGCCGACGTGCGTGTCGGTGCGCGAAGGCTGGGTGCGGCTGCCGCCGGGGGCGATGCCGATGGCGGCCGGCTACGCCAAGATCCACAACGGCTGCCGTACCACCGTGGTGGTGGTCGGCGCGGGCAGCAAGGCGTTCGGCGATGTATCGCTGCACGAAACCACGCTGGTGGACGGGGTCAGCCGGATGCGCGCGGTGGAGCGGCTGCCGGTCGCGGCCGGTGCCACGGTGGAGCTGAAGCCGGGGGGCTTGCACCTGATGCTGATGCAGCCGGAGGTGCCGCTCAGCGACGGCAAGGTCCTGCCGCTGCGGTTGAGCCTGGAGGACGGGCGAAAGGTGGATGGGCAATTGACGGTGCGTAGCGGCGTGCCGCGCTGAGGAGGCGTCGCCAGAGGTGCCGAGTGCCGAGCATGGCTCGACACTGCCTGAGCGCATCAATTGCGCGTCGCGCGCTGCAATGGGTAGAGCCGAGCCATGCTCGGCTGCCGTGAAGGGGTACCGCGCGCAGTTACGTCCAGTCGTAGGAAAACAGCACCGTGCGGCTGTCCGGTTCGTACAGCATCACGATCGCATCGGCGCCCGCCGCGCACCAGTTGTAACCGGCCACTTCGGCCACCGCGAAGAACGGCTTGCCGTCGCGGGTGATGCGCACGTTCTCGGCATCGTCGGGTCGGTCGCGGTCATACATCGCCGGGTCCAGTGCGATCCCGAATGCCGCCGGGATCTCTGCGGTCTCGGTCCAGTTGCCGCCGGAAATCTGCCCGCCGAGCGTGTCCAGGTACGCCTGCTCGCCCGGCTCGCCATCGCCATAGCGCGAATAGCTGGCCAGGCGGCCGTGGGTCTGGAAATAGGCGCGTGCCTTGGCGTAGCTGTCGCGCATTTCGGCGATGTGTTCCACCGCGTCGCTGTCCTGCACCTGGTCGCCGATGAAGTAACCCGCGTCGCCGAGAAAGCGCATGTGGTTGTCGGTGGTCAGCTCGAATGCGATCCAGTTGGTCCCGGTGAAAGCATTATGGTGTTCTTCGGTTGCTTCGCCCATGCAGCCTTCATACGGCTCGATCGGGCACAGCATCGTAGCCACGGTGCCGGCCAGTTCCGGATGCAGCAGGCCCAGATCAATGCCGATCAGCGGCAGCAGGTGCTGGGCCAGCCACGATTGTTCCCCAGGGAAAACGTCGGCAGGAAACGGCGTCATTCCGGGAAGGAGTACGCGGATGTCGGTCTGGTGGAACATGGCAGTCCTTTGAACGAATAGCGGCGGTAGTGCCGGCCGTTGGCCGGCAACCAGGTAGCTCCCTCCAATTGGGTGGATCTGCCGGCCAGCGGCCGGCACTACCCTCAGCTTGACGCGGTGCGAATCGCCTCCGGCAGCGGTGCGCTCTTGCCGGTCTGCGTATCCATCCACACCACCACCACGTTGCCGTCCGAATACAGCGTGCTGTCGTTCTTCTCGTCCACGATGCGGTGGCCGATGGTCACGCTGCTGTTGCCCAGGCGCTCGACGAACAGCTCCACCACGATGTCGTTGGGCCACACGATCGGCAGGCGGTAGTTGACGTTGGTGGCCGCCACCACCGGTGCGATGCGGTCGGTCATCGACACGCCTTCCACGCCCAGCATCCAGCGCACGCGCGCTTCTTCCAGGTAGGAGATGTACTTGGCGTTGTTGACGTGCCCCATGCTGTCCATGTCGCGCCAGCGCACGCTGATCGGTACGCGGGCCAGGATCTTGTGTTCGGTACTCATCAGGCGTCCTTTTTCTTCTTGCTGGCGGTGCTGGCCTTGCTGGTTTTGCTGACCTTGCCGGTGCTCTTGGCCGCCGCCGCCGCCTTCCTCACCGGCTTTTCCGGCTTGGCCTTGCGCGGCGGACGGGCGTCGGGCTTGTTGGCAACCGCGGCCGGGCGCTCCGGACGCGCGCTGATGGACGGCAGCATCTTGGCCAGGAACTGACCGGTGTACGAGGTCGGGCAGGCCGCCACGTCTTCCGGCGTGCCGGTGACCAGGATGGTGCCGCCGCGATGGCCGCCTTCCGGGCCCAGATCGACGATCCAGTCGGCGGTCTTGATCACGTCCAGGTTGTGCTCGATCACCACCACCGTGTTGCCTTCGTCGCGCAGCTTGTGCAGCACGCCGAGCAGCGCCTCGATGTCGTGGAAGTGCAGGCCGGTGGTCGGCTCGTCCAGGATGTACAGGGTGCGGCCGGTATCGCGCCGCGACAGTTCCTTGGACAGCTTCACGCGCTGGGCTTCACCGCCGGACAGCGTGGTCGCGCTCTGGCCCAGCTTGATGTAGCTCAGGCCCACGTCGACCAGCGTTTCCAGCTTGCGCGCGATGCTCGGCACCGGCTCGAACAGCTTCAGCGCATCTTCGACGGTCATCTGCAGCACGTCGTTGATGTTGTAGCCCTTGTACAGGATCTCCAGCGTTTCGCGGTTGTAGCGCTTGCCGTGGCACACATCGCAGGGCACGTACACGTCCGGCAGGAAGTGCATTTCCACCTTGATCAGGCCATCGCCCTGGCACGCTTCGCAGCGGCCACCGCGCACGTTGAAGCTGAAACGCCCGGGCGAATAACCGCGTGCGCGTGCTTCGGGCACCTGCGCGTACAGCTCGCGCAGCGGCGTGAACAGGCCGGTGTAGGTGGCCGGGTTCGAGCGGGGAGTGCGGCCGATCGGCGACTGGTCGATGTCCACGACCTTGTCGAACAGGTCCAGGCCCTCGACCTCCTTGTAGGGGGCGACCGCGTGCGAAGAACCGTTGATCTCGTTGGCGGCCAGCGAGAACAGGGTGTCGTTGATCAGGGTCGACTTGCCCGAGCCGGACACGCCGGTGATGCAGGTCAGCAGGCCCGACGGAATGTCCAGGTCCACGCCCTTGAGGTTGTTGCCGCTGGCACCGCGCAGGTGCAGGGTCATCTTCGGGTTGGGCTTGTGCCGGCGCGCCGGGATCTCGATGGCGCGCTTGCCCGACAGGTACTGGCCGGTCAGCGAGCGTGGCGAATCCAGGATGTCCTGCAGGGTGCCCTGGCCGACGATTTCGCCGCCATGCACGCCCGCGCCCGGACCGATGTCCAGCACGTAGTCGGCCAGGCGGATCGCGTCTTCGTCATGCTCGACCACGATGACCGTGTTGCCCAGGTCGCGCAGCCGGGTAAGCGTGCCGAGCAGGCGCTCGTTGTCGCGCTGGTGCAGGCCGATCGACGGCTCGTCCAGCACGTACATCACGCCCACCAGGCCGGCGCCGATCTGGCTGGCCAGGCGGATGCGCTGGGCTTCGCCGCCGGACAGGGTGTCGGCCTTGCGCTCCAGGGTGAGGTAATCCAGGCCCACATCGACCAGGAAGCCCAGGCGCTCGCCGATCTCCTTGACGATCTTGCCGGCGATCTCGCCGCGCCAGCCGGGCAGGGACATGCCGTTGAAGAACTTCAGCGCTTCATCGATCGGCAGCACCACCAGTTCCGGCAGCGCACGGTCGGCGACGAACACGTTGCGTGCGGCCCTGTTGAGGCGCTGGCCGTTGCACTCGGGGCAGTTGCGCTCGCTGATGTACTTGGCCAGCTCCTCGCGCACGGCCGAGGATTCGGTTTCCTTGTAGCGGCGCTCGAGGTTGGGAATGATGCCCTCGAAGCGGTGCTTGCGCTGGGTGCGGCCACCGGCCTCGGTGAAGTAGGTGAAGGTGATGGTTTCTTCGCCGCTGCCGAACAGCACCGCCTTGCGCACGTCTTCGGGCAGGCTCTGCCACACCGCATCGACGTCGAACTTGTAGTGCTTGGCCAGCGAGGCGATCAGCTGGAAATAATAGGCATTGCGGCGATCCCAGCCGCGCACGGCACCGGCCGACAGCGACAACTCCGAGTGCAGCACCACGCGCGACGGATCGAAGAACTAGGCCATGCCCAGCCCGTCGCAGCCCGGGCAGGCGCCGACCGGCGAGTTGAACGAGAACAGGCGCGGTTCCAGCTCGGGCAGGGAGTAATCGCAGACCGGGCAGCTGTACTTGGACGAGAACAGGTGCGCAGGCGCGTCCTCCACGTCCAGCGACTGCACCGAGACCATGCCGTCGCCCAGCTTGAGCGCGGTTTCAAAGCTCTCGGCCAGGCGCTGCTTGATGTCTTCGCGCGGACGGAAGCGGTCGATCACCGCCTCGATGGTGTGCTTCTGGCGCAGCGCCAGCGGCGGCACCGCGTCGATTTCATGCAGGGTGCCGTCCACGCGCACGCGCACGAAGCCCTGCGCGCGCAGCTGGTCGAAGACCTGGGCATGCTCGCCCTTGCGCTCGCGGATCACCGGGGCCAGCAGCATGTAGCGCTGCTCCGGGTCCAGGGTGAGCACGTGGTCGACCATCTGGCTGACCGTCTGCGCTTCCAGCGGGTAGCCGTGGTCGGGGCAGCGCGGGCTGCCGACGCGGGCGTACAGCAGGCGCAGGTAATCGTAGATCTCGGTGATCGTGCCGACGGTCGAGCGCGGGTTGTGCGAGGTCGACTTCTGCTCGATCGAGATCGCCGGGGACAGGCCTTCGATATGGTCCAGGTCCGGCTTTTCCATCACGCTCAGGAACTGCCGGGCATAGGCCGACAACGATTCCACGTAGCGGCGCTGGCCTTCAGCGTAAATGGTGTCGAACGCCAAGGACGACTTGCCCGAGCCGGACAGGCCGGTGATGACAATGAGCTTGTCGCGGGGCAGGTCGAGATCGATGTTCTTGAGATTGTGCGTCCGCGCGCCGCGGATGCGGATGAATTCCATCGCCATGGGGGATCCGTTGTGAGGCTCTGGCCCGGAGGGCCGGCAAGCGGGTGGGGCAAGCGGAGACGGCAATCGGTCAGCCTACCGAGCTTGGGATTTGGGGGCAATCGCGCACATTGCCAGCCCCGGGTCTCATCGCCTGCGACCCGCCGCGGCGTTACCTGAACAGGATTCAGGTCCGGACGGGGCAAGGCGGGGGGTGACTTGACCCGACCCACCCCCAGTCATTAAAATCCCGCTTCTGTCTGCCCTCGATGGCAGCAGTCCATAGACCACAATAACTACAGAGGAAGTCTGGTCATGTACGCAGTACTGGTAACCGGCGGTAAGCAATACCGCGTGGCGCAGGGCGAAAAGCTCCGCGTTGAAAAGCTCGAAGTCGAAGTCGGCAACGAGATCAAGTTCGACAACATCCTGATGTTGGGCGACAGCGATGGCATCAAGATCGGCGACGCGCTGAGCGGCGCTTCGGTCACCGCCAAGGTCGTGTCCCAGGGTCGTGCTGACAAGGTCCGGATCATCAAGTTCCGTCGCCGCAAGCACCACATGAAGCGTCAGGGTCACCGTCAGTACTACACCGAAATCGAGATCACCGGCATTGCCGGTGGCAGCAAGTAATCAAGGAGACCAGTCATGGCACATAAGAAGGGCGTAGGCTCATCGCGCAACGGTCGCGACTCCAACCCGAAGTACCTCGGCGTCAAGATCTTCGGTGGCCAGGCCATCGATGCCGGCAACATCATCGTCCGTCAGCGCGGCACCCAGTTCCACCCGGGTACCGGCGTTGGTCTGGGCCGTGACCACACCCTGTTCGCGCTCGTCGACGGCAAGGTGGAGTTCTCGGTGAAGGGCCCGAAGAAGCGTCGTACCGTCAGCGTCGTCGCCGAAGCCTGATCTTCGCGATACGCAGGCGCCCACGCCTCGGCGTGGGGCCGCTGACGAAAGCCCCGCTTCGGCGGGGTTTTTGTTTTTATTGAATACACCGGTGCGGGGATCCTTCCCGCCACCGTCCCTGGATCGTACCGGGGACGTTAGACTCTGCGGTCGGGCGCATCCGTTGCCCATCGCCTCCAGTTGGCATCCAGAATCATGAAACTTGTAGACGAAGCAGAAATCCAGGTCACCGCCGGCAATGGCGGCAACGGCTGCGTCGGTTTCCGTCGCGAGAAGTTCATTCCGCTGGGCGGCCCGGACGGTGGCGATGGCGGCAATGGCGGCAGCGTGTGGATCCGCGCCGACTCCAACCTGAACACCCTGGTCGATTTCCGCCATGAGCGCATCTTCAAGGCGCAGCGCGGCGAGAACGGCATGGGCCGCCAGGCCTATGGCAAGGGTGGCGAAGACCTGATCATCACCGTGCCGGTCGGCACCGTGGTGATGAACGTGGCCACCGACGAAGTGATCGGCGACCTGACCCAGCACGATGACACCCTGCTGGTGGCCAAGGGCGGCCGCGGCGGCCTGGGCAACATGCACTTCAAGAGCTCGACCAACCGCTCGCCGCGCCAGGCGCTGCCGGGCGAAGAGGGCGAGGAGCGCCTGCTCAAGCTGGAGCTGAAGCTGCTGGCCGACGTGGGCCTGCTGGGCTTCCCCAACGCCGGCAAGAGCACGCTGATCCGCGCCGTGTCCGCCGCCACCCCGAAGGTGGCCGATTACCCCTTCACCACCCTGTACCCGAACCTGGGCGTGGTGCGTGTCGAGAATTACCGCAGCTTCGTGATTGCCGACATTCCCGGCCTGATCGAAGGTGCCGCCGACGGTGCCGGCCTGGGCGCGCAGTTCCTGCGCCACCTGCAGCGCACCCGCCTGCTGCTGCACCTCGTGGACATCTCCCCGATGGAAGGCGGCGTGGACGGGGTGTCGCCGATCGAGCAGGTCCGTGCGATCGAGCGCGAGCTGGCCAAGCACGACCCGGAACTGCTGGACAAGCCGCGCTGGCTGGTGCTGAACAAGGCCGACCTGATGTTCGAAGACGAGGCCAAGGCGGCCGCCGAGAAGATCGTGGCCGAGCTGGGCTGGACCCAGCCGTGGTACCTGGTATCGGCGCTGGGCCGTGAAGGCACCTGGCCGATCATGACCAACATCATGGCCTTCTTCGACCGCCAGAAGGAAGATGAGGCGCAAGCGCGCGATGCGTACTGAGCGCCTCCGCGCGCCCCTGAGAAACCCGGCTGCGGCCGGGTTTTTCTGTGGTGCAGCCGGGGCGGGGCGCGCTGCGTGGCTGGCATCAGGCGCCAGCGATGCGTCCCCCGTAGAGCCACGCCATGCGTGGCTGGCGCCAGGCCTGCGCGACGCCGGAACAGAGGGCGGCCACGCATGGCGTGGCTCTACGGCGGCGGGTGCTGCAGCGGCAGACACAAAAAACCCGGCCGGGGCCGGGTTTTTTTCTGCGATCGGGTCGAAGCCATGCAAGGCATGGCCCCACCACAACCACGTCGCCGGATCAGGCGGCCTTGATGGCCTTGATGCGCGCGGTCAGGCGGCTCTTGTGGCGAGCAGCCTTGTTCTTGTGGATCAGACCACGCGAGCTGAAACGGTCGAGGATCGGCTGGGCAACAGCGAAGGCTGCCTCGGCGCCGGCGGCGTCATTGGCATCCAGAGCCTTGATCACCTTCTTGACAGCGGTGCGCAGCATCGAACGCTGAGCCGTATTGCGCGCGTTGCGCACGACGGTCTGCTTGGCGCGCTTCTTGGCGGACTTGATATTGGCCACAGTGGTGGTTTCCTGAAAAATCGGTGTAATGGGAACAGCAAGCTGGAAAGTATGATGGCTCGAAAAATGTACGTCAAGTCAATTGTCAAGAGGGAACACGGGTGAGTTCACCAAGGATGTTGCGCGGGCTGCTGTCATTCAGCAGCATGACCATGGTGTCGCGGGTGCTGGGACTGGTCCGCGACCAGGTCATCACCACGACCTTCGGTACCAATGCGGTGACCGATGCTTTCTGGGTGGCCTTCCGGGTCCCCAATTTCCTGCGCCGGCTGTTCGCCGAGGGCTCCTTCGCCACCGCGTTCGTGCCGGTGTTCACCGAGGTGAAGGAAACCCGCCCGCATGAGGACCTGCGCGAGCTGATGTCGCGCGTGGCGGGCACGCTGGGCGGGGTGCTGCTGCTGGTCACGGCGTTGGCGTTGATCTTCGCCCCGCAGCTGGCCACCCTGTTCTCCAGTGGCGTGGACACCGACCCGGCCAAGCACGGCCTGCTGGTGGACCTGTTCCGGCTGACCTTCCCGTTCCTGCTGTTCGTCTCGCTCACCGCGCTGGCCGGGGGGGCGTTGAACAGCTTCCAGCGCTTTGCGATGCCGGCGCTGACCCCGGTCATCCTCAACCTGTGCATGATCGCCGGCGCGCTTTGGCTGGCCCCGCGGCTGGGCGGCACCCCGGAGAAGCAGATCCTGGCGCTGGGCTGGGCGGTGCTGGCGGCGGGCATGCTGCAACTGCTGTTCCAGCTGCCCTCGCTGAAGGGCATCAACCTGCTCACCCTGCCGCGCTGGGGCTGGCGCCACCCCGGTGTGCGCAAGGTGCTGACCCTGATGGTGCCGACCCTGTTCGGCTCGTCGGTGGCGCAGATCAACCTGCTGCTGGACACGGTGATCGCCGCCAAGCTGACCGATGGCTCGCAGTCCTGGCTGTCGCTGGCCGACCGGTTCCTGGAACTGCCGCTGGGCGTGTTCGGGGTGGCGCTGGGCACGGTGATCCTGCCGGCGCTGGCCCGGCACCACGTCAGCACCGACAAGGCCGGGTTCTCCAACGCGCTGGACTGGGGCCTGCGCACGACCTTGTTGATCGCGGTGCCGGCGATGCTGGGCCTGCTGCTGCTGGCCGAGCCGCTGATCGCCACGCTGTTCCAGTACCGCCAGTTCACCGCCTTCGATACGCGCATGACCGCGCTGTCGGTGTATGGCCTGAGCTTCGGCCTGCCGGCGTTCGCGCTCCTGAAGGTGGTGCTGCCGGCGTTCTACGCCCGCCAGGACACCAAGACCCCGGTGCGCGCCGGTATCGCCGCGCTGGTGGCCAACATGGTGTTCAACGTCATCCTGCTGGCGGTGCTGTACCAGGTGATGGTGCCCGAGGCGCTCAAGGCGCAAGGCGTCTGGGTGGCGCTGGGCAAGCAGCCGGGGCTGCACCTGGCGCTGGGCATCGCCAGCGCGCTGTCCAGTTACCTGAACCTCGGGTTGCTCTGGTACTGGCTGGGCAAGACCGGCGTGTACCAGCGCAAGCCCGGCTGGGCCGGCTACGTGACCCGCCTGGGCTTGGCCTGCCTGGCCATGGTGGCGGTGCTGCTGGGGCTGCTGTACACCATGCCCGGCTTCACCGGCATGGATAAATGGCACCGCATCGGCAACCTGGCGCTGCTGGTCGGCAGCGGTGGGCTGACCTATCTGGTGGCCCTTGTCGCGATGGGTTTCCGCCCGCGCCACCTGCGCGAGCATTGATCCGTGGACACCCCGGCTATACTTCATGGCTATCCCTTGCAACGCATCGGCCCTGGTGGGCCGGATTCCCAGTTGATGAGCAGGCTGTTTAGAAGTATCGAAGGCGGGCAACTGTTCCCGCACGGAAGCGTGGTCTGCATCGGCGCATTCGACGGCCTGCACCTGGGCCATCGTGCGTTGGTGCGCCACGCCGTCGCGCGCGCGCGCGCGCTGGGCGTGGCTGCCGTGGCGGTCGCGTTCGAACCGTTGCCGCGTGAGTATTTCGCCCAGGGCGAGCCGCCGCCGCGGCTGACCCTGGCCCGCGACAAGGTGGCCATGCTCGGCGAGCTGGGCGTGGATGCGATCGGCCTGCTGCGCTTCGATGCGCGCATGGCCGCGATGCAGGCCGAAGACTTCGTCGAGCAGTTGCTGGTGCAGCGCCTGAGCGCGCGCGAAGTCTGGATCGGCCCGGAATTCTGCTTCGGCAACCGCCGTCGCGGCGACCTGGCGCTGCTGCAGTCGATGGGCGCCGAGCGCGGCTTTGCGGCCGGTGAGATCGAGCCGATCGACCTGCACGGCGAGCGCATCTCCAGCACCCGCATCCGCCAGTTGCTGCGCGAGGGCAACTTCAGCCACGCCAATGACCTGCTCGGGCGTCCGTATTCGATCGGGGGCCGGGTAGTGCGCGGCCGCCAGTTGGGCCGTACGCTGGGGTTCCCGACCGCCAACCTGCGGTTCCCCAAGACCCCCGCGCTGTCGGGCATCTATGCGACCTGGGTGCACGGGGTGTTCGACCAGCCGTGGCCGTCGGTCTCCAGCTTCGGCACGCGGCCGACGGTGGAGGGCGTGGAGCCGCTGCTGGAAGCGCACCTGTTCGATTTCCGGGGCGATCTGTACGGTCGCCATATTGAAGTGGAGTTCGTCGCCAAGTTGCGCGACGAAGAAAAGTTCCAAGATCTGGCTGCATTGACCGACCAGATGCACCGTGACGCCGAACAGGCGCGTCACATCCTTTCCGAACACAGATTGCGAGCCACTGCGTGAGCCAGGACTACAAAGCCACCCTTCATCTGCCGGCAACCGAATTCCCGATGCGCGGCGACCTGCCCAAGCGCGAGCCGGGCATTCTGTCGCGCTGGGAAGACGAGGGCCTGTACGCCCGCCTGCGCGAGAACGCGCAGGGTCGCCCGCTGTTCGTGCTGCACGACGGCCCGCCCTATGCCAATGGCCAGATCCACCTGGGCCATGCGGTCAACAAGATCCTCAAGGACATCATCGTCAAGTCGCGCTACCTGGCCGGCTTCGATGCGCCCTACGTGCCGGGCTGGGATTGCCATGGCCTGCCGATCGAGATCCAGGTCGAGAAGAAGTGGGGCAAGGTCGGGGTCAAGCTCGATGCCGAACAGTTCCGCCAGAAGTGCCGCGAGTTCGCCGAAGAGCAGATCGACCTGCAGCGCCGCGACTTCAAGCGCCTGGGCGTGATCGGCGACTGGGACAACCCGTACAAGACGCTGAGCTTCGATTTCGAGGCCAATGAAATCCGCGCACTGTCCAAGGTGTTCGCCAACGGTCACATCGTGCGCGGCGCCAAGCCGGTGCACTGGTGCTTCGACTGCGGCTCGGCCCTGGCCGAGGCGGAGATCGAGTACCAGGACAAGACCTCGCCGGCGATCGACGTCGCGTACGTGGCGCGTGATTCGGCACAGCTGGCGCAGCGCTTCGGCGTGGCGCTGCCGGCCGATGTCGAGGTCGCGGTGCCGATCTGGACCACCACTCCGTGGACGCTGCCGGCCTCGCTGGCGGTGTCGCTGGGCGCGGAGATCGAGTACGTGCTGGCCGAAGGCCCCGCCCACCACGGCAAGCGCCGTTGGCTGGTGCTGGCCGCGGCATTGGCGGAACGTTCGCTGCAGCGCTACGGCGTGGACGGCCTGGTCGTGCACGGGCACGCCACCGGCGCCGCGCTGGAAAACCTGCTGCTGGCCCATCCGTTCTATCCCACCCGTGACATCCCGCTGCTCAACGGCGCGCACGTCTCGGACGAAGACGGTACCGGTGCGGTGCATACCGCCCCGGGCCACGGCCAGGAAGACTTTGTGGTGAGCCAGCAGTACGGTCTGATGGAGCAGTACACCGCGGGCCAGATCAACCCGGTCGACGGCCGCGGCGTGTACCTGCCGTCGACCCCGCCCGCCGGCGATGTCGAACTGGCCGGCGTGCACCTGTGGAAGGCACAGCCGCTGATCGTAGAGGTGCTGCGCGCCTCCGGTGCGCTGCTGGCCTTCGTCGACATCGTGCACAGCTACCCGCACTGCTGGCGTCACAAGACCCCGGTGGTGTTCCGCGCGACCCCGCAGTGGTTCATCTCGATGGACAAGGCCAACCTGCGCCGCGATGCGATGGCCGCCATCGACAACGTCGGCTGGTTCCCGAGCTGGGGCAAGGCGCGTATCGGCGGCATGGTCGAAGGGCGTCCGGACTGGTGCATCAGCCGCCAGCGCACCTGGGGCGTGCCGATCGCCTTCTTCACCCATCGTGAAACCGGTGAGCCGCATCCGCGCACCGTCGAGCTGATGCAGCAGGTGGCCGACCGCGTGCAGGTGGGCGGCATCGACGTGTGGTATTCGCTCGACGCGGCCGAACTGCTGGGCGAGGAAGCGGCCCATTACGAGAAGGTCACCGACACGCTGGACGTCTGGTTCGATTCGGGCGTGAGCCATGAAGGCGTGCTGCTGGCACGTGGTTTCGGCAAGCCGGCCGACCTCTACCTGGAAGGCTCGGATCAGCACCGCGGCTGGTTCCAGTCCTCGCTGCTGACCGGCGTGGCCATCGACAAGCAGGCCCCGTACAAGCAGTGCCTCACCCACGGCTTCACCGTGGATGAGAAGGGCCGCAAGATGTCCAAGTCGCTGGGCAACGGCATCGAGCCGCAGGACATCATGAAGACCCTGGGCGCGGACATCCTGCGCCTGTGGATCGCCTCGGCCGACTACAGCAATGAAATGTCGCTGTCGCAGGAGATCCTCAAGCGCAACGCCGACGCCTACCGGCGCCTGCGCAACACCGCGCGCTTCCTGCTCGGCAACCTGGACGGTTTCGATCCGGCCCTGCACCTGGTGGCCCCGGCCGACATGGTCGCGCTGGACCGCTGGATCGTGCACCGCGCCTTCGAGGTGCAGGAGAAGATCAAGGCGGCCTACACCGGCTACAACATGGCCGAGATCGTGCAACTGCTGCTGAACTTCTGCAGCGTCGACCTGGGCTCGCTGTACCTGGACGTGACCAAGGACCGGCTCTACACCATGCCAATTGACTCGCGTGGCCGGCGTTCGGCGCAGAGCGCGATGTACCACATCGCCGAAGCGTTCACCCGCTGGATCGCGCCGATCCTGAGCTTCACCGCCGATGAGTTGTGGGGCTATCTGCCGGGCGCGCGCAAGGACAACGTGCTGATGGCCACCTGGTACGACGGCCTGGTGCCGCTGCCGGCCGATGCACCGCTCAACGCCGCCGACTTCGACCAGCTGCTGGCGCTGCGCGAGCAGGTGGCCAAGGTGCTCGAGCCGATGCGCGCCAACGGTGCGATCGGTGCGGCGCTGGAGGCGGAGATCACCGTGGCGGCCGATGCGGAGATCGCCGCGCGCTGGCAGCCGCTGGCCGAGGAGCTGCGCTTCCTGCTGATCAGCGGCGACGTGCAGGTGCGCCCGGCGACCACCGATGAGGTGTTCGTGAGCGCCCAGCCGACCGAAAAGCAGAAGTGCGTGCGCTGCTGGCATTACCGCGCCGATGTCGGCGCAGTGGCCGCCCATGCCGAGCTGTGCGGTCGCTGCGTGACCAACCTCGACGGTGCCGGCGAAGATCGGCGGTGGTTCTGATGAGCGCCGTCCGTCCGCGTCCCAATGCCCTGGTATGGCTGCTGCTGTCGGCGGCGATCATCGGCCTGGACCAGTGGAGCAAGGCCTGGGTCCTGTCCAGCCTGCCCGAGTACCAGCCGGTGGTGGTCATCGAGGGCTTCTGGAACTGGTTCCGCACCTACAACACCGGTGCGGCATTCAGCTTCCTGAGCGATGCCGGTGGCTGGCAGCTGTGGTTCTTCACCGCGCTGGCGGTGGGCATCAGCGGCCTGATGGCGTTCTGGCTGTCGCGCACCGCGCGCGGCCAGTGGCGCAGCGCCGTGCCTTACGCCCTGGTCATCGGCGGGGCGATCGGCAACGTGATCGACCGGCTGATGCACGGCCACGTGGTCGATTTCATCCAGTGGTACATCGGTGACCATTACTGGCCCTCCTTCAACATCGCCGATGCGGCGATCGTGGTGGGGGCCGTGGGGATCGCTGTGTTTGGTCTGTTCGACGGCAAGGCCGAGAAAAAAGCGGGATAATTCCCCCCTGTATCCCGCAATGAACCGGCCTGGCGCCGGCCGGAGTATCTGACCGATGGACGTGTTGCTCGCCAATCCGCGTGGTTTCTGTGCCGGTGTCGATCGTGCGATCGAGATCGTCAAGCGCGCGATCGAGACCCTGGGCGCGCCGATCTACGTGCGCCACGAGGTCGTGCACAACCGCTTCGTGGTCGACGACCTCAAGGCCCGCGGCGCGATCTTCGTCGAGGAACTCGACGAAGTGCCCGATGACAACACGGTCATCTTCAGCGCCCACGGCGTGTCCCAGGCCGTGCGCCAGGAAGCCGAGCGGCGCGGGCTGAAGGTGTTCGATGCGACCTGCCCGCTGGTCACCAAGGTGCACCTGGAAGTGGCCCGCCACTGCCGTGCCGGCCGCGACGTGGTGCTGATCGGCCATGCCGGCCACCCCGAAGTGGAAGGCACCATGGGCCAGTGGAGCCGCGAGCGCGGCACCGGCCGGATCTACCTGGTGGAAGATGTCGAGGATGTCGCCACGCTGGAAATCGACCAGCCGGAGAACTTCGCCTACACCACCCAGACCACGCTGTCGGTGGACGACACGCGCGGCATCATCGACGCCATGCGCGCGCGCTTCCCGGCGATGCAGGGGCCGAAGAACGACGACATCTGCTACGCCACCCAGAACCGCCAGGACGCCGTGCGCGACCTGGCCCAGCGCTGCGACCTGGTGCTGGTGGTGGGCTCGCCCAACAGCTCCAATTCCAATCGCCTCAGTGAGCTGGCGCGCCGCGAAGGCGTGGAGTCCTACCTGATCGACGGCGCCCACGAGATCGACCCGGCCTGGGTGACCGGCAAGCAGCACATCGGCCTGACCGCCGGCGCCTCGGCACCGCAGGTACTGGTGGATGGCGTGATTGCACGGTTGAAGGAACTGGGCGCGACCGGCGTCGGTGAGCTCGACGGCGAGCCGGAGTCCATGGTGTTTGCGTTGCCGAAGGAACTGCGGCTGCAGCTGATCAGCTGACCGGGCGTGATCGTTGGTGCAGCCACGCATGGCGTGGCTCTACCGTGTCGCGATCGCGGATCTTGGCGAATTCCAGCCCACGCGTGGCAATAACGGACCTTCAACGGTAGAGCCACGCCATGCGTGGCTGCTCTCCGCGCGGACAATCCCACCGCGCCTTACCCGGTGAACACCGCCCGCAATCGCTGCCACGGCTTCTCCAGTCCCGGCGTAGCCGCGCCGATCGCTGCGGCGTCCATCGCGTCCACCAACGCCAACGCCTTGGCGAAACTGCACACCTGCTGCCACGCGAACCCGGCATCCAGCCGCTCCAGGCCACCACCCGGCAACTGCTGGCACAGATAGTCCGGCCCGGGCACCAGCCCGATGCCCGGTATTCCGCACAGGTACGGGCTGGCGCCTTCGCCCAGGAACAGCTCGCCAATGCGCGGCGCCACCACCAGGCTGCGCAGCTTGCTGCGGCCGGCAACGGCGGCGCGGTACACCTGCTCCATCGCCGGGTTGGTGGCGTAGACGATCTCGCGTTCCAGCCGGCCGGTGGCCCGGGGTTCGCCGCGTCCCGGACCGTCCTTCCATTCCATGCAGCCCAGGTGCTCCAGCGTCAGGCAGGCCACCGCGCGCGCGTGATCACCCTGGCCATCCCACAGGGCAGGGTGCGCACGCAGCCACGCCATCGTGGCCTGGCCATGGTCGGTGAACTGCGGAATCTGGAAGTGCCCGCTGGCGAACACGAACACCATGTCGCGACGGCGCGGGCGCTGCGCAAAGGCGGCGGCCAACGCGAGCAGTCCGGCGCCGCCATTCTCTTCGCACGCATTGGGGCCATCGGTGTGGGTGTTGATCAGGATGCTTTCGCCCCGGGTGGTGCCGGGCAGCACGGCGTGCAGGGCGTCGGTGCCCGCGGCGGTGCGCTCGGCCTGCAGCACCAGCGTCGCACTGCGCCCGGCGTGCGCAGCCGTCCGCAACGCCTCACCGGCCTGTTCGCCCACCCACAGCGCCGGACAGTCCCTCCACGGCGTGGTGAACGGCAGCACCTGATCACGCGCCAGGCCTTCAGACAACCCGCCGAACACGCAGACCACCGCGCGCACGCCAGACTTGCGCGCGCGTTCGAGCAGCGTCGGATCGATCAACGGCGCCAGCACCGGGACGACCTCACCGCGCGCGAACCCGGCACCGGCATCAGGCAACATGTCCCGGCGCTGGAACACCATCGCTGCCTTGGCACGGCTCAACGCCACCGGATCGATCCGCACCACCGCGATCGCGTCGCGCGCGGGCTCCATCCGTTTGGCCGAGTCCAGCCACACCAGCCGACCGTGCACGCCCTGCGCGTCGGTCTGGCCCGAGTAGGGATAGGGCGCGGCCACCTCGACCGGCGCGCCATCGTCCAGCCGCAGCGCGCAGTGCTGCGGGGTCCAGCGCTGAATCCGGTGATGCTGGCGGTGCACCTGCAGACCGAGCGCCTCCAGTTCGCCCGCCAGGTAATCCACTGCCTGCGCGTGCGCGGGCGTGGCCGTCAATCGCGGGCCGAACGCGTTCAGCGCTTCAATCCAGTGCCAGAGCTGGTCCTGATCAGGCAACAACGGGGTGACGTCGTCTACCGCAGGCAGGGGCACGCGCCGGCGGGGCCCCCGCAGGGTCAGTGCGGCGGTGGCCGCGGCCGCCGCGACGGCCAGCCCGCCCATCCATCTGCGTGCCTGCATGCGTGATGCCTCCCGGGCAGTGTCTGCAATCTGGTGGGCAGTGTGACGCCAGCGCGGTGAACACGACGGCACGCACCGCCGGGCTTTGCCCGTTCTGGCCGCAGCCCGGCGCATGACCTTTGGCCATGGGGCAGGGCGATAGCGAGGTCTAGGATCGGATGTTTCGCCGCTGGAGTTCTGCCGATGAAGATGCGTGCCACCGTCCTGTCCGTGCTGCTGGCGTTGTCGGCCAGTGGCGTACAGGCGCAGACGCCGCCACCACAGGATGTGGCCTGGCCGGGCGTGCTGCGCATCGATGTGGACGCGCGCGACATCGGCCGGCGCATCTTCAAGGTCAAGGCGACCATTCCGGCCAAGCCCGGTCCGCTCACCCTGCTGTATCCGCAGTGGTTGCCGGGCAGCCATTCGCCCAGCGGTCCCATCGACAAGCTGGCCGGGCTGGTGGTCACCGCCAACGGCACGCCGCTGGCATGGAAGCGCGATCCGTACGACGTGTACGCCTTCCAGGTGGACGTGCCCGACGGTGCCAGCGAGGTGGTGGCCGAGTTCAAGTTCCTGTCGTCGCAGGGCGGCACCCAGGGGCGGGTGGTGATGACCCCGGAGATGCTCAACCTGCAGTGGAACGCCAACTCGCTGTATCCGGCCGGCGTGATCACCCGCAACCTGCAGGCGCAGGCCAGTGTGACCCTGCCCAAGGGCTGGTCGTATGCCACTGCGCTGGAGACCGAGCGTCGCGACGGCGACACGGTGGTGTTCAAGCCGATCCGCTACGACCACCTGGTGGATTCACCGCTGTTCGCCGGCCGCTATTACCAGCAGTTCGACCTGGATCCCGGCGCCAAGGTGCCGGTGCATCTGAACGTGTTTGCCGACGACGCCAAGTCGCTGGTCGCCAAGCCCGAACAGGTGCAGGCACACCGCGCGCTGGTGCAGCAGATGTACAAGCTTTACGGCGCACGTCACTTCGACCGCTATGAATTCCTGCTCGCCCTGACCGGCAAGCTCGGCGGCATCGGCCTGGAGCATCAGCGCTCCAGCGAGAACAGCGCCGAGACCGGCTACTTCACCGACTGGGACAAGACGTGGCTGGGCCGCGACCTGCTGCCGCACGAGTTCAACCATTCCTGGAACGGCAAGTACCGTCGCGGTGCGGATCTGGCCACGCCCAATTTCAACGTGCCCATGGGCGACAGCCTGCTGTGGCTGTACGAAGGCCAGACCCAGTTCTGGGGCCAGGTGCTGGCCGCGCGCTCGGGGTTGTGGAGCGTGCAGCAGACCCGCGAAACCCTGGCCAATGTCGCGGCCACCTATGATCGCGGTCGTCCGGGTCTGGCGTGGCGCAGCCTGCAGGACACCACCAACGATCCCACCATCGCCCAGCGCCGCGCGCTGGGATTCCGCAACTACCAGTTGAGCGAGGACTACTACTCCGGCGGGCAGATGGTGTGGCTGGACGTGGACGGCAAGCTGCGCGGACTGACCGGCAACAAGCGCAGCCTGGATGATTTCGCCAAGGCGTTCTTCGGCATGAACGACGGCGACTGGAACGTCAATCCGTACACCTTCGACGACGTCGTGCACACCTTGAACGGCATCGCGCCGTTTGACTGGGCCACCTTCCTGCGCGAGCGCCTGGATGGCCACATGCCGCTGACCGGCGGGCTGGAAGCGGCCGGCTGGAAGCTGGTCTACACCGATACCCCGAGCGAGACCTTCAAAGCGCAGGAGACCCGCGCCAACGGCACCAACCTGGTCTATTCACTGGGCCTGAGCGTGGCCACCAGCGGCGCGCTCACCGACGTGCTGTGGGACAGCCCCGCGTTCAACGCCGGCCTCACCCCGGGCATGACCGTGCTGGCGGTCAACGGACGCGTGTTCAAGGGTGACGCGCTGAAGGACGCGGTGGCCACGGCCAAGACCGACAAGGCCCCCATCACACTGCTGGTGCGCAGCTTCGACCGCATCGACACGGTCACGCTGGATTACCACGGTGGCCTGCTGTATCCGTCGCTTGAGCGCATTGCGGGCAAGCCGGATCGTCTGGCTGAGCTCTGGAAAGCCCGATGACCGTCCGCGGCCGCGAGCTACTCATCGTAGTGCTGGCGGCCGCCGCCATCATCGGCGCAGGGCTGCACGGCGACGGTCGCTGGCTGCACTGGCTGGCAAAGCCGCTGACCACCCTGCTCATCGCGTCCATCGCATGGCACCCGGGTAGTGCCGGCCGGCGGCCGGCAACCTCCGCCGACCCATCGGGACCGCGCTACCGTCGCGCGGTGCTGGCCGGCATGGTGCTTTCCTGCCTCGGCGACATCGCCCTGATGCTGCCGGTGGACGCCTTCGTGCCGGGCCTGGTCGCGTTCCTGCTCGCACATGTCTGCTACATCATCGCGTTCCGCGCCGGTTTCAGGGCAGGGCGTGGATTGTGGATGGCCGTTGTGCTGTTGGGAGCGTTCGCCTTCACCAATGTCACCGCGCTGTGGCCGCATCTCCCCGCCGACATGCGCGTCCCCGTGCTGGCTTACGTGGTGGTGCTTGCGCTGATGGCGATGCTGGCGTTGGCGCGCGTGTGGGCCAAACCGTCGTTGCCTGGCGTTTCGCGTCGCAGTGCAGGCTGGGCGGCCGGCGGCGCACTGCTGTTTGTCGCCAGCGATTCGCTGCTGGCGTGGGACCGCTTTGCGGGTGGCTTGCCGATGGCCAGTCTGCTGGTGCTGGGCACGTATTACGCTGCGCAGTATGGGATCGCGCGGTCGGTGGCAGGTCGCGATCGAAGCGCTTCGGTTTGATGCAACGTTGCATTGAAGCGGTGATCAGTCCTCGTCACCCACATCCTGCGCGTTATCGCAGCGCTTCCGGGGCGGGCACAACCGATCCAGCAACGCTGCGGTGACGCCATTGCTCCAACCGAAGCCATCCTGCAACGGGTATTCGCCGCCACCGCCCCCGCCGGCCGAACCGTCCACCACATATTTTTCCACCAGCTTGTTCTCGCGCTCGTACACCGCCTGCACCGTGTGCAGGAAGCGGACCCCGACGCGGCGTGCAAGCGCGTCCTGCTTGTAGCGCTGCAACCCATCCACCGCCACCCACTGCAGCGGCGCCCAGCCATTGGGCGCGTCCCATTGCTGGCCGGTGTCCACCGTGGTGGTCAGCAGGCCGCCTTCGCGAAGCAGCTGCGTGTTGGCCGCCTTGGCGGTCTGCCGGGCCTGCGCGGGCGTGGCAACTTGAAGCCACAGCGGGAACAGCGCGGCGGCGGTGAGCGCGGGGCGGATCGTGCCGGTGTCCAGGTCGCGGTCGGCGTACCACCCGTGCCCGGCATCCCAGAGCAGCGTGTTGATGGCGCGCTGGCGTGCCTTCGCCTGCCGCCTGAAGTCGCGTGCGGCATTGCCGTCACCGGCGGCCTTGCTGGCGCGGGCGAGGGTGGTTTCCAGGTGGAACAGCAGGCTGTTCAGATCCACCGGCACGATGGACGTGGTGCGGATGCTGGCCAGCGCGCCCGGTTCGGCCAGCCAGCGCGAACTGAAATCCCACCCCGATTCCGCCCCCGCGCGCAGGTCGCGATACACCTGCGACGGCGCGCGCTGCGGCGCCTGTGCCGCGGTGGACAGGTCATCGGTCCACGACTCGGTGCGCGGCACCGCGCGTGCATCCCAGTAGCGGTTGAGCACCTGGCCAGTGGCCAGCCGCACCACGCGCTCGCTGGCGGCGCCGGGTTGCAGGCCATCGGCACCGCGCATCCAGAAGGCGTGTTCGGTGCGCAATTGGGGCAGGTAACGGCGATACGCATCATCGCCCTCGTGGGTGGCCAGCAGATCCACCATCAGGCTGAAGAACGGCGGCTGCGAGCGGCTCAGGTAATAACTGCGGTTGCCATTGGGGATGTGCCCGTACTGATCCAGCTGCCAGGCGAAGTTGTCCACCATGTCGCGTACCTGCGGCCAGCGTCCGCTCGAGGCCAGCCCCAGCATCGTGAAATAGCTGTCCCAGTAATACACCTCGCGGAAGCGTCCACCCGGGACCACGTAGGGCTTGGGCAGCGGTAGCAACGAGCCGCGCGGGTCGACCGTCCCGGTGGTGCGGGTGAGCACCGGCCACAGGCCTTCGATGTGGGCGCGCAGGGTCTCGCCCGTGGGGGGCACGTAGGCGGTGGCCTCTCCGGGCACGGTGAACTGCCCGGCGATGAACGTGGGCAGGTGGTCCGGCTGCCCTCTCATCTGTTGCCACTGCGCCAGCAAGGCGCTTGCGTCCTGTCTGGGCACGGCGTCGGCGAAGGTCTTCTGGTCTTTGAACAGGTGTGCGCCCTGGACCTGCTGGAACAGCGGTTGCCACTGCTGGTCTGGTGGGCTTGGCGGCGGCGGGGCGGTTTCGGCGGCGGCGTTGCCTTGGCCAGTGCAGAGCAGGCAGACCAGCAGCAGGCCGGTGAAGCGGGGGCGGGAGCGCATCGGCGGCCTCCAGGGGGTGATGCGGCCACTGTAGGGGCGGTGGCGTCAACGTCGGGTCCTGCTGGGGCAGCCCGTGGTGGGTGCAGCACTTGTGGGACGGGCGGCCTCGGGGATCGTGGAACGGGGATTGCGGGCCTGTGCTGCGGACGTGCTGGCGCGGCCAATTGACCATCCCGGCCACTCCCCCGTAGAATTGCCTGCTCAGCCGGAATAGCTCAGTTGGTAGAGCGGCGCATTCGTAATGCGTAGGTCGTAGGTTCGATTCCTATTTCCGGCACCAGATACAGCAAAAAGCCCCGGCTTAGGCCGGGGCTTCTTTGTGCTCTGGTAGCGCCGGGCGATTCCCGGCAGATTGCGTGGTCCCCCAGTAGTGCCAGCCCATGGCTGGCAGCCCCTAATTTCCGAATCTCGCGGCCAGCCCGGCTTCCCAGGCGCTTAGCGCCGCGCCCTGTTCCCGATCTGGAAACCGCACCCGGCCATTCCTGTGCTATGAATACCCAGCCTTGCTTCAAGGCTCTTTCAGGGATTGGAAGGATGCGCAGGTTCGGGGGAACTGCAGGCGGTGTGTCGACCCGCTTCAGAGGATTTGAAGATCGAGTTCGGAAGCTGGGGGCATTGGGCGCCTGGCTGTGCTGCGTGCTGCTCGTTGGCCTTGGCGTGTCGCCAGGCGCAATCGCCCAGACGACGGTCACTTACATCCACACGGACGCACTGGGCTCGGTTGTCGCCGAGAGCGATGCTAATGGCAACGTGATCAGGCGCTATGACTACGAGCCCTACGGTGCCGTGGTGGGCGGTCAGGTTGCTGATGGACCTGGATATACCGGGCATGTGAGCGACGCGTCCACTGGCCTGAGCTACATGCAGCAGCGGTACATGGATCCGCAGTTGGGTGTGTTCCTGTCGGTGGATCCGGTGACAGCGTATGAGCAGCCGGTTGGGCAGTTCAATCGGTATCGGTATGCGAACGGGAATCCGTACAAGTTCACTGATCCTGATGGACGGCAGGCGATTCCGATGCCGGCCCCTTACATCCTTCCCATCCCGGTTCCCCACCCCGGTGGAATCATCCAGCGCAGTGAGGATACATCCGGGGGGAATCGCGAGAGCGGACCAAGTGGAAGGCCAACTTCGAGGCCCACTGAACGTCCCGCAGGTCGGGATACAGTGCGGCGGGGGCGAGATGGGCAGCCTATTCCTGGAAGCAGGGGCGAATCGGGACGATCGCCATCGCCATTCATCCCGAGTGATCCATATTCACCTGAGAGTACAAGTGGGCGTCAGTCTGAAACGAGAAGAAATGAAGGCGCTTCAAGTAGCGATCCCGACTCGGTGATTCCTGACCGTGGGCCCGGAAGTGATCAAGGAGGGCATGCGAGCAGGGGAAGGACTCCACACGATACCGGAGAAAGAAATGTCAATAGAAACGAGGAGCATTCTCGCCGACCCAAGGGAAATCCAACAGGGAGGTCTCGATGACTGATCGTAGATGGTCGCTGCCCTCAAATCGAGGAATGGAGAATCTCGAGTGTGAAGTTGTGGAGAGCACAGGTCGCGAAATGGTCTGTCGCTTCACGCTGGTTGGCGAGTACTGGAATCGAGCGCCAGAGGGGGGGCGGGAGGCAACTGAGGATTTTCGCGTTGTGCTTCCGCAAGTCATCGTGGCGCGAGACGCATTGGAAGGGCTTAGGCAGTCTTTTATAGACTGGCTAGATGACGGTGGATCATTCTCGCGCGCGCTCCAGCCCGCAGATGGAGGTGGGCAGGTGCTTGAAGTCGGCTTGGGAGATGATCCGCGCTTTGTTCGATCCACGAATAAGGCTGTGTTTACCTTTAGCTACTTCTCCGGTCTGGTGATGACAGCCAGTTTCAGCTTTATGGTCGACCAGTCCTGTGTCCGTATGGCCATCGGCGGATTAACGGACTGCCTTCGCAATAAGGTCACGAAGTTCCGCCCATCACCATGACGCTTGGTTGACATGGTTGCAAGGCGCAATTGACTCGTTGGGAGAGGTCGATCGTAATGCGTAGGTCGCAGGTTCGACTCCTGTTTCCGGCACCAGTTGTAGAAAAGCCCCGGCCTTGGTCGGGGCTTTTTGTTTGGGCGCGTTCGGAAGTATTTGATGCGAAAGGAATTTGCTGCAGGCCGTTCATTGGTCGATGCTCATGTTCTCTATTGCGGATGATTCGTCTCCGTACGGCACGCCAGAACTAGCGAGATCGGCCGGCTTCAGTTCCCCTTACGTCCCTGAGACTGCTGGACGGTGACGAGGCTTCGCGCGACGAGATTCGACGACGGGCTACTGCAGCCTCTAATTCAGGATTGAATTCCAGTACTCTCAAGCATCAACGGATTTGAGGGGACGGGGATGCAAGCTTGGGAACGGCGACTGAATGATCTTTGGCTGTTGTTGGAGCGTTGCCACGCAACTTACTTGGAACCAGAGCTTTTCCGGCTAAGCACCAACCAATTCTTGCAAACATCGCGAACCGTAACGTTCATTGTCCAGAAGAACAAAGATCAGATTCCTGGCTTCGACGATTGGTATCGCCCCATAACTGCTGAGTGGGGGCGGGATGCTGTGATGAAGTGGGCTAAAGACTCGCGAAATACGATTGAAAAGGAAGGGGATCTGGATCTCCACAGTACCTTGACTATGACCCTTTTCTGGTCGTGCATCGTCGAACAAGACATCAGCTTGGTTACAGGGCGAGAGGAGTTGCTGCAGGCAGGGACCAAGCGTCTGATAAGGTTTGCACGTAGCCACTTGCCATCAGGCGTCGTCGATTCTTCAGCCGTGCGAATAGAGAGGCGTTGGGTAGCAAACACGTTGCCAGAGTGGGAGCTACTTCAGGCCTTCACCTATATTTACGCATCTCATTACCGGATGTGTCAGGGATTGGCGGCGCATATAGGTGATAAGCTGAGCGCGAAAGTGCCAAGTCCTGATTCCCTGTATGCGGCGAGAGAGTCGGTTATGAGGACCGCATATCTGAAGCTGGCGGATATGAGGGTTCACTCTCAGAACGTCGAGATTGTGAAGTTTGATAGGGGCGCGCTTTCAGCGGAGCGGGAGGCGCTCTTGGCCCCGGTCAAGGATGCCGCAAGTTCGGCCCGGAATCTAGACGATATATTTGAATCACTCTGTGCGATGGCCTGCTCAACATTCGAGCACGACGGCTACCATGTCCCGATGGTATTTATGTACGACGAGAGCCTTAGGGCGGTGGGCATGATGTCCGCGCACTTCGGAGATAGGGTCGACAAATACATATTCTGGCGAAGCGTCGCTGATCGCGTTGCCGTCACAAGGGCGAAGTTTGTTGTGATTGTCGGTGAAATGTGGATCAGAGATATGAGAAAATTCACCTATGCCCAAGGACTGGATAAGCTCCCTGTTACAGGAGAGCGACTTTCTGTGGCTGGATTGGATCACTTGGGCGTCTACCGATCAAAGAGTTGGGACGTCGTTCGGACAAGCCCTGGCGCAAAACCGAGACTCAAGCTTGTTGTCCCAGATGCTAAGTATTTTGATCGAGAAGTGCCCTTTGTCTTCGCGCCGGTAATGCGGGTCTTCGGAATACCTTACCCGGCTCACTTCGCCGAAGATCTTGAGCGCACTGCTAAGATGAGTAGAGGACTAAAGCATGTAGAAGGTTCTACACAGTCCATTCCTGGGTCATCGGGATAGTCGCGCCCTTGAACACTGGGGCGCTGTGTCTGGAAAATGTCAGGCGCGGTTTACGATAATTGGGGTCGGTCGAGGCTTGTGAGTTCCAAGTTTCAAGGCCCAAGGGATGTTTTGCTCAGAGAATAAGTATCGCTTCGCGTTAAAGGCAGTTCGACGATTGAGTTGCGCAACTGTTTTTTGTCGTATGTCTCTAAATTGCGAGCGCGTGGGACTCTGTCGGTGAGCAAGAAGTGTTATGGAAGTGGACAGTGGAATGCTTAGCTCGGAATTTTTCCTGCCCACCCCTACCTCAGGGAAGAAGAATAGGGGGTGGTCACAGGTTAGGAACGGATCAGTAGTACTCACCATGAATGTCCAATGCATGGTGAGAAGGGCTGCAAACATCCTGGGCGAGGCGCCCTCTCTAATTTGATGGTGCCAGTAGTAGTCAGGCGATCCCTCTGCAATGTCAGTCAGGGTCTTAGATATCGTCTGCTTGGCAGCGACGGCCTGCTCGGCGGTAATCGATCCATCGCATGCGTATGCATCAACCTGCGCTAAGTACGCTTTTTCGTACTCAATGGCTAACTTTGGTATGTGAGCTGCAGTCCGTCCTTTTGCTGCAGGTACGCGCTTCCACATAGCCAATAGATAGCTGGCTAGGTTCTTCTTTTCCGATTCACCTATTGTCTTCATGCCGCGGATGCGATCGATCGTGTCCTGAGCAGGGGCTTCGATCTTGTTCGCAAGATGGCTCTCCAACTCAGCAGGCCAGAGTCCATTGATGTTGGCCTCTGACTTGGGTTGACCCCGTCGAGTGCGACATTCAATCAAGTCGTGCACCCAGAATCGACCATTTTCAGCGAACGCCTTCAGGTAGTGTTGGGGAAGGTAGTGGTCGCCCATGTTCTAGCGCAGAGCCAAGTTGATTCATCTGCGGCTAGGAAATCATAAACTAACGGTCGTTTTCAACTTCCTTCCCGCTGCGCCTTGCATAGCCGTAACCTCCAGGCTGGGTGGAGGTCTTGACCTGGTGCTTTGAGAAGTGAAGTCAGCGACTTGCGGGTGTGGTGCTTGTCGCGTCTGGATGCAATTGCTCACTGAGCTAGACAGGGAAAGATCATCGAGGACAATCCTCATCCAAACACCGCCTCGCATCCTGTCCTAAGTTGGCCTTATCGCCACTTACGGACGCTCCGCCCGCTGTTACTGGGTCTGGCTGCTGTGCCGACCGCAAGCGCACAAACGGTCACCTACATCCATACCGATGCCTTGGGCTCGGTAGTAGCCAAGAGTGATGCCAACGGCAACGTGATCGAGCGCATCACTTACGAGCCATATGGCGCTGTCGTAGGTGCGCCGGTTGCTGATGGCCCGGGGTATACGGGGCATGTGAGTGACTCGGCCACTGGCCTGAGCTACATGCAGCAGCGGTACATGGATCCGCAGTTGGGGATATTCCTGTCGGTGGACCCGGTAACGGCTTATGACCAGCCCGTGGGGCAGTTCAATCGGTATCGGTATGCGAACGGAAATCCGTACACCTACGTAGATCCTGATGGAGAAGCCGGTAAAGTTGCATGGCTCGTCAGACTCACCGCAAACCAGGCCCATAAGGTTGCACGACTCACTCAGGAGCAGGCCGTCAATGCGCGCCGGGCCCAGCAGAACGTGATAGCGGACAGAAGACAAGTGGCGAGGCAGATTGAGACATCCGCATACGGGGCTGAGGGGCAGCTCAAACATGTGGGCCATGAACTGGAGGGGGGCGGCAAAGGGCTTCCGCATTACCAGACAGAGAGCGTAAGGGGGCACTCCTTCTGGGGTAAGGTCAGCGTCGGCGCCCTAGCTGTGGCCGGTACGCTTGAGCAAGTTGCTGATGCGGCAGAGTACATCCCTGATCCGGTTCATAGACCCGCTGAGCAGTCTGATATCGCAAGATGGAATGGCACGATGGGGGCGATCAGCGAGAAGACTGGCCTGCCTATGCCTGGTGTCAAGATGGGACAGGATGGAGGATTTCAGGGCTATTTTCGAGTTGACGGAAGGCTTGATTCAAAAAGGCTGGATCAAGAGTTGAGAAAGGGGAGATAGGCTCGTGAGATTCTATGAATTCATGGTTGAAGGGATCTTTATTCAAGCGTCTGGGCTCGGGGCTGATGTCGCCGGATTTCAAGCGACGTTCTTCATCAAGTCATCGAATGTTGCGACTGCGGTTGATCGCATGCGGAGGGTGCTTTCGGATCGTATGAGCGCACATTTCGTAGCAACTGTTGAGACGGGGGTCTTCAGGACATATTTCTGCATACGTGACGTTTGGGAAGTTGCTGAAGAGAGGATGTTTGAATTCGAAGGGCGTGACCTGGGCTTTACTTTTTTCAGGATAGGCAAGGTTGAGTGTATGTATCTTGCGTTCCGGCGCGTGCTGCTTAGGATGTTCCGGCCGCGGAGTGTATTTTTCCCACACCGAACAGCCTAGATGTGGGAACTGCGATGTACTGATTCGAGTCGGATAGAGCCAGCAAGAGTGGGGCGGCGTTCTAAGGATTTGCTTTGTCGGCATTTTCCCGCCACGGTTGAGGGTGCATGGATTTCTTGATCGCGAGTGCCCAGTTGTGCCTCACGGCCGGCTTCTTGATTCTGCTTTTGGGGAGAGGGGTTCTTGATGTCTGCGTTGCGCTAGCAACTCTTTCCATCGGGGCTATGCGAACAATAGTTACAGTTAGAGTATTCTTTTCTGAGTATTACCCCATGATTGCGATGCGTAATTTGCTGCGGGGAGTGCCTCCGCCGCTGGATATAACCGATCAAGAGTATTGATGTATTCCTGTGCGAACCCTGTATTTGCGAAGAAGGAAGGTCGGAGCGTCATGGGCTTGGCTAATGATGGGTCTGCCGTCACAGGGAGACATTTTGCGGGCCTTGGGATAGCGAGCTGGCGGCTGCGGACGATCCTCATCCAAACACCGCCTCGCATCCTGTCCTAAGTTGGCCTTATCGCCACTTACGGACGCTCCGCCCGATGTCATCCGCCCTCACTAAGCGCATCGTTCTTACAGCAGAACCCCGTGATCGCCCCTATGAGCTTAGGGACGCTCAGGTTCGCGGCCTGATCTTGCGAGTGCAGCCATCTGGTCATAAAGCTTGGATCGTGACCTGGGCGCACGGTAAGCGTCGTACGTTGGGTTCGGTCGAGCACCTGACACTTGATCAGGCCCGTGACCAAGCCCGGCAAGCCGTTGCTGAGTACGTTCAGTCGGGATTGCCAGCGCTCGCGAAGACGCAGCGCGGGCGATTTCTTCAATCGCTACAAGTACGCTGCAAATAATCCCTTCAAGTTCACCGATCCAGATGGCCGATGTGCGAAAGTTACGGGGTCGAACATTTGCGGGGGCAGCGGTGTCGCAAATGCCATGCTGGCTACGTCGGCACGAAGTCCATTGGATATCGGTTCGCGGCAGGAGTCTGGAGCTCCGGCTCCGTCCAGGGGCTCTGCCAGTCCAGCTGTGGCAGCGAAGCAATCCGAAAAAAATTGGAAGGTGACGAGCGTCTTTACCGGAGATACCACGCCGACATTTACTTATGCTGCTGCGGCCGGCGTGGGCGGAAAGGCCGAATTGAAGGAGGGTCCTGACAATGATCGCTACTCGATCATAACGCCTGCATTAGGAGCCACCGCTTCTGGAACATGGAACCTCTTCACTGGAAGCTACGATTTCATGCCCTCACAGAGCTCCGCTGCCGTTGATTCCGGGCTAAATGTGGGGGGTGAAGCGGGCCTTGTAGGTGTAATGGGAGCGAGCTTGCGGTACACACCTCCAGGGAGGTTCGAGTTCAGCGTCAACGGTGGATTGGGTCCGGCAGCGCGGGTGGAAATATACGAGATTGGGCTCACTCCAGGAAAAGTACCATGATGCTTAAAATAATTTTCGCAATAGCTTTCATTTCGGTCATCGGCTACTTGGCGGTGTTCTTTCGGTTCGCGGCGCACTTTCCTAAAATTTATCCTGAGTTGTGGAGTCGCCTGGGCTGTCCGGAGACGTTCGGGCTTCGTGGTCAGTCAAAGTATCTGGCCGTCGTGCTTGGACAGGAGAGGAATGCGCCGCTTCATGAACTGCAACGGGTCCGGCGCGAGATAGTGATCATCCGGGTGCTCTTGGGATTCACTCTGGTTGCCTTCATTTTAGCGGCGTTGATGACGGGGTGAGAAAAAGAAGCTTGCTGGGATAGTTTTTCAGTGCAGCGCCCTTTGGGGGTGAAGCGGTGATTACGCAGGCTGAAAAAGTTAAAGCCGACCTGGGGGCGGTGCGTTTCAACTGTTTAGGATGTTGCTTGGTTCGGGCATTGATTCATTTAATGTGAGTGGCATTCATATCTTGCTGAGATTGATCAATGCGAATGCGCGGCTTGGATCCTCGCGGTATGTGGATTTAGGCTTTTCCTGTCAGGCAAGTCTGCTGGACGAAGATGAAATCGAAGCCTCGTCCTTAGGTAGTGACTTCTTCGCGGGCAAGCCGAGGTTCCTTTGTGACCTCCATTCGTGCATCGGCAAGAAAATTTCCGGCATTGAAGTGGGCTCCGATGGCCGTCTGCGCTTGATCATGGATGATTCGACAACAAAGAGCATTCTCGCCGACCCAAGCGAAATCCATCAGGGAGGTCTCGATGACTGATCGTAGATGGTCACTGCCCTCAAATCGAGGGATGGAGAGTCTCGAGTGTGAAGTTGTGGGCAGCACAGATCGCGAAATGGTCTGTCGCTTCACGCTGGTTGGCGAGTACTGGAATCGGGAGCCAGAGGCAAAGCGGGAGGCAACGGAGGATTTTCGCGTTGTGCTTCCGCAAGTCATCGTGGCGCGCGACGCATTGGGAGGGCTTAGGCAGTCCTTGGTGGACTGGCTTGAAGACAATGGATCATTCTCGTGCGCGCTGCAGCCTACTGATGGCGGGGGGCAGGTGCTTGAAGTCAGCTTGGGAGATCATCCGCGCCTTGTTCGGTCCACGCAAAAGGAAGTTTTTACCTTTAGCTATTTCTCTGGCCTGGTGATGACAACTAGTTTCAGCTTCATGGTCGACCAATCCTGTGTTCGTATGGCCATTGACGGACTAACTGACTGCCTCCGCAATGAGGTTAAGCATCTCCGTCCATGAGGCGTTCGACATGGTTGCGCGATGCAAGTGACTGGTTGGAAGAGGCAGATCGTAATGCGCAGGTCGTAGGTTCGATTCCCATTTCCGGCACCAGATACAGCAGAAAGCCCCGGCCTTGGTCGGGGCTTTTTGTTTGTGGGTCGGGCGTTGGTCGTGCCAGCCGCTGGCCGGCAACCCAGTAGTGGCTGGAAGCACAGAATTTCCGGGCCGCGTGACCCACTCGCCCCAGCGGCTTCCCAGGCGCTTAGGTCCTGGCACCCTTCCTGACCTGGAAACCGCAACCGGCCATTCCTGTGCGATCAAATACCCGGCCTTGCTTCAAGGCTCTTTCAGGGCTTGGAAGGATGGGGGGTTTCGGGGGGACTGCAAGCGGTGTGTCGACCCGCTTCAGAGGATTTGAAGATCGAATTCGTAAGTTGGGGGCATTAGGTGCCTGACTGAGCTGCGTGTTGCTGATCCCGCCCTGGCCTGTCGCCAGCCGCAACTGCCCAGACGAAGGCCACGAACATCCACACAGACGCACTGGGCTCGGTTGTCGCTGAGAGCGATGTCAACGGCAACGTTATCAAGCGCTATGACTCCGAGCCTTATGGGGCTGTCGTAGGTGCGCCGGTTGCCGAAGGGCTGGGGTACACCGGGCATGTGAGCGATGCGGCCACCTGGCTGAGCTACATGCAGCGGCGGTATATGGACACGTAGTCGGGGGGTATTTCTGTCGGTTGATCCCATGACGGCGTATGACCAGTCGGTTGGGCAGTTCAATGGGTATCGGTATTCGAACGGCAATCCGTACAACTTCACGGATCCGGACGGGCGGCAGAGTCTGCGGTGCTCGGTCTACGAGACGGACTGGACGAAGCCTGAAACTAGACAGGCGTTCCGCGAAGCAGCCCGCATGGTTGCGGACTTCATCCCTGTAATCGGTGACGTCAAGGGCGCGATTACTGCAGTTCAAGATCCATCTGCTGTCAACATAGCTGCCGCAGCCGCTGGCCTAGTCCTCATCGTGGGTGATGGCGCTGGCGCGATGGTACGAGAAGTAGCGTCGAAAGCAAGGGTTCTTGGAGCCATCGGTGAAGTCAAGAATATGGAGAAGGCGCTAACCTCGCACGGATCGACAATTCCTGATTTCAAGAATCCGCGGCAGGTTGGCGAAATTAAGGACACAAAGCGACTGTCTGATTCATCGCAACTTTGGGCGCAGCGGGAACATCTTCAGGCGGCTGGGCGAGAGCATGTTGTCGTCACAGGGGCCAATACTAAGGTACGCTCTACGGTGGAGCAGCAGTCGACACTTGTTCGCCGAGATGACCTAGGACCTAAAAGATGACACCAAAAGAACAGGTCGAGAGAATACTCGAAGACATGCTGCAGTTCGCCAGAAAGATGCTTGCCGAACATGGAGAGTTTCAGCCCTTCGGAGTTTGCCTGGCTTCCACTGGAGATATGGAGCATACGGGCGTCCAGATGGATGGTGGAGGCGCCGCAGATCGGATGAGGCTGCTTCGGTCGGCGCTTCTGAAACAGAAGGATAGCGCGATCGCGTACGGTTTAGCTTCCAACGTATGGTTGCCGCAAAGTGACGATGTCGGCGTCGATGCGGTCCAAGTGTTCTTGGAGCATCGGGATGGATATTGCGCGGATGTTTTCTGTCCATATGACCTTTCCAGGAGTGATCCGCTGATCGTCGCGAAAATTTTTGCTCAGCGCGGCGATCCAGTCTTTTTCTCCTGCTAGCCTGATAACGACGTGACGTACTGCGCTTGGACGCCAGATGCCTTCTGCGGTTCATTTGGCGAATCACCGTCGTGTAGGTCGTAGGTTCGATTCCTATTTCCGGCACCAGATACAGCAGAAACGCCCCGGCCTTGGTCGGGGTGTTTTGTTTGTGGCGACACGGCCGTTGGAAGTGCCGGCCGCTGGCCGGCAACCTCAGGTCCGTTTGATGCGCCTTGGCTGATGTCGCAACCTCAACCCGGGCCGGCATCCGGTCAGTGGTAGCCCGGAGCGGGGAGGAACTGGTAATTGGGGTGCAAAGTCTCCGGCCCTGCCGACTGATCTCGTGGGTGATCAGAGCAGCCCTTTGGCAGGCCCGAACAAGAGTGACACTCGGCACGCGAGCGGAAATCTGAAGCCAGAGTTCGGCGGTAGCGGCAACTAGGACGATGACCTCAAGGCGCTCGCCGGTGATACAAGACCCACTGTTAGCGGAGACAGTGCTCCTCCTGGAGCACAGATCGGAGAGAATGGTGTCTTTGGTCGCCAGACGAACAGCTCGGGCGGCAAGAGTATCGACATCCCGGCAAATGATAAAAACCACATGAAACCCTACAGTGCGATTGAGGTACTTCCTGACGGTGTCCGTTATCTGCCAATCCAACTGGAGGGCGCGGAGCCAGGTGAGCTAACTGAATTGCTCCGAGGGCGCCAGCTTCTAGCGTGCAGGGTTCCCACTACGCAGACAGCAAGCCTGGCTTGGCAGGTGATCTTGAGCTTTGACTCCAATGTGTCGCTTGAACTGACATGCTCCAGTACCGTTGTTCAAGGGTGGGATGAGTTTGGGACTATCAATGTTGAATTCCTGGCGGGTGCTGCTGCGGAATCGACCTGTGAATGGGCAAATCTGGAGGTGCCCGAAGGACTTTACGTTGAATACGCCGCGATCGTTCGATGGCAAGGTGCTGGGTTGATCGTTGACTCCGGAATCCGTCTGCATCTCTCCGATGGCCGTTTGCTCTCGGTTGTGGTGGTGGACGCGCCGGGTTCACTGCTCTTGACCATGCCGGGAGATGCAGCCCCCCATTCGTGGCAATTTCCAGCGACTGAGTACGTTTCCGTGCCGATTGAAAAGGCCGGCTGACTCTTCAGCTGCGTGCACTCTCTACGTTCCAGTCATCCTTGTATGTCCACTGTCGACCGGCACCGCGTAGGTCGTAGGTTCGATTCCTATTTCCGGCACCAGATACAACAAAAAGCCCCGGCCTTGGTCGGGGCCTTTTGTTTGTGGCGACACGGCAGTCGGTAGTGCCGGCCGCTGGCCGACAACCTCAGCTCCGCTTGATGCGCCTTGGCTGACATCGCTACCTCCAGCCGGGCTGGCATCGCTGGCGCTAAGCGCTAATGCGGTTCCCAAGGTCAGGATGACGTCGCTGATTTCCATCGCACAGAGCGATTCTGGGCCGATCGTTTCTGTGATATCAATACCCAGGCCTGCTTCAAGGCTCTTTCAGGCATTGGAAGGATGCGCAGGTTCGGGGAAAGTGCAGGCGGAGTGGGGGCTCGCCTCAGGGGATTTGAAGATCGACTTCGGAAGCTGGGCGCGGTGGGAGCCTGGCTATGCTTTGTGCTGTTGCTGAGTCTAGCTGCTGTGCCGACCGCAAGCGCACAAACGGTCACCTACATTCACGCCGATGCCTTGGGCTCGGTATTGACCAAGAGTGATGCCGGCGGCAACGTGGTCGCGCGCATCACTACGAGCCCTGTGGCGCTGTCGTAGGTGGGCCAGTTGCTGATGGCCCGGGGTACACCGGGCAGGTCAGCGACTCGGCCACCGGCCTGAGCTACATGCAGCAGCGGTACATGGATCCACAGTTGGGTGTGTTCCTGTCGGCTGATCCCATAACGGTCGATGCCAAGACTGGTGCGAAGTTCAATAGGTACGCCTACGCGCTGAACAAGCCCCGCAAATTCATCGACCCCGATGGTCGTGATGAAACATCGTTCTCGAATGTGGATCAAATGGGAAATCCAGGCTTCGGGAATGAACTCGACGATGATGCTTTTAACTACAAGGGCAAAGCGCTACTGGCTGTAGGAGCCAGCGGCGCAACCTTGCCAGGAATACTTCGAGCCGGTGACAAGGTTGGCGACGGGCCCTGCGGATACCAGGGCGGCGTTCGACGGCGCTGGATACAAAAGGACGCCGATAACGAATGATGCGGGCACGGAAATGGGGACGCTTCACAACGTTCCTCTATGAAGATGGATGTTAGAGTCATGGAGGGAGGTCCAAAGCATCCGCCGAGGGTGTCGGTGACGCGAGAGGGCAATCCCCGGCAACCTGTAGATCCTGAGAATGGGAAGAAACTTGGGAGCATCCCTCAAGGCTGAGCAGCGGACTGGTAGGCATATTTGTTATCGGGAGAGGCGGTAATGACGCAAGTCGATAAGGTTCAAGTCGACCTGGAGACGGCGCGCTCCCGGCTGGTTCGGATGTTGCTTGGCTCGTACATTGATTCATTTAATGTGAGTAGCATTCAGATCTGGCTGAGATTGATCAACGCTAACGCGCAGCCTGGATTGTCGCTGTACGTGGATTTGAGCTTCTCCTGTCGGGCCAGCCTGATGGATGAAGATGAAATCCAAGACTCGTTCCAGTGCCATGACTTCTTCGCGGGCAGATCGAGGTTTCTCAGTGAGATCCATGCGTGCATCGGCAAGGAGGTTTCTGGTGTTGAAGTGGCCTCCGATGGCTGTTTGCGTTTGATGGTGGGGAATTCGATCATGGAGCTGAGTATTTCAGATGATGATGTGGAGCCTGATACGTCGATCTGGCAGGTGGCAATGGAGGGTACGGTTGGCCCCAGCTCGAGTGACGTGGTGTCCTGTGTCTCAACTGGAAGTGAGGTTGTCTTCATTTCCAGATCAAACTTGCGGCTACGTAACGGCTGATCCCGGGTGGTGGGTTGTAGGTTCGATTCCTATTTCCGACACCAGATAGAGCAGAAAGCCCCGGCTTTAGTCGGGGCTTTTTGTTTGGGCAAAACGGCCGTTGGTAGTGCCGGCCGCTGGCCGGCAACCTCAGCTCCGCTTGATGCGCCTTGGCTGATGTCGCCACCTCGACCCGGGCTGGCATCGCTGCCGCTAAATGCCAATGCCGTCGCGAAGGTCAGGATGACGTCGCTGGCCTCGATCGCACAGAGCAATTCCGGGCGGATTGTTCCTGTGATATCAATACCCCGCCTTGCTTCAAGGCTCTTTCAGGGATCGGAAGGATGCGCAGGTTCGGCGGAAGCCCAATGGTGAGCCTGCACCAGATCCGGATGCGGCTGGCCCGCATACCCAACTGGGTCAGCGAGACGGTAGGAATGGAAAGTACTACCAAGCGAGAGAGAGTTCGACGGTCGAGGGAGGCCAGTAAAGACTATTGATTTTACTGACAACGGTAGGCCGGGTAGTCATACGAACCCGCACGAACATCCTTACAAGCGGAGTGCTACCGGTGGCACTCCTTATCGAGGGCCAGCGCGGCCGCTGAATGGAGGTGGATGGTCATGACTGTAAATGCGTGGGGCTTCCCCATCACGGGCGACAGGGTAGTTGAGGCGTTGGGGACGAACTTCAGTACGAATGACATGTGGCTGCTATCGGACTTGGATGTTCCGTCGGGAGCGAAGTCACAGGCGATCCTGAGTCAACTTCGAGATCGGATGGAGGACGGCCCGTTGGAGGTGTCCACAGTGGATCTGTGCAACGCCCTTGCTGACGCCCCGCAAGTCTGGGTGCTGAACGTTCGGCTATCATCCGACTACGAAGTTCAGCTTTACATTGAAGATGGTGAGGTTTTTGAGGAGAGTCTGGACAGGGCGGTCAGAATCAGAAATATCGCTGGATCGAGAGATTCGGAAGTGAGGTGAAATGCAGAGGTCTGTCTTTTTAAAGTCGCATTTTCCAATCAAGTAGAGTGAGTTACGTCACATGAGCGAGCATCGATCAGACACTTTTCGACATCTCAAGGGCAAGTATGTAACGTTGACCGTCAAGGATGAGCAGCTTCAGGTTGGAACTGATGATGGATGGTCGCTTCATATTTATAACGGATACACGCTCTCCTGCGGCGAGCGGGTGGGCGCACTGACACATGCGTCGCTTCGATTGAAGTTGGTCGATTGCCTGGTCGATGACGTCAAAATGACCATGATGTTTTCGGGCGATAAAATTCTCACCGTCGACTTGACGGACGGCGGATACTCCGGTCCAGAAGCCATGCAGCTGAACGGGCCCGACGGTAGCCATTGTCATCTGGAGCTGAGCCTACCTGTTCATATGATGATGAATAGCGGCAGTCTGAAGATGATGAAATGGCAAAGACTAACTCATCCCAGCTGCATGCGGAGTTGGTTGAAATTGCATCAAAAAATCAGTTCAACTGGTCGGTGCGTGGCCTGGGAAATCTCATTGACCGTGACCGTGAGCTGCTACAAGAGTGAGTTTGGTTGTTAGCCATTAGAAGAAATTGGCGCTACTCCCTCTGCTGGCTGACGAATGGATGCCCCGAACATTGAAGCGAAGTGCATGCATTGCCTCTTGGGTCCAATGAGCTGTGACGGCTAGTTGAAGCGAGAAGGCTGTAATAGGTCCAGCTCCGGTTTCGCCAGCATCCAGCCGACGTCGTACTCCATCTGATATTCCCACTGGCGCACGGTATCTGGCGTGGAAATGAGAAGTTGCAATGCCTCATCAGCCTTTTCGGGATCATGTACTCGATATAGGAGTACGCGTTCTCCACGAGCCGTAATTCGGGCGAGAAAAATAGCATTGCAGTCAACCTCAAGCGCGGGAGCAATTTTTTCCTCCAGGCGGGCAAGGGCTTCAACCTCTTCCGTGGTCGGCATGCCATTTACACCTTGCAGCTTGCAAATTACTCCAATCCTCAAATGCCACGGAAAGGCATAATGCCCAGTAAAGGTCAGCAGCGTAGAATTGACAACTACGATAGCAGGATCGCTACCGATGGACGTCTCAATCAGGGAATAGCAGGGAACAGGAACATCATTCATCCGTCTGTCCGTCTGGCACCGGTGCAAATTCTAACACTTCGCTGGTCTAGAGCTCGGGTTTTGTGCTGGCAAAGATTGATGCCAGCGGCAAGATCGTCGACCGATACAGCCAGTAGCCCTGTGGCGCCGCAGTCGACTTGGAGCCCGTCGATGGGCAGGGACTTACGGGCAACATGGGCGATCCGACTGCCGGACTTCGCCGCATGCGGCAGCGGCACATGGACTCTATCGTGGCCGAAAGGATAATTTGGACAACAAACGCAAAGAAGTGTCAGCAGGCAAGTGGGACGATCGAAACATTAGGCCTCCAAGCCAGTGAGGAGTCAGGTCATGAATGAGCGTCCTATTCCGGAAGCGGCTCTAGAAGATGAGAACTCAGTTGAGATGCTTCGAGTATGGATTGCTGCAAAGAAGCTCCATTGCTCGATGAAGGTTGGAATGTATAAAGAAACATCCAAGATCTCAGAGGAGAAAGCATGGGGAGTGATCCTGGCAGATGTTGCGCGTCACCTTTCGAAAGCGCTTGAGTCGGGTTACGGAGTAGATGCACGGATTGCTCTGCGTACAATCAGTGAAAGGTTCAATGATGAACTCAGTGAGCCAACCTCGGGCGTGGATGGAGGCTTCTTGAGAAGGAACTGACCTCGGGCCAGACCCCAATCCCTATAAAAAAGCCTGCTTGCCGAGCGGGCTTTCTGTTATCAGCGCGATGGTCGCGATCAGTGCTGTCGATGGCATAAAAGTACGGCGGCCATGCTCCTATTGGAAGCGGCGAATGTGGGCGAGAGCGATGTCAACGGCGCCGTGATCAAGCGCTATGACCACGAGCCCTACGGGACTGTGGTGAGAAATCATGTGGTAGAGGCGGACCAGGCGGGCGGCGTCATTTTGATGGAAACTTGGAAGGGACTATCCGGGGGTCGGGTTGTCCCGAGAGATTTATCGCGCCACCTTCCGGGGCTCGTGAATTCTCCACATCAGAACTGGACCGCTGAGTAGTCAGTGTTCGTGGTTGTACATTGGAGCCTCGTGGGGTAGCAGTCTGCCGGCTGGCATGGCGCCAACGGTCTGCCGTCAAGGTTTAGGGGACAACATGAAAGGATTTCGCATTGCCGCCCAGGCGGTAGTGGTTGTTGTGTGCACGGTGTTCGGTGTTGGCGCACAAGACCTGGTGCCACCCATGGAGTACAGCAAGTTCCTCAAGTCCGCCGAGATGGTCGGTCCCCTCGGCCGGCTACACCGTGAGCACCACCAGCATGACCATCGATGGCATCTGCCCGCGTTCGGTGCGGGTGGCTGCCTGCAACGCACAAGGCTCGTGCTCGGGATGGTCTGATCCGCGCTGAAGAACGCCCCCTGGCTGGGGCGCGGATGTGAGGGCCAGGATCGCACGGCGGCGGAGGCGCAACGGCATCCCCCACCGTGCGATGCTCGGTGGCGGAACTCCCTGCCTGGCTACGCCGAAACCGGATCCGCCATCCGCACCCGGTTGCGCCCCTCGGTCTTGGCCTGGTACAGCGCTTCATCGGCACGCGCGACCAGCTCTTCCAGGAGCGGTTGATCCCCGCCGGGAAGCGCCTCGCCAATCGCCGCGCCCACGCTGATCGAGACGGCGATACGCGTGCCGCCCACCGTGATCGGCTCGGCGGCAATCGCACTGCGCAGGCGCTCGGCCGCGACAGGCACTTCGTTGATGGCCGGCGCCGACAGCAGCGCGATGAACTCCTCGCCGCCGAACCGGGCGAACAGGTCGCGGTCACGCAGCGCCTCGCGGCATCGCCTTGCGACGACCTTGAGCACTTCGTCACCCACCGGATGGCCATGGGTGTCATTGATCTTCTTGAAGTGATCAACATCGACCATGAGCACGGCCACCGCGTGGCCCTGGGCTTCGCGGGCGGCAATGATCTGCGCCGAGCACTCCTCGAAGTGACGTCGGTTGGGGACGCCGGTCAGGGGGTCGGAGGAAGCGAGGCGGCGCAGTTCGGCGGCCATCAGCAGGTCGGCAGTGACGTCGGTGAACAGCCAGATGCGTCCGTGCTCGCCGTTGCCGCGGACCGGATGGGTGTCCACCTCGAACGTTCTTTCCCCGAGCGTCCAGTTCAGCGTTGCGGCGAAGTTGACGTTGCCCACCTGGGCGGCATAGGCCTGCTCCAGCGCGGCATGGTTGTCGCACCGTTGCCGCAGGGCACGCATGGGGCCGGCGATATCCGCGGCGCGCAGGCGTCCCGGCGGACAGTCAAGCAGTTCCGCCGCACGTTCGTTGACGGCCGCACCCACGCCATCGCCGTCGATCAGCACGATGCCGGCCGGCACGCTCTCGAACAGGTCGAGAAACTGGTTGCGCACGATCGCCTCGCGCGCCGTCCCCCGTCTCGCGGCCAGCAGCCGTGCCACGCTTGCTGCCAGCAGGGGTATCTGCAGCGTCATCAGCGCAGGCACCGGCGCGTTACGCCAGAACAGCAGCAGCCCGCTCAGCGGCGCTGCCTGCGAGGGGGCAGGCACGTAGAGCAATGCGTACGGCGTACCCCCCAGCGCGTGGATGATCGCGGACGGCAGCCGGAACGCGGTGGCCTCCACCGGCTCGCCCTGCCAGACGTGTTCGAAGATGCCGCTGCGGGCCAGGGTGAAGCCGGAGAACGTCATCGAGGGCGAAGAGGCCGCCCACGTGGCACGGCCGTCCGACACGATGTCGACGGCCATGACCATATCCGCGCCGGCCGCGACCTGGGCGAAGTGGCACAGCGCAGCCAATGCTTCGCTGTCGGAGGGGGTCAATGCGCCGCTCCGCAAAGACGCTGCTTGAGGATGTCGATGACCGCATCGGTGGCGGTCATGTGCGGGAGATGGCCGGCGGCATCGATCACGTCGAGCGTCGCGCCGTCGATCGCCCTGGCCAGCCACTGACCGACCTGCACGGGAACGGCTACGTCCACGGCGGTCTGGATCACATGGACAGGCGTGGTCAACTGCGCGGCCGAGCGTCGAAGGTCGGAGGTGAAGATCGTGCGCGACGTGTTGAGGGCGATGTCCGGGCGCATCTGGAACAGGGTGTTGGAGAAATCGGCGATCACCGTGCTGTCGTCCACGCCAACGACCATCGGCGCGAACCCGGCCACCCAGGCCTGGTAGTTGGCACTCATGCTCTGGAACAGGCCTTCCAGGTCCTCCGGCTTGAATCCGCCGATGTAGTCGGCATCGTCGAGGTAACGCGGGGAGGCGCCGATGAGCACAAGCCGTTCGAACAGGTCCGGCCTGGCAATGGCGGCGAGCGTGCCGATCATGCCGCTCATCGAGTGGCCGACATACGTGCAGTGTTCGACGTCGCACTCATCGAGCAGGTCGAGCAGGTCGTCGGCATAGCCGAACAACGCACCGTGCCGGTCGAAATCGTAGGTGTCGGCGCCCTTCGGACCGCAGCCGGCGAGGTCGAAGGAGATCACGTCGAAGCGTGCCTCGAACCACGGTCGCAATGCCGTCCATGCCGTCTGGTCGGTGCCGAAGCCGTGGGAAAGCACCGCAATCGGTTTCCCCTGGCCGCTGCGACGGCCATTGAACCTCTCAAAACTGCCCACGACCTTCTACCCATGGCGCTGCTGAAGTGGCGAATACTAGGGCACGTTGACGGGCGGGTCTATCGCGGGGAGCGCTGGGGTTCATACGCGGTCCAAGCGCATGGTCGGGCCCTGCGCACGCGTGCTGCCTCGCGCCCGACCGTGCCTTTTACCCCTGCCCGAAGCGGACGCCCCGGCAGTATCCGCCGAACAGAAGCTGTCTCAGATAGCCGCCGACAGCACCGGCGAGGAAGCCAGCCAGCACGCGCCCTGCAGGCGTTGAACACCGCCGCGTGAGGTGTGCCAACCAGGGAAACGCTGCCAGCGTCTGGGCCCCGACCAGCAAGGCCAGCACGTCCAGACCAACGGCATCGACCACCGGCAGCAGGGGTAACAGCAGCGGATTACATGCTACGAGCATGATGGTCGCCGTAGTGATGGCAAACAGGGCGCGCCGGCCCGCAGGGGTGCCGGTCCAGCGCAGAAATCGGGCGGTCAGGCTCAAGGCACGTGCTCCAGTCGTTGGCCGCATTGTAATGATGTACCCCTGTCGGCGGGTTTGCATGGACACCGGTTGCGCGCGATCCTGTCACCGGTTACCGCGTAGAGTGCCCTGAAGGCCGCGCCGCGCGCTTCTCCCGCAAAGGATGCTTCATGAAGATCGCCGTATTCAGCGCCCGGCCCTACGACCGCCGCTTCCTGGACGAGGCAAATCAGCACGCCGATGCCGCGCATTCGTTCGAATTCCTCTATTTCGACGCTTCGCTGGACATCCACACCGCCGCACTGGCACAGGACTGCGAGGCGGTCTGTGTCTTCGTCAACGACCGCCTGGATGCGCCGGTGCTGCACGCCCTGCATGCGCTGGGCGTGCGCGCGATCCTGCTGCGCTGCGCCGGCTTCAACAATGTGGACCTTGCCACGGCGGCCGACCTGGGCTTCTTCGTGGCGCGCGTTCCGGCCTATTCGCCCGAGGCGGTGGCCGAGCACGCGCTGGCCCTGGTGATGACCCTCAACCGGCAGACCCACCGCGCCTATAACCGGGTGCGCGAGGGCAACTTCATGCTCGATGGTCTGCTAGGACGCACCCTGTATGGCAAAACCGTGGGCATCGTCGGCACCGGCAAGATCGGTCTGGCCACGGCGCGCATCTTCAAGGGCATGGGCTGCACGGTGCTGGGCCACGATCCTTATCCGTCGCCTGCGTTCGAATCCATCGGCGAGTCCGTGCCGCTGGATGAACTGCTTGCGCGCGCAGACATCGTCTCGCTGCATTGCCCGCTTACTCCGGATACCCATCACCTCATCAACGATGTATCGCTGGCGGGGATGAAGGCCGGTGCGATGCTGGTGAACACCTCGCGTGGCGGCCTGGTGGATACCCAGGCGGTGATCCGTGCGCTGAAGTCGCGGCACCTTGGGCATCTGGCCATCGATGTGTACGAACAGGAGAGCGTGCTGTTCTTCCAGGACCGGTCGGGCGAGATCATCGACGATGACACGTTCCAGCGTTTGATGACGTTCCCGAACGTGCTGGTCACCGGGCACCAGGGGTTCTTCACGGTGGAGGCGTTGCAGGAGATTTCCGGGATCACGCTGCGCAATCTCGGGGATTTCGCTACGGGAAACACCTGTCCCAACCTCGTTACCGCCGCCTGACCCCGTTCGCCGCCGTTTCCCCGTCAACGCACCCCGCAGGGATTGACCATGTGGCCCCAGAACTACGATCCACTCGGTAACGCGAACCTCTCGGCGCTGCTGGCCGCGCTGCCGGTGCTGGTGTTCCTGCTGGCGTTGACCGTGCTGCGGCTGAAGGGACTCACCGCCGCGTTGCTGGCGGTGCTGGTGTCCGCGCTGGTGTCGGCCTGGGTATTCGGCATGCCACTGGGCAGCATCGCCGGTGCGGCGCTGCTGGGCATCGCCAACGGCCTGTTCCCGATCAGCTTCATCGTGCTGATGGCGGTGTGGCTGTACAAGCTGGCCATCCGCAGCGGCAAGTTCGAGGTGATCCGCGGCAGCATCGCCACCATTTCCGACGACCAGCGCATCCAGGTGCTGCTGATCGCGTTCTGTTTTGGTGGCTTCCTGGAAGGCGCGGCAGGGTTCGGCGTGCCCATCGCGATCTGCGCCGCGCTGCTGGTCGAGCTTGGCTTCCGCCCGCTGAAGGCGGCCATGCTCTGCCTGGTGGCCAATGGCGCGGCGGGGGCCTACGGTGCCATCGGCATTCCGGTGCTGGTGGGCGCGCAGCAGGGTGGGGTAGCGCTGGGCGACATGTCGCTCATGCTGATCCCGCTGGTACAGGTCTGCGCGCTGTTGCTGCCGGCGCTGCTGGTGATGATGCTGGACGGCTGGCGCGGCGTGCGCGAGACCTGGCCGGTGCTGCTCGTGGTCGGCGTGGTCTTCAGTGGCACGCAGACGCTGGTGCTGCATCTGTTGGGGCCCGAACTGGTGGACATCATCGGGCCGCTCGCGGCGATGGGCAGCCTGGCCGCGTTCATGCAGGTCTGGCGCCCGAAACGGATCTACCGCGAAGCACAGGCCCCGCCGGTCTCCAGCCAGCGCTGGTCGCTGAGGGACGTGCTGCTGGCGTGGTCGCCGTTCTACATCCTCACCGCCACGATCCTGGTCTGGAGCCTGCCCGCGTTCAAGGCGATGTTTGCCGATGATGGCGTGCTCGGCACGACGGTGCTGCACCTGCCCATCGGCCTGCTCGACCAGCGCGTGCAGGAGTTGCCGCCGCTGGTGGCCAGTGCACGCGCGCTGCCGGCGGTGTGGACCGTGGGGTGGCTCAATGCCTCCGGCACGGCGATCCTGATCGCAGCGCTGCTTACCGTCGTGCTGTCACCCAGGCTGAGCCTGCGTGCGGCCGGCGAGGAACTGGCGCAGTCCGGCCGGGAGATGTGGAAGCCGCTGGCGACGGTAGCGCTCGTCATGGCCGTGGCTTATATCACCAACTATTCCGGCGCCTCGTCCACGATTGGTCTGGCACTGGCCCAGGCCGGCGGCCTGTTCCCGGTGGTGGCGCCGGTGATCGGCTGGCTGGGGGTATTCATCACCGGCTCGGTGGTCAACAGCAATACCTTGTTCGCGCATCTGCAGGCGGTGACGGCCACGCAGATCGGGGTCTCCCCGGCGCTGCTGGTGGCGGCCAATACCGCCGGCGGGGTGATGGCCAAGCTGGTGTCGCCGCAATCGATCGCCATTGCCGCCGCTGCGGTGAAGCTGGTCGGCCAGGAGTCGGCGATCATGCGCACCACGCTGGCGATCAGCCTGGCCCTGCTGGGCTATGTGTGCCTGTGCACGGCGCTGTTGTCGGTGCTGCTGCACTGAGCGGACGCGCAGCGGGCCGCCGGGCGGGCGGCCACGACTGCACCCGCCCGCGTCCCTCCTTGAACCATTCATGTCTATACAAGACTGGCCAACTGTGCCGATTCCGGCCTCCGGCGCGCAGTGCGACAACGTGTCGCAGCCTTTTTCGGCCCTTTACTGCGTCGAATCATTGTCAACGCCTTTCTTAAATGATGCATGACGGCCTAAAATTGGAAGGCTGACATGATCGTCCCTCGTGCCTGTCCCCCTGGACCGGCACATCCGGCCTTTGGCCGGGCGGGCCGCGCTTGACCTGGCATTCCCTACGCAATTGGATCGACCGATGATTCCGTTGAACCCCCTTGGACGCTTCTTGCGTCCGGGCCTGCTGTTTGCACTGTCCGTGTTCCTCACGGGCTGCAACTCGGCCATCCTCAACCCCAAGGGCCAGATCGGCCACGATGAGAAGACGCTGCTGATCACGGCTACCGTGCTCATGCTGCTGGTCGTCGTGCCGGTCATCATCATGACCCTGACCTTCGCGTGGAAGTACCGTGCGACCAACACCAAGGCCCGTTACGAGCCGAAGTGGTCGCACTCCACCGCGATCGAAGTGGTGGTGTGGTCGATTCCGTGCATGATCGTGCTGGTGCTGGCCGTGCTGACCTGGCGTTCCTCGCACGCGCTGGATCCGTACCGTCCGCTGGACTCGGACAAGAAGCCGGTGGTGATCGAAGCCATTTCGCTGGACTGGAAGTGGTTGTTCATCTATCCGGAAGAAAAGATCGCCACGGTCAACGAGATCACCTTCCCGGTCGATACCCCGCTGAACTTCAAGATCACGTCCGATTCGGTGATGAATGCATTCTTCATCCCGCACCTGGGCAGCATGATCTACTCGATGACGGCCATGGAGACCAAACTCCACCTGATCGCCAACGAGACCGGTGAGTTCCCGGGCATGTCCTCGCACTACAGCGGCGCGGGCTTCAGCAAGATGCACTTCACCGCCCATTCGGTCAGTGAGGAGCAGTACCAGCAGTGGCTGGCCAAGGTCCGTGGCGACGCGGCAACCCTGGACAAGACCGCCTTCAACGCGCTGGTGGCCGAAAAGAACCACGACTGGCATCCGGTGACCTACTACGGCACCACCGAAGCCGGCCTGTTCGACTGGGTCATCGCCCGCCACATGGGTGACAACCAGCACTACGGCATGAAGCACGACCACAAGGCGATGGGCCATGACGCTGCCGCGGGCGAAAGCCACGCCGGCCACGACATGCCGATGACCGCCGAAGGCCACGATGCTGCCGGCCACGCGGCCGACGTGCATGCCGACGACACGCACGCGCATGCCGCGGGCGCCGCCGATGAGCACGCCGACCACACTGCAGACGAGCACGCCGCCGCCGGTCACGCCGGTCACGCTGGCTCGGGAGAATGAGCATGAATCCGCTGGGTAAATTGACATTTGCCGACATCCCGCATGACCCGATCATCATCACCACGCTGATCGGCGCGGGCATCGGTGGCCTGCTGGTGCTGGCCCTGATCACCAAGTTCAAGCTGTGGGGCTATCTCTGGAAAGAGTGGTTCACCTCGGTCGACCACAAGAAGATCGGCGCGATGTACCTCATCGTCGCCTTCGTCATGCTGCTGCGCGGCTTTGCCGACGCGATCATGATGCGTGCCCAGCAGGCGCTCGCCGCCGGCGGGGCAGAGGGCTTCCTGCCTCCGCACCACTACGACCAGGTCTTCACCGCCCACGGCGTGATCATGATCTTCTTCGTGGCGATGCCGCTGATCACCGGCCTGATGAACGTGGTGGTGCCGTTGCAGATCGGCGCGCGCGACGTGGCCTTCCCGTTCGTCAACTCGCTCAGCTTCTGGCTGTTCGTGGCGGGCGCGGGCCTGGTGATGATCTCGCTGGGCGTGGGTGAGTTCGCGCAGACCGGCTGGCTGGCCTTCCCGCCGTTGTCCGGCAAGGAATACAGTCCAGGCGTCGGTGTGGATTACTACATCTGGGGCCTGCAGGTCGCTGGCCTGGGTACCACGCTGAGCGGTATCAACTTCTTCATTACCATCCTGAAGATGCGCACCCCCGGCATGAAGCTGATGCACATGCCGATCTTCACCTGGACCGCGCTGGTCACCAACGTGCTGATCATCGCCGCCTTCCCGGTGCTGACCATCACCCTGGTGCTGCTGACCCTGGACCGTTACCTGGGCACGCACTTCTTCACCAATGACGGTGGCGGCAACGCCATGCTGTACATCAACCTGATCTGGATCTGGGGTCACCCGGAAGTCTATATCCTGGTGCTGCCGGCCTTCGGCGTGTTCTCCGAGGTCATCGCCACGTTCTCGCGCAAGGCGCTGTTCGGCTACAAGGGCATGGTTTACGCCACGGCCTGCATCGGCGTGCTGTCGTTCATCGTGTGGCTGCACCACTTCTTCACCATGGGCTCGGGTGCCAACGTCAATGCCTTCTTCGGCATAACGACGATGATCATCTCGATCCCGACCGGCGTGAAGATCTTCAACTGGTTGTTCACGATGTTCCGCGGTCGCGTGCAGTTCACCACCCCGGTGCTGTGGACGATCGGCTTCATGGTCACCTTCACCATCGGCGGCATGACCGGCGTGATGCTGGCGATCCCGGCCATCGACTTCGTGCTGCACAACAGCCTGTTCCTGATCGCCCACTTCCATAACGTCATCATCGGCGGCGTGGTGTTCGGCATGTTCGCCGGCATCAGCTACTGGTGGCCGAAGATGTTCGGCTTCCGCCTCAACGAAACCTGGGGCAAGCGCGCGTTCTGGTGCTGGTTCATCGGCTTCTACGTGGCGTTCATGCCGCTGTACATCCTGGGCTTCATGGGCATGACCCGCCGCATGCAGAGCTACCCGAACCTGGAATACCAGCCGCTGCTGGTGATCGCCATGTTCGGTGCGTTCATCATCGGCGCCGGCATCCTGTGTCAGGTGATCCAGATCGCCGTGTCCATCCGCGACCGCAAGAAGACCGCCGACCTGACCGGCGACCCGTGGGATGCGCGCACGCTGGAGTGGGAAACCTCTTCGCCGCCGTCGTTCTACAACTTCGGCGCACTGCCCAAGGTCACCGAACTGGACGACTTCTGGGAGCGCAAGCAGCGTGGTGAGGCGTGGGAACGTCCGGCCAAGTACAGCGACATCCACATGCCGCGCAACACCGGCACGGGCGTGGTGATCGGTGCCTTCAGCCTGGTGTTCGGCTTTGCGATGATCTGGCACATCTGGTGGCTGGCCATCGTCGGCCTGGTCGGCATGATCGGTACCTTCATCTGGCGCACCTTCGACAAGGACACGGATTACTACGTGCCGGCCGCCGAAGTGGAGCGCATCGAAAATGAGCACCGTCGCCACCTGGTGGCGCAGGGCCTGGTGAAATCGGAGCTGAAGGCATGAGCAGCACTATCCCCACCAACAGCATGAACCATGGGCACGCCGCGCACGCGGCGGCCCACGGCCATGACGAGCACGAGCACCACGACACCGGCGGCAACACCGTCTTCGGTTTCTGGGTGTACCTGATGAGCGACTGCCTCATCTTCGCCAGTCTGTTTGCCACCTACATCGTGTTGTCCGGCGGCACCAACGGCGGCCCCGGCCCGAAAGACCTGTTCGACCTGTCCTTCGTCGCCTGGGAAACCACGCTGCTGCTGGTCTCCTCGCTGACCTTCGGGCTGGGCATGATCGCCCTGCACAAGCACAAGGTCGGTCAGATGTACCTGTGGCTGGGGCTGACCTGGCTGCTGGGCTTCGGCTTCATGATCATGGAAGTGTGGGAGTTCAACCACCTCATCCATGAGGGCTACGGTCCGGACCACAGTGCGTTCCTGTCGGCGTTCTTCGCGCTGGTCGGTACCCACGGTCTGCACGTGAGCGCCGGCCTGCTGTGGCTGCTGATCATGTTCATCCAGATCAAGCAGAACGGCCTGACCCCGACCAACAAGACCCGCATGGCGTGCCTGAGCCTGTTCTGGCACTTCCTGGATCTGATCTGGATCGGCGTGTTCTCCGTCGTCTACCTGAAGGGAGCGCTGTAATGTCCGCACATGACAATCACGCACACGACCACGGTGCTGGCGGCGAGAGCCACGGCAGCGTCAAGTCCTACCTGACCGGCTTCGTGCTGGCGGCGGTGCTGACCATCATTCCGTTCTGGCTGGTGATGCACGGCAATCTGCCGACGTTCACCACCGGCGTCATCATCGTGATCGCCGCGGTGCTGCAGATCCTGGTGCACCTGGTGTTCTTCCTGCACCTGGACCGCTCTTCGGCGCAGCGCTGGAACGTCAGCGCGGCGGCCTTCACCGTCGTGGTGATCGGCATCATCGTGGCCGGTTCGCTCTGGGTCATGCACAACATGAACGTGCACATGATGCAGTAACGTCCTGGCGACATTGCCGGATGCAGAAAGGCCGCCTTCGGGCGGCCTTTTTGTTTGTTTCGCCGGAGTTGTGGCGAGGCAGGGCAGCAGGATCAAGTGCGGCGTCGGTGCGCGTCGGCTGGCTTGGCGGGTACGGGTGGGTTGGCGGGACACGCTGCAAGTACGTCCTTGTAAGCTCGCATGCGCCATCCATGGCGCATGACGGTCCCGCCAACCCACCCGTATCCGCCCTTTGACAGTGTGCGGGTGCGCGATAAAGAAGCAGACGCAGTGGTGCTGTCGCCGTGTCGCTCGGCGTCCCGCTCTTCCCGTGGCCGCCGGCCCACTATCTGGGGCGGGGGCGTGTGGGGTCGCGGGACCGTCGTGCGCCATGGATGGCGCACGCGAGCCTACAGGGACGTACTTGCGGCGTGTCCCGCGACCCCATACGCCCCCGCCCAACTCCAGGCACAAGAGCCGGTGCCGGCGCTTGCTTGTTCGTACCCAAGCCGCGCACTGAAGATCGAAGATTGAAGCGTTACGCCGCCTGCGCCAATCGCAAAAACTCCTCAGCCCCGACCGGCCGCCCCAGGTGGTAGCCCTGCAGCAGATCGCAGCCCATGTCGCTCAGGTACTGCCGTTGCCCTGCGGTCTCCACGCCTTCGGCGACGATCCGCAACTGCAGTGAACGGCCGAGCGCGATGATCGACGACACGATCGCGGCGTCTTCGGCGTTGTCTTCCAGATCGTGCACGAACGCGCGGTCGATCTTCAGCTCGGTGGCCGGCATCCGCTTGAGATACAGCAGGCTCGAGTACCCGGTGCCGAAGTCGTCGATGGAAATGTTCACCCCCATCGCCGTCAGCCCGTGCAGGATCAGCAGGCTGGCCTCGACGTCCTTCATCGCCGTCGTCTCGGTCACTTCCAGCGTCAGGTGGCGCGGGTCGAGGCCGTGCTTGTCCAGGGTCTGCCTGACCGTGTCCAGCAGCGTGCTCGACGCGAACTGCAGCGGCGACAGGTTCACCGCCATCGACCACTCCACATGCCCGGCATCGTGCCACTGGCGCAGCTGCGCGCAGGCCCGGTCCAGCACCCAGTCACCGAGGGGCAGGATCAGCCCGCTGCGCTCGGCCACCGGAATGAACGTGTCCGGGCCCAGCAGGCCCAGCTCCGGGTGCTGCCAGCGCACCAGTGCCTCGGCGCCGATCAGCGGTTGCCCGCTGGCCGGGAACTTGGGCTGGTAGTGCAGCACCAGCTCGTTGCGGTTGATCGCGCGGCGCAGCTCCTGCAGCAGCTTGAGCTGGCGGTTGGCGCTGACATGCATCGACTCGGTGAAGAACGTATAGCCGTTCCGGCCCGCATCCTTGGTGTGGTACATCGCCGCGTCGGCGTGCGCCATCAGTTCGCGCTCGGTCGTGGCATCGGCCGGGTACAGCGCGATGCCCAGGCTGGCCGTCACCTGCAGTTCCAGTGTGTCGATGAGGAACGGCTCGCCCACGCTGGCAATGATCCGCTCGGCCACCACCGCCGCGTCTTCCGGATCGTCCACCTGGAACACGATGACGAACTCGTCGCCGCCCAGCCGCGCGAACGTATCCTGACCGCGCAGCAGTGCGCCGACGCGCTCGCTCATCTGGATCAGCAGCTTGTCGCCGAGCTGGTGGCCGTAGGCGTCGTTGATCGCCTTGAAGCCATCCAGGTCGCAGAACATCACCGCGAAGCTGAACTGCCGACGTTGCGCCTTCTCGATCGCCTGTTCGATGCGGTCCTGCAGCAGCATGCGGTTGGGCAGCTGGGTCAACGGATCGTGCAGCGCGGCCTGCAGCAGCTTTTCATTGGCGTGGGCCAGCGAATCGGCAAGCAGGCCGGTGCGGGTGCGCATCTGCCGGTCGAATACCGAGGACAGCAGCGCGATGCCCAGCGTCGCCAGCGTCGTGACGATGACCAGCACGGCCAACCACTTGGCGTCGATGCCGTCCCCATACGCTGCCCCGCAGATACTGCCGGCCGGGAAGCTGGCCGCCGCCATGCCGGTGTAGTGCATGCCCACGATAGCCAGGCCCATCACCAGCGAGGCCAGGCCGCGCAGCAGGAACGCGCGGCGCTGCTCCAGGCGCAGACGGAAGGCGATCCACAGCGCCGCACCGGCCGCGCCGATGGCGATCAGCAGCGAGAGGGTGAACCAGAACGGGTCGTAGTCGATGCCCGGCTGCATGCGCAGGGCCGCCATCCCCAGGTAATGCATGGCCGCGATGCCCAGGCCCATCAGCACCGCGCCGGCGACCAGCCGCGCCCAAGGCAGCGCCGGGCGCGAGACCAGCCACAGCGCATACGCCGAGGCGCCCACCGACACCGCCAGCGAGAACAGGGTGATGCCCAGGTCGTAGCCGACCGGGATCGGCAGGTGGAAGGCGAGCATGCCGATGAAGTGCATCGACCAGATGCCCAGCCCCATCGCGCCCGCGCCACCGGCCAGCCACCAGCGGGCCACACGCCCCTGGGTGCTGGCCAGCCGGCCGGCCATGTCCAGCGCCGTGTACGAGGCGAGGATGGCAACCAGCAGCGAGAAGACGACAAGACTCTGGCTGTAGGTGCCGGTCATGGGAAAAGCCTGGATGAAGTGGGGAAGGGCGATGGCCCGCCGCAGTATCGGCACGGGCGCGGGGAACTTGAGCGCCGCTGGCAGCGCGTCTCGGTTGTTGCGACGCGGCTCGGCTATCCTGCCGGACAATTGATGAAGTGGACGTGGACATGGCCAAGCGACTCACCGCCTACGTGTGCAGCGAATGCGGCGCCGAATATAGCAAGTGGCAAGGCCAGTGCACCGAGTGCGGGGTCTGGAACGTGCTGACCGAGATCACGCTGGAAAGCGCGGCGGCGGCCAAGTCGCCGGCTTCGCGCCGTTCCGGCTGGGCCGGCAAGGTCGATGCGCCGAAGATCATGGCGCTCAAGGACGTCCAGCAGACCGAACACCTGCGCGTGAGTACCGGCATCGGCGAGTTCGACCGCGTGCTGGGCGGCGGCCTGGTCGAAGGTGCGGTGATCCTGGTCGGTGGCGATCCGGGCATCGGCAAGTCGACCCTGCTGCTGCAGGCGGTGGCGAAGATGGCCGCGACCCTGCCGGTGCTGTACATCACCGGCGAGGAATCGCTGTCGCAGGTGGCCGGCCGCGCGGTGCGGCTGGACCTGCCGCTGGACAACGTCAACGCGCTGGCCGAAACCCAGGTGGAGGCGATCCTGCAGCATGCCAGCGTGGCCCGCCCGAAGCTGATCGTGGCCGACTCGGTGCAGACGCTGTGGACCGAGTCGCTCACCGCCGCGCCGGGCTCGGTGAGCCAGGTGCGCGAAAGCGCCGCGCGGCTGGTGCGCTTTGCCAAGGAAACCGGCACCGCCGTGTTCCTGGTCGGCCACGTCACCAAGGAAGGCGGCATCGCCGGCCCGCGCGTGCTCGAACACATGGTCGATGCGGTGCTGTACTTCGAGGGCGAGAGCGGTAGCCGCTTCCGCCTGCTGCGCGCGTTCAAGAACCGCTTCGGCGCGGTCAACGAGCTGGGTGTGTTCGCGATGGGCGAGAAGGGCCTGAAGGAAGTCTCCAATCCCTCGGCGATCTTCCTCTCCGGGGGCAGCACCCAGCAGCCGGGCAGCTGCGTGATGGTGACCCGCGAAGGCACCCGCCCGCTGCTGGTGGAAGTGCAGGCGCTGGTGGATACCTCGCCGCTGTCCAACCCGCGCCGTGTCGCGGTAGGCCTGGAGCAGAACCGGCTGGCGATGCTGTTGGCGGTGCTGCACCGGCACGGCGGCGTGCTCACTGGCGACCAGGACGTGTTCGTCAATGTGGTCGGTGGCATCCGTGTGCAGGAAACCGCGGTGGATCTGCCGGTGCTGCTGGCGGTGCTGTCCTCGCTGCAGGACCGGCCGCTGGCCGAGAAGACCATTGCTTTCGGCGAGGTCGGCCTGTCCGGCGAAATCCGCCCGGTGCCCAATGGCGAGGATCGCCTCCGTGAAGCGGCCACCCATGGCTTCAAGCGCGCGATCGTGCCCAAGGCCAACGCGCCGAAGACCGGTAGCGTGAAGGGCATGGAAGTGATTGCGGTGGAGCGGTTGTCCGAGGCGATCGAGGCGATCTGAACGCGCTGTTTCCGATGCACCCGCCGCGCAGGCAATGCGCGGCTGGGCTGTGCTAGTTTTCCACTCCTGAAATCCTCGTTCCAGCGCGTATCCCCGCCGGGGTGCGCCCGCCAGAGAAAACGATTCCATGCAAGAGACCCCCCTGGATGCACAGGGCGCCAGCGAGATCCGTCGCGCCGGTGTCGACCTCAACGGATTGATGACTGTCCTTGGCAAGCATCTGTATTCCACCCCGGTGGTGGCACTGCGCGAACTGGTGCAGAACGCGCACGATTCGCTGGTACGACGGCGCCTGGAACAGGCCGACTGGCAGGAGCCGGGCCGGATCGAAGTGCACGGCGATGCGGTCAACGGCATCGTACGCATCATCGATACCGGCGCCGGGCTTACCCAGCAGGAAATCCACGATTACCTGGCCACGGTTGGCGTGGGTTATACCCGTGGCCTGCGCCAGGCCGGCGAGGACGACGAAGGCCTGATCGGCATGTTCGGGCTGGGCTTCCTGTCCGCGTTCGTGCTGGCGCGCCGGGTGACCGTGCGCACCACCTCCTACCAGCAGCCGACGCTGGGCCACTGCTATGTCTCGAACAACGCCGAGCAGTACACGGTGTCCCCGATCCCGGCGCGCGCGGTCGGCACCGAAGTGGTGCTGGAGCTGCATGGCAGTTACGTGCACCTGGCGCAGGAGCAGAACCTGCGCGACATCCTCGGCCGCTACTGCGCGCTGCTGGGCGAGCCGATCCACATCGGCCAGGATGCGCGTGCGATCAACCCCGAGCCGCCGCCGTGGCGCCCGCAGGCCGGCGTGGTCATGCACCCGCTGCAGGCGCAGCGCCGCGGCCTGGAGTTCGCCGCGCATTTCGAGCGCAGCTTCGAGCCGATCGCCTGCATGCCGCTGCGCGCCGATGGCGGCAGCGACGCGGTGGGCCTGCTCTGGGTTCAGGACGGCGCCACCTACGGCACCAGCGACAACCGCAACCTGTCGGTGTTCGTGCGCGGCATGCTGCTCGACGACGACGCGCGCGACCTGCTGCCGCCCTGGGCCGGTTTCATCGGCGGCGTGATCGAATCCAGCCGGTTGACCCCTACCGCCAGCCGCGAGGACCTGCAGCGCGATGAAACCTACAGCGCAGTCCAGCATGCATTGGGCGAGGCGCTCATCGACGGGCTGGTGGAGATCGCACGGCAGCAGCCGGAGGCCTGGCGACGCATTCTGGTGCGGCACAACGAAGCGCTGTTGGGCGCCTCGCTGTGCGATGAGCGCCTGTTCCAATTGCTGCTTGAACACGTGCGCGTGCCAAGCTCGCAGGGCGACATCAAGGCAAGCGAACTGCCGTCGCGCGGTGCGGTCCACGTGATCCTGGACAGCGGCGGCGGTTTCGAGGAAATGCTGTTCCGCGCGATGGGCGTGCCGGTGGCGCATGGCAACCGTTACGCGGTGGTGCCGTTCCTGCGCCGCTGGACCCAGGCCAAGGGCATGCGCCTGGTGGAGCTGGGCACCGAACAAGGCAACCGCGCGCTGTTCCGCACCACTACGCTGCCCGAGGCGGAAATGGACTGGTTGCAGACCCACCTGGGTGACGGTGAGCAATTGTTGCCGGCGCATTTCAGCCCGGCCGAGCTGCCAGTGGTGGTGGTGCCCGATCGCGAGGCCGAGCTGAAACGCCGTCTGGAAGACGACGAAAACGACAAGCGCGTGTCAATGGCCGCGCTGCGGCTGGCGCGCCAGTTCACCGCCCGGATCGTCGCGCGCGCACCCTCGCGCCTGTACCTCAACCTGGACAACCCCGCCGTGCAGGCGTTGCTGGCGGCGATGCGCGCCGGCAACCCGCAGGCCGAGTCCGCCGCGCGCCTGCTGCGCTCGCTGAAGGTGATCGTCAGTGCGCAGGGGCGCGCCCAGGACGGCGGCGCGGCCAGCAACGACCTCAACCGCGCGTTCGGCGACATCGCCGATGCCCTGCAGCAGATGCTGCAGGCGCGCTGATATTCCTTTTCATCATCATTACGTACTGCAGGACGATACGACCGCATGGATATCTGGAACTGGGTGGAAAAACTTCAGGACGATCTTGGCGAAGCCGGGCAGGCGCAGAGCGCACAGCTGCTGACGCGCTTGACCGATGAGGTCTGCGAACTGCGCCTGGACCGTGTGGATGCCCTGCTGCCCGAGGCGCGCGCATTGGGCAAGACGCTGGGCAATCCGTGGCTGGAGGTGTTCGTCGGCCATTGGGACATGCGCAACCGCGTCGGCAACCGCCTGGAGGGCGAGTCTGCGCTGGGCGACGCTGTGGCGCTGTTCGAGCGCGCGCACCGTGCCGACACGGTGGAGTGCCCGCAGTCGGTCTGCGTCACCCAGGACCTGGCGGCCTGTTACGGCAACATCGACGGCCCCGGCTGGGTGCCCGAGCGCATCGAGGTCTGCGAGGAAACGCTGGCGCGGATCAATCCGAGCTGGGCGTGCTTCCAGTGCCTCAGCTGCGAGAAGGCCGATGCGTTGCTGGACGACGGCAACAGCCAGGGGGCCCTGGATTACCTGGACGTGCAGGCCGGCACCGTGCTGGCGCATGGCGGCAAGGTGTACGACAGCTTCCCGGAAATGCGCATCAAGATCCTGCTCGCCAGCGGCCGCGCGGCCGAGGCGCTGGCATTGATCAACGCGCGCCAGGCCGAAGTGGATGCCGAGGGCGACTATGAGCCGGCAAACTGCACCATCCCGCGCAAACTGTCGCGCGCATGGGCGCTGGCGCAGCTGGGGCGCGATGAAGAAGCGCTGGCATCGCTGGTGCCGTGGAACCAGTTGTCGCCGAATTACCGCCGCATGTGGGCGCATACGGTGGCGCTGCTGGTGCGCAACGCACCCGAGCGCAACAGCTGGGACCTGGGCCGCCGGCTCAGCGCGACCCTGGCGCATTACGCAGAGGTCGGCGCGCACCGCTTCGTGATCGAGATCGCCGGACTCTGCGTGGACATGGCGCTGCAGCGCGGCGCGGTGTGGACCGCACGGCGCCACCTGGCGCTGGCCCGGGAGCACCTGGGCAGCCTGCGCCAGGACCGCGGTGCAAGCGAGGCCGTGGCCGCGATGGCTGCGCGCATCGATGCCGCCCCCGGCGCGGCGGCGTTGCCGGTGCCCGCCGAGGGCTTGCTGGACTGGCTGGTCGAACAGGGCGAACAGGGCGACGGGCGCGACCCCGAACGCGAGGCGCAATGGTTGCTGCAGGGCGTGGAGCAGCGTCCCGACGACGCGGCGATGCTGGATGTCGCCGCCTCGGCGCTGAATGCCTGCGGCGCCGAGAATGAAGCGATTGCGTTGCTGTGGGCGTTCGTCGAGCGTCACGGACATGAGGATGCCCCCCCGGCGTACTCCTTGATGGGCCTGCTGGTGCAGCGTGGCGACCAGGCCGGGCTGGATCGCCTGGCGCAGCATTACCAGGCGCGGGTGCCGGTGTTCGCACTGTGGTGCCAGGCGCAGATGGCGCACAAGCTCTCCGACTGGCCCGCGTTGGAGCAGGCGTGCAGCGCGCTGCTGGCACTGTCGCCGCAGTCGCATGCCGCCCGCAACCTGCTGGCGATGGCCCTGATGGCCATGCAGCGCTTCCAGGACGCGGCCGCGCAGTACCGCCACCTCACCGAGGTACTGGAAGAGCCGCGCAGCGCGCACTGGGACCACATGACCGCCGCCAGTGCCGCCCGCGACTGGGCCGCCGTGCGCGGTTCGGCAGCGGCCATCGGCATGGAACTGAAAAGCACCGATGGCCCGGTCGAGGAATCCTTCGGCTGGGTGATCATCCGCTGCGCGGACGGCGGCGAGCCGATCGAATACTATGCGCGCCGCACCGGCCCGGTCACCGCGCGCATCGTCGAGAACGCGCCGGCCAACCGCCGCCAGCGCGTGAACGACTGGGTGGTGTTCGACGCCGAACTGGTCCATCCGGCACCGGAGGACGAGCAGGAGCGCGAGCGCTTCATGCCCACCTACGCCGAAGTCCACCTTCTCCAGAGCGGTGGCTATGCGGGCAGCTGGCTGGTCGATGGCGTGCACCCCGGTGAAGATGCGTGGACCGCGTTCTCCGAGGCAGTGGAGGCCCGGGGCTGGAAGCTGTGGACGCACAGCCCGGACGACTACCAGCTCACCGATGCCCAAGGCGACAATGCGCCGCTGCCGGGCGTGCTGTTCACCGTGGCGCAGCCCCAGGAACAGCCGCCGCTGGACCTGCACCGGTTCCTGCTCGAGGCCACCGCGCACTGGCCGCACCGGCTGTGCTGGCTGCGCCTGGCCGAGGCCTGCGGCCAGGACGAGCAGCGTCATGTAGACGTGATCGAGCGCTACGGTCTGTAAGCGTCACGCCGGGTGCGCCACTGGGGCGCCCGGCCCATCCACAGGGGAGGGAACGGAATATGCGGACACCCGGCTGGAAGATTTACGGCGGCATGGCGCTGATGGCGCTGTGCGTGCCGGTAGGACAGGCCGCGCCGGCGTGTGACGACCCGGTGGCGGTGGCGCGCCGGTTCCAGCAGGCCAGTGTGGGCGATCTGCTGGCGACGCCGGCGGAGGTGCTGACGCTCGCATTGGGCAGGCTTTTCGACGAGGAACGCGCCTGCCAGAGGCGCGAGCAGGGGATCTGCCATCTCGACAGCGATCCGTGGCTGGATGGCCAGGATGGCGAGATCGATGCACCGTTCGAGTTCGCGCGCGTGGCAGGCAGCGCGGCAGGCGTGGCCACGGTGGAGGTGCGTTATGCGGTCTGGGGCGAGCCCTACCGGGCCCGGTTGTCACTACGGCAGCGTGGCGATGGGTGCTGGGGCGTGGATGACATGATCACCCAGCGTGGCAGCCGCCTGCGCGATCAGCTGACCGAACCGCTGTAGCTGCCTAGCGTGCTCGCCCGAACACCAGCTCGATGACGAACTGGCTGCCGAAGAACGCCAGCAGGAGCAGCGCCATCGCGGTCAGCGTCCAGTGCACGGCCTTCGCGCCGCGCCAGCCGTAACGGCGACGGCCGATCAGCAGGGTGCCGAACACGATCCACGACAGCACGCTGAGCACGGTTTTGTGCACCAGCTTCTGCGCCAGCAGGTCGTCGACGAACAGCACGCCGGTGACCAGGGTCAGGGTGAGCAGCGCAAAGCCGACCGCGATCACCCGGAACAGCAGCGATTCCAGATCGGCCAGCGGCGGCAGGGCGCGCAGCCACGGCCGGAAATCGCGGCGGCGCAACGCGCGCTCCTGCAGCCACAACATGATCGCCAACAACGCGGCCACGCTCAGGGTGGCGTAGGCCAACAGCGCCGTCCACGCGTGGGTGGCCAGCTGCCAGCCCAGCGGTCGGCTCGGCGCGTGGCCGTAGGCGTGATAGGCCCACAGCACCGCCGCGGCCATCGGAAATACCAGCACGCCCAGCGCCGCCATGCGTCCGCGCGCGGCCACCAGCGAGGTCAGCCAGGCCATGCCGAGCCCGACCAGAGACAGCGCGGCGAAGAAATGCATGTCCGGGCCACCGGTGGTACGCATCGCCACCAGCACGTGGTAACCGCCGTGCAGCAGCATCGCCGGCAGCGCCGGCCACAGCCAGGCCGGGGAGGTCACCGCATCATCGCGGACCACCGCGCGCACCAGCAGGCCGGTGGCGGTCAGGTACAGCAGGGTCGCGATGAGAACGATTGTCATCGTTCCAGTTTCGCATACCCCCCGGCCACTGGCGATGCCTGCGGCCACGGGCCGCAGGCGCGCGCCGGGGCGCTTGGTGGACCGGCTATACTGTGCGTCTCTCTGTCTTTCGTTCTGAACAGGTTGCCTCCATGTTCGAGTCCCTGACCCAGCGCCTCTCCGGCACCATCGAGCGGCTGCGCGGCCGCGGTCGCCTCACCGAGGAAAACATCCGCGAGGCCACCCGCGAAGTCCGCATCGCGCTGCTTGAAGCCGACGTCGCCCTGCCGGTCGTGCAGGCGCTGGTCGAGCGCATCAAGGTGCGCGCGGTCGGCCAGGAAGTGCTCAAGTCGCTGACCCCCGGCCAGGCGCTGATCAAGATCGTGCGCGACGAGCTGACCACGGTGATGGGCTCGGCGGCCTCCGACCTCAACCTCAACGTGCCGGCCCCGGCGATCATCCTGATGGCCGGCCTGCAGGGCGCGGGCAAGACCACCACGGTGGGCAAGCTTGCCAAGCACCTGAAGGAAAAGCGCAAGAAGAAGGTGATGGTGGTGTCGGCCGACGTTTACCGTCCGGCCGCGATCGAGCAGCTCAAGACCCTGGCCGACCAGGTCGGCGTGCTGTTCTTCCCGTCCAGTGCCGACCAGAAGCCCGAAGCCATCGTGCGCGCGGCCATCGACGATGCGCGCAAGTCGTTCGTCGATGTGCTCATCGTCGATACCGCCGGCCGCCTGGCCATCGACGAAGCGATGATGGCCGAGATCAAGGCGCTGCACGCCGCGGTCAACCCGGCGGAAACGCTGTTCGTGGTCGACGCGATGACCGGCCAGGACGCGGCCAACACCGCCAAGGCCTTCGGCGAAGCGCTGCCGCTGACCGGCGTGGTGCTGACCAAGACCGACGGTGACGCCCGTGGCGGTGCCGCGCTGAGCGTGCGCTACATCACCGGCAAGCCGATCAAGTTCGTCGGTGTCAGCGAGAAGCCCGACGGCCTGGATGTGTTCCATCCGGACCGTATCGCCAGCCGCATCCTGGACATGGGCGACGTGCTGTCGCTGGTGGAACAGGTCGAGCAGCAGGTCGACAAGGACAAGGCCCAGAAGCTGGCCGAGAAGGTCGCCAAGGGCAAAAAGTTCGACCTCAACGACATGCGCGACCAGCTCGAGCAGATGCAGAACATGGGCGGCATCGGCGGCCTGATGGACAAGCTGCCGGGCCTGGGCCAGATTCCCGAGCACCTCAAGCAGCAGGTCAGCCAGGGCAAGGAAGTGCCGCGCATGATCGCGATCATCAACTCGATGACCAAGAAGGAACGCCGCAACCCGGGCCTGCTCAACGGCTCGCGCCGCGCCCGCATCGCACGCGGTTCCGGCCTGACCCCGACCGACGTCAACAAGCTCATGAAGCAGTACCAGCAGATGGAAAAGATGATGAGCAAGATGGCCGGCGGCGGCATGAAGGGCATGATGCGCAGCATGAAGGGGATGATGGGCGCCATGGGCGGTCGCGGCGGCCTGCCGTTCCGCTGAGTTTCCCCGCAGTGCATGCCGGGGCGGGGCGGTGCGGCGTATGCTGGCACCGTCTCCTTCCCCAGGTGCGCCGAGCGTGAGCCAGTCATCCATCCTCGAACGCGCCGACAGCTTCTGTCGGCGTTTTGCATTGCAGGCCCCGATCCTGCTGGCGCCGATGGCCGGCGCCTGCCCCGTGCCGTTGTCAGCCGCGCTGGCCAACGCCGGCAGCATGGGCGCGATGGGCGCGGTGCTGTCGCAGCCGCAGGACATCGTGGCGTGGATGACCGACTTCCGTGCGCAGTCCAGCGGGCCGGCGCAGGTCAATGTGTGGATACCCGATCCGCTGCCCAGGCGTGATGCCGATGCAGAAGCGGCCAGCCGCCGCTTCCTCGCGCAATGGGGCCCGGAGGTGCCGGCCACTGCCGGCGATGCGGGCCCGGCCGATTTCGATGCGCAGTTCGATGCGCTGGTGCGTGCCCGGCCGGCGGTCGCCTCGACCATCATGGGCGTGTTTTCCGCCGCGCAGGTGCAGCGTCTGAACGATGTGGGCATCGCCTGGATTGCCTGTGCCACGACATTGTCCGAGGCGCTCGCCGCGCAGGCCGCCGGTGCCGATGCGGTGGTCGCGCAGGGCGTAGAAGCCGGTGGGCATCGCGGTGCCTTCGATCCCGATGCGGCCGAGCGCCAGCTGGTCGGCTTGTTCGCACTGCTGCCGCGGCTGGCCGACCATCTGGACATCCCGATGATCGCCGCCGGTGGCATTGCCGATGGGCGTGGCATCGCGGCGGCCCTGACCCTGGGCGCCAGCGCGGTGCAGGTGGGCACGGCCTTCCTGCGCACGCCCGAGTGCGCGCTGAATCCGGCCTGGTCGCAGGCCTTGGCCGAGGCCGAGCCGGAAGACACCTGGCCCACGCGTGCCTTCAGTGGTCGCCTCGGCCGTGGCCTGGCCACCGCTTACGTGCGCGCCGCCGCCGCAGCCGATGCCCCTCCACCACGCCCATACCCGGTGCAGCGCGGGCTGACCGCGCCGATGCGCGCGCAGGCCAGCCGCGACAGCAACATCGATGCGATGCAGGCCTGGGCCGGGCAGTCCGCGTGGATGGCGCCGGCGCGCCCGGCGGCCGAGGTGCTGCAGCAGATGTGGTCCGATGCCCGGGCGCTGCTCGGATGAGCCTGTACTGCAACGGCCACCGCGCCAGCGCCGACGACCTGGCCGGCGCGTTGACCAATTACGGACACTTCACCTCGTTGCAGGTGCGTGGCGGGGCGGTGCAGGGCCTGGACCTGCACCTGCAACGGCTGCAGCAGGGCACCGACGAGCTGTTCGGCGTCACCTTGGACCTGGCCCAAGTGCGGGCATGGATGCGGCACGCGCTGCAGTCGGACGACCTGCGCGACGCCTCGCTGCGGGTCACGGTGTTCTCCCGCCAGTTCGATTTCCGCCAGCCGCTGCACGCGGTCGCGGTGGATGTGCTGGTGGCGGTGGGCGCGCCGGTCCACATGCCGGCCGACGCGCGGCGCCTGCGCACGGTGGTGTACCAGCGCGACCTGCCGCACCTCAAGCATGTCGGCACCTTTCCGCTGTTCGAGCAGCGCCGCCGCGCGATGCGCGATGGTGTCGACGATGCGCTGTTCGTGAGCCCCGGCGGGGAGATCGGCGAGGGCACCACCTGGAACATCGCCTTCCAGCGCGGCCAGCAGATCGTGTGGCCGCAGGCCCCGGCCCTGCGCGGCACCCAGGAGCGGCTGTTGCAGGCCGGCTTCGCACCGGAGGTGCAACAGGTGCGTGGGGTGGCCTTGGCCGAGCTGGAGGGCTTTGACGGTGCCATCGCCTGCAACGCGGCCGGGGTCTGGCCGATCGCCGCCATCGACGCGGTGACGTTCGCTGCGTCGGAGGCCTTCTGCCAGCGCGCGCGGGGAATCCTGGAAACCGCCCCGTGGCAACCGATCATGGCCGTTGGCGACGCCGGGTAGGCCCTGTTCAGCTTCGGCCGTCTTCACAGACTTGGAATGACCGCGGGCCGCCGCTATAATCGCCGGCTTACCGCGCCATCCTGGCGACTGGGCAATTGAGGAAACAACACCATGGTCAAGATTCGACTGACCCGCGGCGGCGCCAAGAAGCGTCCCTTCTACCACATCATCGTGACCGACTCGCGCAGCGCCCGTGATGGCCGCAACATCGAGCGCGTCGGTTACTACAACCCGGTGGCCCAGGGTGCGGAATCCCGCATCGTGCTGGACCTGCCGCTGGTCGACAAGTGGGTTGCCAACGGCGCCCAGATGACCGACAAGGTCCGCAACCTGTACAAGGAAGCGACCAAGGCCCAGGCCTCCGCGGCCTGATCCTGAAGGGCCGCGCCTGCCGCGGCCCACCGGTCTATACAGATGAAAGATACCGAGCGCCGCATCCTGCTGGGCAGGATTGTCGGCGCTTTTGGTGTGCGAGGCGAGATCAAGCTCGAGTCCTGGACCGAGCCGCGTACCGCCATTTTCCAATACCAGCCCTGGATCCTGCGTACACCCGCCGGCCAGGAGAGCACCCTCAGCGGCGCGCGTGGACGTCAGTCCGGCAAGCATCTGGTCGCGGTGTTTCCCGATATCACCGACCGCGATGTGGTCGAGGCGATGTACGGGACCGAAGTCTATGTAGCACGCAGCGCGCTGCCACCGCCGAAGCCCGACGAGTATTACTGGGTCGATCTGGAGGGGTTGCAGGTGCGTACCGTCGATGGCGTCGAACTTGGGCGGGCTTCGCACCTGTTCTCGACCGGCTCCAACGACGTGCTGGTGGTGCAGGGCGACCGTGAGCGGATGATTCCGTTCGTGCAGCCGGATTTCGTGGTGTCGGTGGATTTCGAGGCCAACCTGATCGTGGTCGACTGGGACCCGGAGTTCTGACCGGGTGCGCATCGACGTCATCACCTTGTTCCCGGAGTTCATGGCGCAGTCGGCCGCGCTGGGCGTGGTCGGCCGTGCGGCCGAGCGCGGCCTGCTCGACCTGCACGGCTGGAATCCGCGTGACTACGCCGCCGGCAACTACCGCCGGGTGGACGACCGTCCCTTCGGGGGTGGCCCGGGCATGGTCATGCTGATCGAGCCGTTGCGCGCCTGTCTGGCTGCGGCCAAGGCGGCTGATCCGGCGCCCGCGCCGGTGATCTACCTCAGCCCGCAGGGCAGGCCGCTGACCCAGGCCAGGGTTCGCGAACTGGCGGCCCTGCCACGGATGATCCTGCTGTGCGGCCGCTATGAAGGCATCGATGAGCGCTTCCTCGAGGCCGAGGTCACCGAGGAAATCTCGCTCGGCGATTACGTCCTGTCCGGCGGCGAGCTGGGCGCGGCGGTCATCGTCGATGCGGTGACCCGTCTGCAGGAGGGCGCGCTGGGCGATGCCGAATCGGCGGTCCAGGACAGTTTCGAGGGCCCGCAAGGGCTGTTGGACTGCCCGCATTTCAGCCATCCGGCCCAGCATGAATGGGGCGAAGTCCCGGATGTGCTGCGCTCGGGCAACCATGCCGCGATCGCGCGCTGGCGCCGCCAGCAGTCGCTGCTGCGGACCTGGCTGCGGCGTCCGGACCTGCTGGACGAGAGCACGCTGTCCAAGGCCGACCGCAACCTGCTGGAGCAGGCGCGGCAGGCCCTGCCAAAGGATCCGAACCCCTAGCGCAGGGGCCGGTTCTTGTTTACAATTCGGGATTGCCATCGGCCTTTTTGGGTCGAATGGCAGGAATCCCTACAAAAAACGTGCAGCACAGTCCGGTGACTGCATGAGCCCACGTTGTCGAACGACACGACCACCCGAACACTATCGGTGCACCCATGAGCAAGCTGAACAAAACCATCCTCTCGGACTTCGAATCCGCCCAGATCACCCGCGAGCTGCCGAAGTTCAGCCAGGGTGACACCGTCGTCGTCAACGTGAAGGTCAAGGAAGGCAACCGTGAGCGCGTGCAGGCTTACGAAGGCGTCGTGATCGGCACCAAGAACGCCGGCCTGAACTCCGCCTTCACCGTCCGCAAGATCTCGCACGGCTACGGCGTCGAGCGCGTCTTCCAGACCCACAGCGCCATCATCGACTCGGTCGAAGTGAAGCGTCGTGGCAAGGTCCGCGCCGGCAAGCTGTACTACCTGCGCGGCCTGGAAGGCAAGGCTGCCCGCATCAAGGAAGATCTGGCTGCCGCTGCGCAGGCCAAGGCTGCCCGCCTGGCTGCCAAGGCCCAGTAATTCCGCCGACGACTTCGGTTGTCGCGGTACCAGAACGGCCACCTTCGGGTGGCCGTTCTGCGTTTGCAGCCCTGAACATCAGAACCGCGTAGGGGGGCCATGCGCTCCCAGCGTGCGTCGAAGGAAAAAACATGTCGGCTTATCCCGCTCGAATCCGTGCCGCGCTGCAGGTCATGCAGGCCGCAGGCGTCCCCATCCAGATGCAGGCGCCGCTGTTGTACCGGCTGTTGTGGCGGACGGGCCTGGCCGTGCCGCCACCGGTGCTGGCCGGCGTCCTCGCCAACGCCGTGCTGATGGGCGCGATGTTCGCGCTGGGATGGGGGGGGCTGATGTGGCTGTTGTTCGCGCGCAGCACCCTGCTGCCGGCCGCCGGTGTGCTGGGCGGTGCCGGCGTGGCCGGCCTGCTGTTCGGTGGCGCGATGGCGCTGCTGATGCGGTGGCAGCAGCAGCGCTATCGCTTGCCGGCGTGGCGCGAGATCCGCGACGCCGACGCCGGTTAACCCGCGCGGGTTGGCGAGGGCGGCGGCGCGGCCGTTGCCGGTGCTTCCGGGTCCAGGTCGGCCACCGGCGACGGCGGCATCGCCGGCACTTCGGCCGGTGCCGCCATTTCGTTGCGATGGGTTGGCAGCATGTGTGCCTTGCGCCAGCCGCCCCAGCGGTAATACGCCAGCGACATCAGCATCGCGCAGAACGAGCTGACCGGGAAACTCCACCACACCGCATCGGCGCCCCAGCTGTCCTGGAGCAGTTCGGCGAACGGCACCCGGATGCCCCACAGCGAGGCGGCCAGGATCAGCAGCGGCGGAATCACCGCACCGGTGGAGCGCACCACGCCGGAAATGACGAAGTTGACGCCGAAGAACAGGAACGACCACACCGCGATGTGGTTGAGGTGGCGGGCCACTTCCAGCGACTGGCTGGCTTCGGGCAGGAACAGCGCCAGCGTGTAGCGGTCCAGCAGGATCAGCGGCAGGATCAGCACGCCGGTGAGCAGGAAGTTGTACAGCACGCCGCTGCGGGCGGTGCCGCGCACGCGGTCCCAGTTGCCGGCGCCGACGTTCTGCGCGGCCATCGACGAACACGCCGCGCCGATCGCCATCGCCGGCATCTGCACGTAGGTCCACAGCTGCAGCGATGCACCGTAGGCGGCGGCGGTGTCGGTGCCGTAGCCGTTGACCATGCTCATCATCAGGATCATCGACAGCGAGATCAGCACCATCTGCAGGCCCATCGGCACGCCCTTGACCACCAGCGCGCGCAGGATCGTGGTGTCGATCTTGAACAGCGCCATGTCCTTGCGGCCCAGCCACAACACATGCCGCTTGTTGCGCATGTACCAGAGCAGGCCGATCAGCGACAGGGTCTGCGCGATCAGCGTGGCCCAGGCCGCACCGGCGATGCCCAACCGCGGGAACGGGCCGATGCCGAAGATCAGCAGCGGGTTGAAGCCGATGTCCAGCACCACCGACAGCAGCAGGAAGCGGAACGGGGTGCGTGAATCACCGACGCCGCGCAGTGCCGAACTCAGGAACGCGAACGCGTACAACGTCGGCATCGCCAGGAAGATGATGCGCAGGTACGCCTCGGCCAGCGGCAGCGATTCGGCCGGCGTGCCCATGGCCGCCAGCAGCGGATGGGACAGCCACCAGCCGGCGATCGCGATCACCACCGACAGCCCGATGAAGAAGGTGGCGCTGGTGCCCATCACCCGGCGCGCCTGGAGAATGTCGCGCGCGCCCATCGCCTGGCCGATCAGGATGGTGGCGGCCATGCCGATCCCGAATACCGAGCCGATCAGGAAGAACATGATGTTGTTGGCGTTCGCGGTGGCGGTCAGCGCCGCCTCGCCGAGGAAGCGGCCCACCCAGACCGCATTCACCGACCCGTTCAGCGACTGGGCGATGTTGCCGGCCAGGATCGGCAGGGCGAACAGGAACAGGTTGCGCCCTATCGGGCCGGTGGTCAGGTCAAGCGGCGCTTTGGCCATGTGCTCTGGAGATCAAGCGTGGAGAGCGGCACACTAGCACCAAGCCCGTCAGTGGGATATCGCGATGCGCATCGTCGTGCCGGCCACGTGCCGGCTCCAGGCAATCCGAACCAGGCCGTCGCCGCCCGCCGACCGGCGTCCGATGCATCCGGCTGACCCGTTCATGCCCGCGTTGCTGGCGCTCTTGATTGCCGCCGCGCTGGCCGCATGTTCGAGTACACAGCGCCTGGGCGATGCCCAGGTGCGGCCGATGGACCGACCGGAATGCCAGGTTGGCAGCCAGCGCCGCGATCTGGATGCCGGCGTGCCGGTGCTGATCGGCGGTACCGGATGCCGGGGCAACCCGGACGCGCCCCAACCCTTGAACAAACGACCGGCCAACGCCGTGGAGCTGGGCAAGCAGCATGACTGAAGCAGAATCGTTGGGCGCCAGCGTGCGGCTGGATGTATGGCTGTGGGCCGCGCGCTTTTTCCGCACCCGCAGCCTGGCCAAGCAGGCGGTGGAAACCGGCAAGGTCGATGTGGCCGGGCAGCGCCCGAAATCCTCGCGTGCTGTGCGGGTGGGCGAACAGCTGCAGATCAGCCGCGGCGATGAAACCTTCGACGTGCAGGTGCGAGGCCTGAGCGAGATGCGCGGCCCGGCGCCGGTGGCGCAGCAGCTGTATGCGGAAAGCGAGGCGTCGCGTGCGCGTCGCGCCGAGCTGCGGGCGCAGCGTGCGGCGGCCAGGAACGGCTACCAGCCGCCGGAGCATCGTCCGGACAAACGTGCGCGCCGGCTGATCCGCGCCTTGGGCGACATCGACGCGATCTGAACCTGCGCGCACGTTCGCGTGCGCGCAGGCATTCAAGCGATGCCGACCCGGCGGTTGGCACCGATCGCCGCAGCGAACCGGCCCGGGGCCGGTCCACCCTGTGTTACGCGTGCAGGTCGTAGCGGTCCAGTTCCATCACCCGCGTCCAGGCGGCGACGAAATCCTGCACCAGCTTCTTTTCACCGTCCGCGCTGGCGTAGACCTCGGCGAGGGCGCGCAGCACCGAATTGGAGCCGAACACCAGGTCGGCCCGGCTGCCGGTCCAGCGTCGGTCACCGGTGCTTTCGTAGCCGTCGCCCCCGGCTTTCCACTGTGTGCGCATGTCCAGCAGGTTGACGAAGAAATCGTTGCTCAACGTGCCGGGGCGATCGGTCAGCACGCCCTGTGTATTGCCGTCGACATTGGCCCCCAGCACGCGCAGGCCACCGACCAGCGCGGTCAGTTCCGGCGCGCTCAGGGTAAGCAACTGCGCCTTGTCGATCAGCAGCACTTCGGCGGGCACGCTGTAACGGCCCTTGAGGTAGTTGCGGAAGCCGTCGGCATACGGTTCGAGGACCGCAAACGATTCGACGTCGGTCTGC
>NZ_DAMAGC010000002.1:52971-79195 GCF_031995405.1 Stenotrophomonas sp. | reverse complement strand
TGTGGGAGGTGCCGCGCACCACCGACAGCCAGCTGAAGACCCTGCGCTTCGCACCGACCATCAGCGGCTTCTTCGAAGTGGCTGACAAGAGCTTCGATTGGGACGTTGGCGCGCTGTGGAACCGCAACGAGTCGATCAAGACCAGCCGCGGTGACATGAGCCTGATCGGCTCGTCGCAGGCGCTTGGCCCGTCGTTCATCGACGCCGGTGGCGTTGCCCGTTGCGGCACCGCCGACAAGCCGATCCTGGGCGATTGCCGTCCGTGGAACCCGCTGCTGCCGTACGGCGTGTCGGGCCAGGGCTCGCTGGCCGATCAGGAACTGCAGGACTTCCTGTTCCCGACCTTCACCACCCGTGGCCTGACCAAGACCACCAGCTTCACCGCCAACCTGTCGGGTTCGATCGTGACCCTGCCGGCCGGTGACCTGGGCTTCGCCATGGGCGTTGAGCACCGCAAGGAAGAAGGCAGCTACACGCCGGACGCCTTCGCACAGTCGGGCCAGTCCACCGGCCTGGGCCAGAAGCCGACCCGCGGTCAGTACGATCTGAACGAGGTCTACCTCGAGCTGAACGTGCCGATCCTGGCGGACATGGCGTTCGCCAAGGAACTGACCCTGAATGTTGCCAGCCGCTATTCGGACTACAGCAACTTCGGTGGCACCACCAACAGCAAGTTCGGCCTGACCTGGCGTCCGATGGACGAGCTGCTGGTTCGCGGCACGTACGCCCAGGGCTTCCGCGCGCCGACCATCGCCGACCTGTACGGCGGTCTGAGCTCGAGCTTCGAGCGCTACATCGACCCGTGCGCCGTTGGTGCACCGGGCAGTGTTGCGGGCAACGCGGCCTGCCTGGCAGGCGGCGTTCCGGCCAACTACGTGCAGCTTGGCCAGGGCAACCTGCCGTGCTCCACCCTGCCGTGCCAGTCCGGTGACCAGTTCGTCTCCGGTGCCAATCCGAACCTGAAGCCGGAAACCTCCACCAGCAAGACCGTTGGTCTGGTGTGGAGCCCGCGTTGGGTGCAGGGTCTGGACGTCTCGCTGGATTGGTACCGTTACGAGATCAACGACATGATCATCGCCGACAGTGTCAATCGCATCCTGCGTGACTGCTACGTGCTCGGCAACAGCGCGCGTTGCGACGGCGTCGTGCGTGCGGCCGATGGCCACGTCAGCGCGATCACCTACGGCACCGCCAACCTCGGCAAGATGGTTACCGAAGGTTACGACCTGGGCATCAAGTACCGCCTGCCAGAGCTGGCCATCGGTCAGTTCAGCATCGACTGGCAGACCAGCTACCTGTCCAAGTACGACGAAGCCAACCAGAACAGCAAGGGCGACAACATCATGGTCGGCATGGTCGGCCAGTCCGGCGACACCACGCTGTTCCGCGTGCGGTCCAACCTGGGTGTCAACTGGGCCATGGGTGACTTCGGTGTCAACTACACCGCGCGTTACTACTCGGGTCTGAGCGAGTCGTGCATCTCGATCGGCTGCACCGATCCGGACCGTTACGCCAATGGCGAATCGGCTCCGCTGCGCAAGACCGGCTCCAACACCTTCCATGACCTGCAGGTCAGCTGGAAGGCACCGTGGGATGCCACCATTGCCGTCGGTGCGAACAACCTGTTCGACCACAAGGGTCCGCTGATGTACTCGGCGCCGAACTCGAGCTTCGCCTATTACGGCGGTTTCGATATCGGTCGCTTCCTGTACATGAAGTACACCCAGCGCTTCTGATCCATCGAAGCGCTGTAGCAGTACAAGGAGGGCGGACCGCAAGGTCCGCCCTTTTTTTTGGTTCTTCGCCCGTATGCGGGGCAGGCACGAAGTGCGCCCTTAATCCTTTGCCGCGCCGCGGTCGATGGGTTGGGCGCTGCGCCCCATGCCCTTGGAGGCGAAATAAAGGAGGAAGGGGCGGCCGCAGGCCGACGCCGGGGCGTCGCCGGAAGGGCATGGGGCCGCAGCGCCTGGCCCGCCGACCAGCACCTGGAAGGGTTCACAGCGCGCGTCATGCGTGCGACGCGGATGGGAGAACCCACTCTGTCGAGTTCATTGCGCAAGGGAGGGCGCTAATCACCGCCCGCCGCCCACGCCAGCGGCGGCGGACACGCGGTGTGTGTCGTTGGATCGAACCCGGGAGCGCCGACCGTTGGTCGGCTACCGGTCACGCCTTCCTGCGCGGCGGCATCGCCACGCCTGAAGACGGCAGGCCTCAGGCCTCGCTGGCCACCAGCCCCATCAATGCATTGGCATGGTCGCGCCACTGCGGCAGCTTCTGCAGCACGCCGGCGCGCTGCAGGTACTCCTCGTCGACCGGATCGCCGTTGATCAGCGCCAGTGCCACGTGCACCGCGCCGGTCACCCAGAAGCTGCGCGTGTTGGACTTCTGCGGCTCCAGGTGGAAGGCGACCGCTTCGATGATCGGCATCGGCAGGCCCCACAGGCCAAGCAGGTAGGCACCGGCTTCGGCATGCCCCGGGCGGTCATCGGCCTCGGTCGGCTCGCCGCGCTCGTTGCGCACGCCCGGCAACAGCAGTCCGATGTCGGCCAGCAAGGCGGCCGTCGCGCCCAGTTCGGCGCTCGAATCCGGCAGCAGCTTGGCCGCCAGCCGCGAGGCCAGCAACGCGCGCTGCTGCAGTGAATTGCGCTCGGCACCGGACAGCGGCGGGGCGGAGAACACCTCGCTGGCCAGCACCAGATCGCGCAGCGTCGACAGCCCCAGGCGGGTCACGGCGGTGCGCAGGTCGGAGATGGTCCGGCCACTGTTGAAGAAGGCCGAGTTGGACAGCTGCAACACCTTGGCCGCGATCGCCGGATCGGCGGCAACCAGCTTGGAGACGTCGGCGGTGTTGGTGTCGTCGTCGTGTTCCAGCGCCTGGGTCAGGCTCAGGTACAGATGCGGCGGAGAGGGCAGCTTCTCGATGCGGCCGATCGCGCTGCGCAGGCGCGCGCTGTCCAGCAGTTCGCGCAGCTCTTCCAGACTGGTCAGCGCTTCCAGCAGCACTTCCGGGGCCAGCGGCATCGGCAGGAAGCGGTGGGCCACCCCGATCAGGCGCGCCGGCGGCGGGCGGTTACCCTGGTCGGCATCCACCAGCGCGATGCGGATCGTCTCCGGACGCAGCGTCCGGATCTGGCCGAGCAGCGTGGTGGCGTTGAGATCGGGCAGGGTAGGGCAGGCGATCACCGCGTCGATCGGACCGGCGGCGACGATGTTCATGGCCGCCTGGCCATCGGATGCGGTCAACGGTTGCCACTCTTCCCCAAGATCGGCAATGAAATCCATCAGCTCAGCCGACAGGCTGGCTTGGTCCCCAACAAGCAGAATACGCACGACACAGTCCCCTGGCTGACCACGGTGAAACGCACCGTGGACGGTGTGAAGACGCAATGTACCCAATCCGGCACAAATAGTGATGTGCCGCATTCAAAAAACGTGATGCTCATCGCTCCGGCACCCGTGCCGGAGCGATGTCGTTCAGTCTCAGGCGATGTTGCCGAGGTAGCGCTGGTGCGCTTCGATCAGGATCTTCTTGGCTTCGGCCGCGCCGCCCCACCCATCGAGCTTGACCCACTTGCCCTTTTCCAGGTCCTTGTAGTGCTCGAAGAAGTGGCCGATGCGCTCCAGCCAGTGGCTGGACACCTGCTCGATGTCCTCGACGTGGGCGTAGCCACTGAACACCTTGGAAATCGGCACGGCCAGGATCTTCTCGTCGCTGCCGGCCTCATCGCTCATCTTGAGCACGCCGACCGGACGGCACCGCACCACCGAGCCCGGGACCAGCGGCAGCGGCAGCACCACCAGCACGTCGGCAGGATCGCCGTCGCCGCACAGGGTGCTCGGCACGTAGCCGTAGTTGCAGGGGTAGCGCATCGGGGTGGACAGGATGCGGTCGACGAAGATCGCGCCGGTTTCCTTGTCCACTTCGTACTTCACCGGCTCCGAGTCCTTCGGGATCTCGATGATGACGTTGATTTCTTCCGGCGGGTTCTTGCCGGGCGAGACGAGTTCCAGACCCATGGGGTTACTCCGAGAGGCGGTAGGGGCGCAAAGTCCGACATTTTAGGCCCTTTGCCCACCCTCGTGCAGGCCCGTCGTCGCGCCGGGTTTCCCGACACCGCCTCCCGGCGAGCCCGGACAGGGCGACACGGCCTGGGCCGACGTCCCGTCGGGCCCTGCGCGGATGGTTCCCGCCCGGCCCGCGACCGAGGATGAATGCCCGAGTCGATGGAGTGTTCCGATGCGCCTGTCCTTCCTCCTGATGCTTCTGCTGACGCTGTCCGGGCCACTGCACACGGCACGTGCCGGCCCCTACGTCGATCTGGTCGACTTCCCCACCCGCGAAGCCAACTGGGACCGTTTCTACGCCCTGGAAGGTCGCCTGATGCACGCCTTCGACGACGTCTGCGGGGACACCTTCTGCGAAGGCGCCTACAGCGACTACCGCGTGCTGCAGTTCCGCTGCTCGGTGCATGCCGGGCGTGGACATCTCCATTCCTGCGTCTGGGTACTGGCCGCAAGCAACCTCGATGTCGACGCCGGCAGTGGACACATCGGCGTGGACAACGGCCGTTGGACCTGTCCGGTACCGCTGGCGCCGGGTACGACGGTGGAGGCCTTCCATGCCGCGCTCGAGGGTGACGGCCTGCTGCACGGCCGTCTGCCAGGCACCGACCGGACCTTGTACGACGGCCTGATGGCCTGCCTGTGAAGCCTCGCCCCCTTTCCCAGCCCGCCATTTCCGAGGAGTACATGCCATGACGCTGTATCGACGAGCTCCCCTGCGGACCCGTGTCACCACGGCCGTAGTAGCGCTGTTGCTCTTGTCCTCGGCGGGCCCGGCCGCCGCCGATGGCTACGTGGATGCGCGCCTGCATCCCAATCAGATCGCCGGGTGGGACCGCTTCCGGCGTGTGGAAGACGCGCTGGTGCGCGGCTTCAACCAGGTGTGCGGCGATACGTTCTGCGAGGGTGAGTACGGCAACCTGCAGCCGCAGCGGTTCCGCTGCTCGGTGCATGCGGCGACCGGGGTAGTCCACGAATGCGTCTGGACCTTCGCTGGCAGTACGGCGCGCGTGGATGCCCGAACCGGCGAAGTAGTGGTGGATGCCCCGTCATGGGCCTGCACTGTCCCGCTGACCTACCGGACACGGCTGTCGGATCTGCTGGCCGCGTTGGAGGCCGGCGATCCGCTGGACGCCGCGCTGCCGGATACGTCCACCAGCCTCTACGACGCGCTGACCGATTGCCTCCAGTGAAACGTGACTGATTCTCATTACGGGCGTACCATGCAGCGCCGCACGCTGCGGCCTTCCGACGCATCCGTGTCCCCTGAAATGTCCAACGCCTCCACCCTGACCGAGCTGTTGATCCGCGAACGCCCCGCGCTGCTGCGGCTGGTGCAGCGCACCCTGGGCAACGACGGCGGTGCGGAAGACGTGATCCAGGCGATCTGGTTCAAGGCGCGCGGGGTCGACAACGGCCAGGCGATCGACAACCCGCGCGCCTATCTGTACCGGCTGGCGACGAATCTGGCCACCGATCACGGCCGCGAGCGCACCCGCCGCGCGCGCCTGCTGGCCGAGCATTACCTGTGGGGCCCGGACGAGGCGCTGTCCACCGAAGAGCAGGTCGTGGCCCAGGAGGAACTGCAGCGCGTGCTGGCCGCCGCCGACCACCTGCCCGAGCCTACCCGCACCATCTTCCGGCTCAATCGCCTGCAGGGACTGACCCAGGCTGAAGTGGCCAGACGCTTGAAGGTCTCTGTCACCACCGTGGAAAACCACGTGCGCAGCGCATTGCAGCGGCTGGCGTGGGCGCGCAACGGACGCTGACGGTGCATGCATTGCACATCGCATTGGGGAACTGCCTCGCCCAGTCGTCTTGAGGATACGGGTGCGGTTTTCGCAGCCGGTCTCCTTCCCTCGCGTTCGATCGCGTCTCCTTCGCCAGCCATGAGCCCGCCCCCCATCGACCCGGCCTTGCCGCCGCCCGCATCGACCGACCCCGTTGCCGTCCAGGCGCAGGCCTGGATCGCGTGGCTGGCCTCCGGTGCGGTCGAAGAGACGCGTATGCAGGCCTTTGAAGCGTGGCTGGCACTGCCCGGGCATCGCCGGGTATTCGAGTACGAGCGCCAGCTGTGGCGCAGCCTCGGTCCGCGCCCGGTGGCTGCGTGCGCCGCCGCACCCCGTCGGCATCGACGTCGCCGCTGGTCGCTGGCTGTCGCCGCGATGCTGGCGCTGGCGTGGGTGGCACCGGAAGCCTGGCTGCGCCTGCAGTCCGACCACCGCACCACCACCGCCATCGCCGAGGTCGCCTTGCCCGATGGCAGCCGCGCGGTGCTGGATGCCGATTCGGCCATTGCCCTGCATTTCGACGGGAAGCAGCGACGGGTCGAGCTGCTGCGCGGCCGCGCCTGGTTCGAGGTCGCACCGGGCCACGCGCTGCGGTTTGACGTGACGGCGCAGGGCGGCGTGGTCGAGGACATTTCCACCGCGTTCGCGGTCGCCAGCGACGCCAGCGGCGTCCAGGCCGAGGTCGAGCAGGGCCGCATCCGCGTCGCGGCGCAGGAAGGCGGCAGCTGGACGGCGCTGCAGCTCGGTCAGCGCGCCGCGTTCACCCGTGGCGGGCAGGTGCAGCGTCTGGATGACGTTGCCCCCGATCGCATCGCGGCATGGCGCCAGGGCGAGCTGCTGCTCGACGCGGTGGATGTTGCCGACGCGGTGCAGCGGATCGGCCGCTACCGGCGCGGGCCCACCTTCGTTCGCGGTGACCTGTCACGGTTGCCGGTGGTGAATGCCGCCTTCCGCACCGATCGGCCCGAACAGGCGCTGGATGCGCTCGCCGGCAGTGCTGGACTGCGCATCACCCGCCTGCCGATGGGCGTGGCGATCGTGCAGGCCGACGCGAAACCCTAGACAGGCGAGCGCGCCGCGCCACGTTGGCGTTATCGCCGCATGAATTGGTCTTGGGGATGTCGCCGCGCCGGTCGTCTCACACCCCGAACGTACCCGCCGCCGCCACGTACTTCGCAGCGCCCGCAGTTTCCTGCGGGGATGCCGCTCCTGCGGCCTCGCCTTTCTGACAGGTTCCCTCATGCGCCTCACCTTCCACGCGCGCCGTACGCCGCGCCCCTCCCGTCTCTGCATGGCCCTGCTGGCCGCCGGCCTGGCCGCCGCGCCGGCGCTGCCGGTGCTGGCCCAGACCGGCGCTGCCAGCGCGGCGGCCACCCATCGCTTCGATATTCCCGCGCAACCGCTTGCCGAGGCGCTGCGCGCCTACATGCGCCAGTCCGGGGTGCAGGTGGTGTGGCCGGCGGCGTTGACAGAGGGCGTGCAGTCCAGCGCGGTCAGCGGCGACATCGATGCACAGCGGGCGCTGCAGCAGCTGCTGCGCGGCAGTGGCCTGGTCATGCGCGCGGTCGGCACCGACGCGGTGACCCTGGAGCGTGCGGCCGCGGCTCCGCGCGAGGACGGGGTCATCGTCACCGACGCACTGCGCGTGGCCGGGGAGCAGGCCGTCGATGGCGGCAGCAACGAGGAACGCGCGCTGGATGTGTACCGCACGTCCGGCTCCAGCGTGTTCGTCCCGCGCGCCACCATCGAACGTTTCCGTGGCACCTCCACCGCCGATATCGTCAAGGGCGTGGTCGGCGTCACCGCCGGCGATCCACGCACCGCCAACGCGCTGGACCTCAACATCCGCGGCATCCAGGGCCAGAGCCGCATTCCGGTGATCATCGATGGCGGCCAGTCCACCATGGATACTTACCGTGGTTATGCCGGCCAGTCGCAGCGCACCTACCTGGACCCGGACCTGATTTCCACGCTGACCGTCACCAAGGGCCCCAGCCTGGGCGCCAACGCGTCCGGCGGCATCGGCGGCGTGGTGGAGATGGAAACGTTGAAGATCGGCGACGTGCTGCGCGACGGCCAGGAGGTCGGCCTGCGTGTGCGCAGCGGCGTCTCCAACGGCAGCGCACGCGACGTGCCGGCCTACGATGCCGTCCCGGGCAACGACCGCAACACGCTGGGCGGGCAGTTCTTCAACGTCGCCGGTGGCAAGCACTGGGACCGCTTCGACCTGGTCGCTGCCTACGCCTGGCGCGACACCGGCAACTACTACTCGGGCAAGCACGGCTACGACGACTTCCCGCAGACCCGGCGCACCCTGGCGCCGCTGAATCCGCCCAACACCGAAGTGTTCAACACCTCGTCCAAGTCCAACTCGGTGCTGTTGAAGGGCACCTGGCGGATCGACGACAGCCAGACCCTGGAAGCCGGCTACCGCCATTACAGCGGTCACCAGGGCGAAATCATGGCCTCGCAGATCATCCGCGTGGACCGCGACCGGGTGCCGCAATGGGCGCCGGGCAGCGTGGACATGGATGCCTACAACCTGCGCTACCGCTTCAATCCGGACAACGACATCGTCGACCTGAAGGCCAACCTCTGGTACACCGACGCCGACAGCCTGATGTACAACGGCCTGACCGGCATCACCCCGTGGTACTTCGACCGACGCACCGAGTGGTATGACGGTCCGAGCTTCAACACCGACCCGGGGTACAAGGACGCCTACCGCAACGACATGACCCAGCAGCGCTTCGGCTTCGATGTGTCCAACACCACCCACCTGGCGACCGAGGCCGCCGGGCTGTTCACCGTCGACTACGGCCTGTCCTTCAGCGACGAGGACGTGGGGCCGGGCAGGAACGCGCCGATCATGCACGATGACCTGATCAACAACCGCTTCCTGCGCAATGCCGAGCGCAAGGAGTACAGCGCGGTGGCGTCGGTGAAGTGGCAGCCTGACGAACACTGGGAAGTGCTGCTCGGCGGTCGCTTCAACCGCGTCAGCATCCACGACCGCAACCGGCTGGCCACCCCGGACGGTTATGAGGTGATCGGCCAGTACCGCTACACCCAGCTGCTCAACGGCGACCCGAAACGGCCGGCATACCTGGCCAAGCGTATCGCCATGCTCAACTGGTACCCCGATGCGAACGGCCAGTTCACCGAAGCTTCGCTGCTGGCGTCGCCGTACAAGAAGGGCACCGTGGCCGACATCACCGGCTGGAACTTCCATGACCTCACCAAGGCGCAGGACCTGAGCGTGCCGAACAGCTGGACCTGGTCCCAGCCGATCCGTCGCACCGACGATGCGTTCATGCCCACCGCCAGCGTCACCTACCGCTTCGATGACGACACGATGGTGTACGTGAAGTACGCCGAAGGCGTGAAGCTGCCGAGCCTGTTCGAGAGCACCCTGGGCCTGTTCACCGCGGCCAAGCCGGTCGGCGGCGAACTCAAGCCCGAGCGCGCGGGAACGTGGGAAGTCGGTGCGAGCACGGTCAGGCAGGGGCTGTTCACCGACGGTGATACGGCGGCGTTCAAGCTGGCCTACTTCAACACCCGCATCGATGACCTGATCACCCGCGATTACCGCACGCTGTCGGCCGGCTACATCCGCAACATCGACCGCTTCAAGGTGTCCGGCATGGAGTTCCAGTCCAGCTATGACGCCGGCAAGGTGTTCACCGACCTGTCGGCGCATTATTACTTCGAAGCCAAGACCTGCGCCCCGGACATCGCCGCCGAGCGCCGCGCCTATGGGGTGCAGCGCAGGATCGAGGAACTGAAGAACACCCCGGACTGCGTCGATGGCGGCTTTGAAGGTTCCTACAGCAATACGCAGAACCCGCCGCGCTACACGGTCAACCTGACCGTCGGCTCGCGTCTGTTCGATGAGCGGCTGAGCTTCGGCACCCGCGTCACCCACAACGGCGGGCCGATCAGCAAGCTGGACAAGGAATGGAACGTCGGCCTGTCGGCGATCCAGCAGCTGTACCGCCCGGCCACGGTGGTGGATCTGTTTGCCAGCTGGCAGGCCAGCGCGCAGTTCGCGGTCGACTTCAACGTGGACAACCTGACCGACCGCTACTATCTGGATCCGCTGGCGTTGGGCGTGATGCCGGCGCCGGGCCGGATCATGCGGCTGGCGCTGACCTACCGCTACTGATGCCCGGACACGACAGGGGCCGGTATTGCCGGCCCCTGCGTGCATCCGGCCGGCACCTACGGCGTCGGCCGGCATCAGATGCCCGTGATGGCTCAGCCGGCGTTGGCCTGCGCGGTTGCATCCGCGTGCAGGGCTTCGCTGAGCTCATCGACCACGATCGCCCACTCGGCATCCGAGCGCAGCTGCTCGGTCAGGAACTGGCGCTGCCCGTCATTCCAGTACGGCGCTTCGATCAGGCGGATCTCGTTGGATAGCTGGTGGTCGCGGATGAAGGCGGCGATCGCCTCCTCGCTGGCGTCCAGCCCGAGCTGCAGGAACAGATTGGTCATGCGGGGTTCGGTGGTGATCATCGTGGCGGTCGTCCTCGGAATGGATGCGGCCATTATCGCGGTTGTCGCGTGATGCCGGCATCGCCGGATCGGGTAGGGCATGGCGCTGCCGAACGTAGTCTTGGGGTTGTCGGCGCGACAGACGTCTCAGCCAGGTAACCCCTGCAGCCAGACCGTCATGACCGTCATCGACATCCTTGAAGCCACCCGCAGCCAGCGCCTGAAGGCCGCCACCCGCGACAGCCACGGCGCGCTGGACAAGCGCATCATGGCCGGCGACATCTTCGCCAGCCGCGCACAGTTCGCCCGCTTCCTGCGCGTGCAGTACCGCTTCCACCGCGACATCGACGCCCTCTACGCCAACGCCGCGCTGGACGCGCTGCTGCCCGATCTGGAAGGCCGTCGTCGGCTGGCCCTGATCGCCCGAGACCTGGCCGACCTGGAGCAGATCCTGCCGGCGCCGGGGCCGATGCGCCTGGATCCGGACCTGGCCCTGCCCACCGCGCTGGGCTGGCTGTATGTCGCCGAAGGCTCCAACCTGGGGGGCACCATCCTGTACAAGATGGCTGCCAGGCTCGGGCTGGACGCCGACTTCGGCGCCCGCCACCTGGCCGCGCATCCCGACGGTGCGGCGCGCCACTGGCGCGCGTTCACCACTGCCCTGGACAGCGTGGTCCTGGACGAGGCGCAGGAACAGCAGGTCATCGACGCCGCCGACAGCGCCTTCCGCAGCGTGCACGGCCACGTCGAACTTGAATTCGACCACCGCTGATGCGCTGGCTGTGGTTCTGCCTGGGTTGGGTGATGGTCGCGCTGGGCGTCATCGGCGCGCTGCTGCCGGTGATGCCCACCACCATCTTCCTGATCCTGGCCGTGGGCTGCTTCGCGCGCAGTTCGCCGCGTTTCGAACGCAAGCTACTGGCGCACCCGCGCTACGGACCGGCACTGCGCCTGTGGCGCGAGCAGGGGGCGGTGAGCCGCAAGGGCAAGGCCTTCGCGGCGGGCGGAATGGCCTTCGGCTTCGTGATGTTCTGCTGGGGCGCGCATCCGTCGTGGACGCTGCTGCTGGGCGTGGGGCTGTTCTTCGCGGCCAGCGCGGCCTACGTGCTGTCGCGCCCGGCGCCCCGCCTGCAACGCCACCTCGAATGAGCCTGCGCAGCGCCGCGTGTTACTCCGGCGACGCCCGCGTCGCCGCTTCCTCCTGATGAGACTGACGATGACTGTGTTGTTCGCTTTCGCTGCCGCCCCTCCCACGCACTCGCTGACGCCGTGGGGCATGTACCTGGCCGCCGACGTGGTGGTGAAGTCGGTGATGATCGGCCTGGCGATCGCCTCGGTGGCCACCTGGACCGTGCTGCTGGCCAAGGGTCGGGAACTGTCGCGCGAACGCCGCCGGCTGCTGCAGGCACGCGCGCTGCTGCTGGACAGCGTGCAGCTGCCCGATCCGCAGTTCGACCTGCGCCTGCAGCTTGAGCCGGTGCGTACGCTGCTGGATGCGGCGCGCAGCGAGCTGCGGCTGTCGCCGCATGGCGGTGATCCTGCTGGCATCAAGGAACGGGTCGGCTCGCGCCTGGAGCGGATCGAACTGGCCTGTGCACGCAACGCCCGCCGCGGTATCGGCGTGCTCGCCAGCATCGGGGCCATCGCGCCCTTCGTGGGCCTGTTCGGCACCGTGTGGGGCATCATGAACAGCTTCGTCGGCATCGCCCAGTCCAACACGACCAACCTGGCGGTGGTCGCGCCGGGCATCGCCGAAGCCCTGCTGGCCACCGCGCTCGGCCTGGTCGCGGCGATTCCGGCGGTGGTCATCTACAACCACTTCACCCGCGTGCTGGCCGGTCTGCGCGCGCTGCTCGGCGATCTGTCGGCGGCGGTGCAGCAGCTGGTCTCGCGTGACCTTGACCGTGCCGCCGTGCATGCCGGCCCGGCGCTGGCGCGCACGGCGCACTGAGCCGCCGCCATGCCGATCCGGACCGCTCGCCACGACGATGATGCGCTGGAAGAATCCCACGCGATCAACGTCACCCCTTTCATCGACGTGATGCTGGTCCTGCTGATCATCTTCATGGTCGCCGCGCCGCTGGCCACGGTGGACACCGACGTGGACCTGCCGGCCAGCAGCGCACGCCCGCAACCGCGCGAGACCGAGCCGGTGTTCCTGACCGTGCAGGCGGATCTGTCGCTGCGCGTCAACGCGAGCGCCACCACCGCCGATGGCCTGCCGGCCGCGTTGCAACGCCTGACCCACGGCAACCTGGAACACCGCATCTACCTGCGTGCCGACCGCCAGGTCGCCTATGGCGATCTGATGCAGACCATGAACGCGCTGCGCGCCGCCGGCTACCTCAAGGTCGCGCTGGTCGGACTGGAACAGCCGGCGCCATGAGTTCGGCCCGTGCCGAGGGCGTACGCTGGGCCGGCAGCCTGGGCATCGTGCTGGCGGCCTATGCACTCGGCATCGGCGCCACGCTGTGGTGGGTCGCGCGGGCGCCCGCGCCGCCGCCCAGCGCCCCCCCGGCATCGTTGCTGGTTGAACTGGCACCGGTCGCCGAGGCACCGCCGGTGCCCCACACCGACATCGCCCAAGGCCCACCGCAGCAGGAACAACACCGCCCCGAGCCGGCGCCGCGTCCGTTGCCCGCACTCGATCTGCCGCCGCAGCCGCATCCGGACGGCGAAGACGCTGCCCGGCGCAGCCCACCGCCGCCCGAACTGGAAACCCCCTCCGACCTGCACAACATCGCGCAGACCCTCGCGCCACCGGACGTGCAGGCCAAGGACAGCCAGCGCTACGCCGCACAGCAGACCCTGGCCGGCCAGCGCAGCGTCGAGCAGGCGACCTGGCAGGGTCTGCTGCTCGGTCACCTGGAGCAGCACCGACGCTATCCGCGCGCAGCCGAGCGGTTGCGCCAGCAGGGCGTGGCGTATGTGCGCTTCGCGGTGGACCGCAACGGCAACACCAGCCACCTGCGCATCGGTCACAGCAGTGGGCATCCGTTGCTGGATGCCGAAACGCTGGAGACCGTCAGCCGCAGCAGCCCGGTGCCGGCGCCACCGGCCGAGATCAGCGGCGATCCGGTGGAAGTCATGGTGCCGGTGGCATTCTTCATCCGTCGCCGCTGACCCCGTGCGTGGCCCTGCGTTGCCTGCGCGGTGAGGTGGCACTGGCATCGTCGGCACCACGGCACCACGGCACCGATGGCCGCATCCAAGGAGGGAGATAGATGCATCGCAGACGTGCCACCGTGGTTGCATGGGCTGCCGCGGTCATCGCATTGCTCGTTGCGCTGCTTTCGCTGGCCCCGTTCGTGGCGGCGATCACGCTCAGCGGCGCGCTGGTTCCGCTGTTCGCGTATACGGCGTGGCACGGTGCCCGTCTGCCCAGCGGCATCGGGTTGGCCCTCTGTGCGGCGGCGTTCCTCGGCAGTCCCCTGCGGTTCGAAGACCTGCCGGACCTGTTGCTGGCCATGGCAGCACTGTGGGCTTCGGGCGGCGTCATGGCCATGGTCTGGTGGGCCGTGAAGCCGCGCCGCGCGTAGTGTGTGTGCGACTGCAAAAGGTGCATGCCCCGGCAGGGTGCCGGGACATGCGCTCCTGCCGCGCTCTACAGCAACGGCACCAGCAGCAACGCCACGATGTTGATGATCTTGATCAACGGGTTGATTGCCGGGCCTGCGGTGTCCTTGTAAGGATCGCCGACCGTATCGCCGGTGATCGCCGCCTTGTGCGCCTCGCTGCCCTTGCCGCCGAAGTGGCCATCCTCGATGTACTTCTTGGCGTTGTCCCAGGCACCGCCACCGGTGGTCATCGAGATCGCCACGAACAGGCCGGTGACGATGGTGCCGATCAGCAGGCCGCCCAGCGCACGCGGCCCGAGCAGCAGGCCGACCACCACCGGTACCGCCACCGGCAGCAGCGAGGGCACGATCATTTCGCGGATCGCCGAGCGGGTCAGCATGTCCACGGCGCGGTCGTACTGTGGTTTGCCGGTGCCCTCCATGATCCCGGGGATCTCGCGGAACTGGCGGCGCACTTCCTCCACCACCGCACCGGCCGCCCGGCCCACCGCTTCCATCGCCATCGCACCGAACAGGTAGGGGATCAGGCCGCCGATCAGCAGGCCGATGATCACCGTGTGGTCGGACAGGTCGAAGGCGAACACTTCGCCGGGGTTCGCGGCCTGCAGGTTGTGGGTGTAATCGGCGAACAGCACCAGCGCGGCCAGTGCCGCCGAACCGATCGCATAGCCCTTGGTCACCGCCTTGGTGGTGTTGCCGACGGCATCCAGCGGATCGGTGATGTCGCGGATGGCGGAGGGCAGCTCGGCCATCTCGGCGATGCCGCCGGCGTTGTCGGTGATCGGGCCGTAGGCATCCAGCGCGACGATCATGCCGGCCATCGACAGCATCGCGGTGGCCGCGATGGCGATGCCGTACAGGCCGCCGAAGGAGTGCGCCAGCCAGATCGCCACGCAGACCGCGATCACCGGCAGGGCCGTGGACTTCATCGAGACCCCGAGCCCGGCGATGATGTTGGTGCCGTGCCCGGTGGTGGACGCCTGCGCCACGTGCTGCACCGGCTTGTACTGGGTGCCGGTGTAGTACTCGGTGATCCACACGATCAGGCCGGTGAGCACCAGGCCGACCAGGGCGCAGAAGTACAGGTTCAGCGCACCGTGCGCGTTGTCCGGCATCAACTGGGTGGTGATCGGATAGAACGCGATCGCGGCCAGCACGCCGGACACGATCACGCCCTTGTACAGCGCGCCCATGATCGAGCCGCCGGGCTTCACCTTGACGAACAAGGCGCCGATGATCGAGGCGATGATCGACACACCGCCGAGCACCAGCGGATACAGGATCGCGTTGCGCCCGGCTTCGGCCAGCATCAGGCTGCCCAGCAGCATGGTGGCGATCACCGTCACCGCGTAGGTCTCGAACAGGTCGGCCGCCATGCCGGCGCAGTCGCCGACGTTGTCACCGACGTTGTCGGCGATCACGGCCGGGTTGCGCGGATCATCCTCGGGAATGCCGGCTTCGACCTTGCCCACCAGGTCCGCGCCGACGTCGGCCCCCTTGGTGAAGATACCGCCGCCCAGCCGCGCGAAGATCGAGATCAACGACGAGCCGAACGCCAGCCCGACCAGCGCGTGCAGCGCCTGCGCGGTGTCCAGCCCGAGCCGCAGCAGCAGCGCGTAGTAGCCGGCCACGCCCAGCAGGCCGAGCCCGACCACCAGCATGCCGGTGATCGCGCCGCCCCGGAAGGCCACGTCCATGGCCGCACCGAGGCCGTTGCGCGCCGCTTCGGCGGTACGCACGTTGGCGCGCACCGACACGTTCATGCCGATGTAACCGGCCGCGCCGGACAGCAGCGCGCCGATCGCAAAGCCGATCGCGGTGTACCAGCTGAGGAAGACGCCGACCAGCACGAACAGCACGGCGCCGGCGATGCCGATGGTGAGGTATTGACGGTTGAGATAGGCGCGCGCGCCTTCCTGGATGGCGGCGGCGATTTCCTGCATGCGGGCATTGCCGGCCGGTTGCCGGAGAATCCAGCGTGCCGACACGATGCCGTAGAGAATCGCGAGAATGGCGCAGAACAGCGCCAGAGAAAGCCCATAACGTTCCAGCATGTCCCCTCCCGGGTGATGGATGGCATCCAGTGAACGGACGAACCTCTCCACGCGGGGGCACAACGGGCTGCAACCTTGGACCAACCCGTTCAGACCGTACCCGGTCCTCAAGCGTGTGGCGGTGTTCAGCAATCCCTGGTGGCCCGAGTATGCGGGCATTCCCCCGCACACGGGTAGTGCCGAGCCATGCCCGGCAGCGCGCCATCAATGCCGCTCGGTCTTTGCCACGCCGTTCAGCCAGCCACTGGCAGCCTCGCTCCATCCCCAGCTCCCGGAGTCCTGCCATGTCCACCCGTCACCTGCTCTGGCTGGCGCTGCTGCCCGCCATCGCGGCCAGCGCCGCCGAAACCCCCGAGCTGCAACGCGCCACCGGTGCGCCGCAGGCGGTGGGCGCGGCGCACACGCTGCGCCAGATTCCCGAGGCCTGTGCGCGGCTGGAGGGCATGTTCACTGCCGATGCCGCGCAGCCCTACACATTCGCCGTGGTGCGCACCAGCGAGCAGTGCCAGCCGCGCGCGCGCTTCGTCGATTTCGACAAGGCCCAGCCCAGCGAGGCCAAGGGCTGGAAGCTCAATGATGTGATCCGCGTGCCCAGCGCCGCGTGCCCCGCGCAGCAGGCGGTGGTGCGGGTGTGGCGTCTGCCGGTCGCGCAGAAGCCCGAACTGGATGGCCAGGGCCAGTCGCGGATCTACCTGGAAGAGGCCAAAAAACAGGCGGCGGCCGGCAAGATCGCGCAGGTGCCGATGTTCGCCGCGCAGATGAAGGTAGAGGGCAAGGCCTGCAACTGAGCGGCCCGCGTGAGGTCGTGCCGGCCGCTGGCCGGCTCCCCGGGATCGCCCGCTGGAGCCAACCGGCCGCCGTCAGTGCTGCAGCGGTTTACGCCTCGAACGCAGGCAGTTTCTTCTTCACCGCCACGTTCTTCAGGGTGACGTATTTGGGCAGGCCGTCGGCGCCGTAGGGCAGCGGCGCCTCGCCCTTGATCAGCGGCGACAGGTAAGCGCGCGCCTTGGCGGTGATGCCGAAGCCGTCCTTGCGGATGAAGCCGGCCGGCATCTTCTTCTCGTGGTTGGCCACCTTGTGCAGGGGCGCGGCCTCGATCTTCCAGCGGTACGGCTTGTCGCTGCCGCGCACGATCACCGGCATCACCGCGTTCTGGCCCTTCAGCGCGAACTGCACTGCGGCCTTGCCCACGGCCTGCGCCTGCTCCCAATCGGTCTTCGAGGCGATATGCCGGGCCGAGCGCTGCAGATAGTCGGGCAGGGTCCAATGCACCTTGTAGCCCAACGCATCCTTGACCCGCGCGGCCAGCTGCGAGGCGACGCCGCCGAGCTGGGTATGCCCGAAGGAATCCTTGCCGCCGCCGGCATCGGCGACGAAGCGGCCGTCGGCGGTCTGGATGCCTTCGGAGGCCACCACCACGCAATGCCCCACGCGTTCGACCACCTGCTTGACCTTGGCCAGGAACGCAGCCTCGTCGTAGGCACGCTCGGGCAGCAGGATGATATGCGGAGCGTCATCGGGTCCCTCGCCAGCCAGCCCGGCCGCGGCGGCCAGCCAACCGGCATGGCGGCCCATCGCCTCGTAGACGAACACCTTGGTCGAGGTCTCGGCCATCGCCGCCACGTCCAGCGCCGCTTCGCGTACCGATACGGCCGTGTATTTGGCCGCCGAACCGAAGCCGGGGCAGGTATCGGTCACGGCCAGGTCGTTGTCGATGGTCTTGGGCACGCCGATGCAGGTCAGGTCGTAATCGAAGGCTTTGGCCAGCTGGGACACCTTCCACGCGGTGTCGGCCGAATCGTTGCCGCCGTTATAGAGGAACCAGCGCACGTCATGGGCGCGCAGCACCTCCAGCAGGCGCTCATACCGGGCCCGGTCGGCTTCGATCGACTTGAGCTTGTAGCGGCACGAGCCGAACGCCCCGCCGGGGGTATGGGCCAGCGCGGCGATCGCCGCCGCCGACTCCCTGGTGGTATCGATCAGCTCCTCGCGGAGCGCGCCGAGGATGCCGTTGCGCGCGGCCAAGACCTTGATTCCCTTGGCCCGTGCGGTGCTGATGACCGCAGAGGCAGTGGCGTTGATGACGGCGGTGACGCCGCCTGACTGGGCGTAGAGCAGGGTACCTTTGGACATGGGTCGACCTTGGTCTGGGGGAAGGACATTGCAGAGACATTACCGGTATGGGGTAAAGTGCGCGTATTGCGGTGCAGCGTGATTGTGGACAATCCCGGGGCGCGCGCCCTTCCATTTTCTTACCAAGTTGGAGTCAGGTTGATGCGATTGGTTCTGTTGGGACCGCCCGGTTCGGGCAAGGGGACACAGGCGACGCGCCTGAAGGAACACCTGTCGATTGCGCACATTTCCACCGGCGACCTGCTGCGTGCCGAAGTGGCCGCAGGCACCGAGCTGGGCAAGCAGGCCAAGGCGGTGATGGACGCCGGCAACCTGGTGTCCGACGACATCCTGCTGGGCATGCTCGAATCGCGCTTGGGCCAGGCCGACGTAGCCAACGGCTTCATCCTCGATGGTTACCCGCGCAACGTGGCCCAGGCCAACGCGCTGGACACCCTGCTGGCCAAGATCGGCCAGCCGCTGGATGCGGTGGTGCAGCTGGACGTGCCGACCGAACTGCTGGTCGAGCGCATCGCCGGCCGTGCCGCCGAGCAGGGCCGCGCCGACGACAATCCCGAATCGGTGCGTCAGCGCCTGCAGGTCTACAACGACCAGACCGCCCCGGTGGTCGACTTCTACGCCGGCCGCGGCACGTTGGCCCGCGTCGATGGCGTCGGCGAGCTGGATGCGGTGGAAGCGCGCATCCGCGCGGCGATCCACGGCTGAGTCACCCGGCGCCGCACGCGCGGCGCCTGCCTGGCCCACGAACGCACACGCCCGGCCCCCGAAGGGGCCAGGCGTGCGGTGTGGAGGTGCCAGCGAACGGGCTTGCTCAGAGCCCCGCAGCATGAGCTCCCCTGGGGATGGCCTCTTGGGGAGTAGGACCAATGGGGTGCTGAGGCTGGCCGATTCAATTGTGTCCGTCTTCACAGTACATCGCTATCGGGGATTCCCCGACACCCGGCGACTGTTTTCTGGCGCACGCACGCGCAATTGTCTGCCGCCCATGGCTTACGACACAGGGGATCGGCGACAATCCAACGCATGAGCAAGATTCATATCCTTGGTATTGCCGGCACCTTCATGGGCGGCGTGGCCGCGCTGGCGCGGGAACTGGGCCATACGGTCCGTGGCAGCGATCAGGCGATCTATCCGCCGATGTCCACCCAGCTGGAGCAGCTGGGCATCGCCCTGGACCCGGGCTACCGGGCCGACAGCGTTGCTGGCGACTGCGATGCGGTGATCGTCGGCAATGCGCTGTCGCGCGGCAACCCGGCGGTGGAAGCGGTGCTGGACGCCGGCCAGCACTATGTTTCCGGCGCGCAGTGGCTGTCCGAACAGGTGCTGCCGGGCCGCGACACGCTGGCGGTTGCCGGTACCCACGGCAAGACCACCACCACCACCATCCTGACCTGGCTGCTGCAGGCCGCCGGGCGCGAGCCGGGCTTCCTGATCGGCGGGGTGGCCGAAGACTTCGGCGTGTCGGCGCGGGTGGGGCGGGGCCGCGAGTTCGTGGTCGAAGCCGACGAGTACGACACCGCCTTCTTCGACAAGCGCAGCAAGTTCGTGCACTACCGGCCGCTGGTGGCGATCCTCAACAACCTCGAATACGACCACGCCGATATCTTCCCGGACGTGGCCGCGATCCAGCGCCAGTTCCATCATCTGATCCGCACCGTGCCCGCGCGTGGGCGCCTGATCGTCAACGGCGAAGACGCTTACCTGGCGGAGGTGCTGGCGATGGGCTGCTGGACCCCGGTGGAGCGCTTCGGTTTCGATGCGTCGCTGGAATGGCATGCCGAGCTGATCAACGCCGATGGCAGTGCCTTCGTGGTGCACCATCGCGGACGACGCGTGGGGCAGGTGCAGTGGCCGTTGCTGGGCCGGCACAACGTACTCAACGGCCTGGCCGCGCTGGCGGCCGCGCATGCGGTCGGTGTGGAGCTGGCCACGGTGATCCCCGCGCTGGCGCGCTTCCGCAGCGTCAAGCGCCGTCTGGAAGTGATCGGGCAGGCGCGCGACATCACCGTCTACGACGATTTCGCCCATCACCCCACCGCCATCCACACCACGCTGGAAGGCCTTCGCGCGAAGGTCGGCGATGCGCGGATCGTGGTGGCGATGGAGCCGCGCAGCAACTCGATGCGGCTCGGCGCCCACGCGCAGGCGCTGGCGCCGTCGCTGGCATTGGCCGATGCGGTGGTGTTCCTGCACCGCCCGGAGCTGGCCTGGGATGCGGCCGGGGTGATCGCCGCCGTACGTGGCCAGGCCCATGCGGTGCCCGATACCGATGCGCTGCTGGCGCAACTGGGCGACATCGCCCAGCCCGGCGACCACGTGGTGTTCATGTCCAACGGCGGTTTCGACGGTGCGCCGCGCCGCTTCCTGGCGCAGCTGCAGCAGGGATGAGCCGGGGCACGCCATGACCGAAACCGTTTCGCTGCCCCTATTTCCCCTGCACGCGGTGCTGCTGCCAGGCGCACGGCTGGGCCTGCGCGTGTTCGAGCGGCGTTACCTGGACATGCTGCGCGAATGCAGCCGGCAGGAGTCCACGTTCGGCATCTGCCTGATCCTGGACGGTGAGGAGGTAGGGCGACCGGCGTCGCCGGCGGCTTACGGCGTGGAGGCGCGGATCGAGGACTTCGATGTCGGCCCCGATGGCGTGCTGGTGCTGCGCCTGCGGGGCCAGCGCCGCTTCCATGTGCTGCGCACGCGGGTGCGCGACAACGGCCTGATCCTGGCCGACGTGGCATGGAGTACGCCCGACCACGACGACGAACTGCGGCCCGAGCACGCGCTGCTGGCCACGGTGCTGGGCCACATCATCGAGCAGGCCGGCACCGCCTTCGCACCCACCCATCCGGCGCAGCTGGAACAGGCCGCCTGGGTGGGCTGGCGGCTGGCCGAACTGCAGCCGCTGGATGAACCGCAGCGGCTGCAGTTGCTGCAGCACGATGACCCGCACCAGCGCCTGGAAGATCTGCTGGGCTGGATGCCGTAAGCGCCGAGCAACGTTCTCCATGCAGGCCTGGCGCCAGGGGCGCATCCCGATCGGCCGTCGAGACCTGCGCAACGTTCATGGATGGCCTGACCGGCGAACGAAGGCGCCGCCGGCTGCGCGCCTGCGTTCGCCGTGCCTATCGGCGCGAAAGCCTGCAGCCGGCGCGAAGGCCCGCCGCCGGCGCTTGGATCACTCCGCCGCCGGCGTGCGCACCCGCAACACCGGCATCTGTGTTTCCGGATGCGTGTCCACCTGCTGGGGCAGGCCATCGAGCGCCTCGCGCACCGCGTTCAACGATGGGTCGATGCCGCGCAGCGGGCGCCACATCCCGATCAGATGGAAATGCTGCTGGTAGTGCAGCGTCTGCGCGCTGCCCAGCCACAACGGCGCATCGCCCGGCTGCAGGCGCGCCGGCGCCGGCCACAGCCGCAACGCGAAGATCTCGTTGGGCGCATTGCCCGCGCGCAGCATCAGCAGCGATTCGACCTGGGTATCCAGCGTCGCCGGCAGCACCGGCACTTCTTCCGGCCTGGCCGATTTGTCCAGCATCAGCAGGGCCTGTTGCCAGCCGGCCTGCGGCTGCACGCGCCAGCCCTGGCGCTCCAGGCGCTGCTGCAGCGGCGCCAGCGGCCCGGCCACCTGCACGTCCAGCGGCCAGCGCTGGTCATCGTCGAACTCGTTGCGGCGCGACGGCAGCTGCGTCCAGTCGTCCTGCCACCAGGCCGTGGAGGCCAGGTCCACCGGCGCCGGCTGCGCCGGTTCGAAGCGGGCGAGCTTGAGCGGGATGTTGCGCGGCGCATACCACAGCGCGCTGATCGCGAAGACGCCGTAGAACAGCCACGCCACCGGCTTGACCCAGAAGGACCGGTTGAAGCGGCGGCGATATGCGATGCCCAGCACCAGCAGCCAGAAGATGCCGAACAGCATGCCGCCGATCACATCGCTCAGCCAATGCGCGCCCAGATAGATACGCGCGAAGCCGATCAGGCTGACGATGATGCCCGACAGCAGGTACGGCCACACGCGCGTGCGCCCGGGCAGCTCGCGCGCGATCAGCACCGCGAAGAAACCGAAGGTGATGGTGGCCATGGTCACCGACACCGACGGGAAGCCGAAGCCGCTGCTTGCGTCGGGCGGGCGCACCACGTGCACGGTGGCGCCGAGCAGTTTGCACAGCGCCAGGCCGAAGGCGAGTGCGGCCAGCCAATGCGCGGCGGCCATCCAGCGTCGGCGCCAGACCAGATACCCCATGCCGGCGACGGTGGCCGGCAGCAGTACCTGCCACGCACCGAGCGAGGCCAGTGCGGCCATCGGGTAGTCGGCCAACGGGTTGCGCAGCGCCAGCATGGCGTCGTGCACGGCCAGGTCCAGGCGGAGCGGTTCGCCGTGGGCGACCACCGCCATCAACAGCGCGAACCAGCACCAGCCGAGCAACAGCAGCATCAAGGCCAGCATCGCCAGCGGCACCGATTCACGCCGCTGCGGATCGAACACCGACACCGAGTAGCGGCCCAGGGTGGGATGGCGCTGCGACCAGCGCAGCAGCGTGGCCAGCCAGCTGTCCATGCGCGAGGCCGACCAGCGATAGCTGTACAGCACGATCGCCCAGACCGCGCCCATCACCACCGCCACCAGGCCGAGCACCATCACCAGACGACCGGCGACCGCCGCGACCGCGTCGTAGGCCTCGCCCAGCACCCAGCCCGGGGCCAGGAACAACACCGCCCACGACAGACTGGCGATGCCACTGGCCTGGATGTAGCGCGACATCGGCATGTTCATCATGCCGGCGATGGCCGGTACGAACGGACGGATCGCGCCGACATAGCGTGCCACCAGGATGCTCTTGAAGGCGTTGCGGCGGAACATCGTTTCACCACGGTCGAGCAGCTGCGGGTACTTGCTGAACGGCCAGAAACCCCGCAGGCGGTCGCCCCAGCGTCGTCCCACCCAGTAACTCAGGCCATCGCCCGCGAAGGCGCCCAGCGCCGCGCACGCCACCGCATACGGACCGGAAATCTGGCCGAGGCCGATGAACACGCCCACCGCGAACAGCAGCGGCAACGCCGGCACGATCGCGCCCAGCACGATGACCGCATCGCAGAAGGCAATGAGGAAGATGACCGCACCGGCAAGCACGGGGTGAGCTGAGATCCACGCAAGCGTGGCATCGATCCATGACGAGTCCATCGCCCGATTATAGGGGTGTGAAGGTGACTGACTGCCGGCCAAGGCCGGTCAATGTCGGACATCTGCAGTGATCGCAGGCGATCACGCGCCTAGAATGGCGCGATGAACCGCGCCCCCGATCCCGCCCCGCACGCCCTCAAGGCCGACAGCTTCGGCCGCATCCTGCTGATCGAGCAGGACGGCCATCGCTTCGTCCGCCGCGACCTGGACGCCACCCCATGGTGGCTGCGGCTGCCGGCGTGGTGGCTGGCCCGGCGCGAAGCGCGCGCGCTGGCGCACCTGGACGGCATGGCCGACACCCCGGCGCTGCTGGCCTGGAACGGACGCTGGCTGGACCGCAGTTTCATGGCCGGCGACGCGATGTACCAGCGCCCACCGCGCGGCGACCTGGCCTACTTCCGTGCCGCGCGCCGGCTGCTGCAGCGCGTGCACCGTCACGGCATCGCGCACAACGACCTGGCCAAGGAAGCCAACTGGCTGGTGCGCGAGGACGGCTCGCCGGCCCTGATCGATTTCCAGCTGGCGGTGATCGGCAATCCCCGCTCGCGCTGGATGCGCCTGCTGGCGCGGGAAGACCTGCGGCACCTGCTCAAGCACAAGCGCATGTACTGTCGCGAACAGCTCACTCCGGTCGAGAAGCGCCTGCTCAAGCGCACCTCGTGGGTGCGCGATCTGTGGTTCCGCACCGGCAAGCCGGTGTACCGCTTCGTGACGCGCAAGATCCTGCACTGGGAAGACAACGAGGGGCAGGGCCCCAAGCCGTGAGGGTGCCGGTGGTCAACGTGGTGGCGGTGGACGCCGGCAACGTGTTGCATGCGCAGCTGCCCGGCGCCGACTTCGTACACGCCTGCCAGGCGGTGGCGCCGCGCGCGGGACGTTCGGCGCTGCAGGCCTACCGGGACATGGCCGCGACGGTGCCGGGCTGGTTCGATGGGCTGATGGCCCTGCGCAACGGCGGCATGCGCCTGCTCGGCATGAAGGACCTGGGCCCGCTGCGCGCGGTGCAGGACAGCGTTGATCCACGGCCGGGTGAGCGCCTGGGCATCTTCACCGTGCAGCAATGCACGCCCGATGCGATCGTGCTGGAAGATGACGACCGTCATCTGCGCGTGCAGCTGGCGCTGCAGTGGCGTGGCGATCTGCTGGAGATCGCCACGGTGGTGCACACGCACAATGCGTTCGGCCGGCTGTACATGCTGCCGGTCGCGCCGGTGCACCGGTGGATCGCGCCGCATCTGCTGCGGCGGCAGGTAGGCGCCTACATGGGGTGACGCCAGCTCACGGCGTCACCGGCACCACCTGTTGACCGACGAAATTCCGCTTGGCATCGAAGTCATAGCCGATCTGCAATTGCCCTGCGTTGGCGCAGGCGTGGCAGTCACGCAGCGGCGTGCGATACAGCAGACGGACGCCGCCGCCGTCCAGCGGCATGCTGCCAGCGGCCTGCGCCGGTGCGAACGGCGTCGCCTGCGGATGCGCCTGCAACAGCGCCTGCACGCCGGCATCGGCACGCAAGGCATCGTCCCATTGCACGGTGTCCACATCGATGCGCCTGCCGCCCGCGTCGATCAGACGCGTGCCTTCATTGGTGTTGGCGCGGAACGGATAGGCCACCGTGGCCACGCCGATGCCGTCGTGTTCATGCCAGGCGGTGACGAAGGCCAGTTCGCCGCCGCTGGACAGCTGCTCGGCAGCACGCACTGCGTCGGCACTGGCGCCACCGGCCTGCATTGCCTTGATCAGGCAGTCGCGGGTCGCGGCAGCCTCGCCCTGGCGGCAGCTGTTCAGATCGCCGCTCCACACCACCGCGTGGCTCCAGCGCCACGTGCCGTCGGCGGGGGGCTTCGAGGTGGCGGCGGTCGCGCCGTCGGGCGTGCTCGGGGCAGGAGCGGAAGGATCGCCCTGGCACGCAGTGGTGATCAGGAGCAGGCCAAGGGCAGGCAGCAGGCAACGGGAACGGCGCATGGCAAGTACCTCGCAGCGGTAACCGGAGGCCACTATCGTCAAGGGGCGGTGAATTCTGCGTAGGCGCGGCATACTGCCCAATCAACGATCGCGCAGGAGCAACGGACGTGGCCAGTCTGCAAGGCAAGACCCTCTTCATCACCGGCGCCTCGCGCGGCATCGGCCTGGCCATCGCGCTGCGTGCGGCGCGCGACGGCGCCAACGTCGCCATCGCGGCCAAGTCGGCGGTGCCCAATCCGAAGTTGCCCGGCACCATCCACAGCGCCGTCGAGGCGGTCACCGCTGCCGGTGGTCAGGGCCTGGCGCTCAAGTGCGACATCCGCGAGGAGGACCAGGTGCGCGCGGCGGTGGCCGCGACCGTGGACACGTTCGGCGGCATCGACATCCTGGTCAACAACGCCAGCGCGATCTGGCTGCGCGGCACGCTGGACACGCCGATGAAACGCTTCGACCTGATGCAGCAGGTCAACTCGCGCGGCAGCTTCCTGTGCGCGCAGGCCTGCCTGCCGTACCTGCTGCAGGCACCCAACCCGCACATCCTCACCCTGGCGCCGCCGCCAAGCCTGGACCCGAAATGGTGGGGCCCGCATACCGGCTATACGCTGGCCAAGATGGGCATGAGCTTTGTCACCCTGGGCCTGGCCGCCGAGTTCGGGCCGCAGGGCGTAGCGGTCAACGCGTTGTGGCCACGCACGATCATCGCCACCGATGCGGTCAACATGATTCCCGGCGTGGACATCAACGGCTGCCGCACGCCGCAGATTCTGGCCGATGCCGCGCATGCGGTGCTGACCCGTGAGGCGGCCGGTTTCAGCGGGCAGTTCCTGCTCGATGACGAGGTGCTGGCGCAGGCGGGCATCACCGATCTGAGCGGCTACGCGGTGGATCCGTCGCGCCCGCTGCTGCCGGATCTGTTCCTGGATTGATCGGACAATAGCGTCAGCACCCGCCGGGATCGGCAGCCATCGCACGCACAGT
>NZ_DAMAGC010000002.1:0-52961 GCF_031995405.1 Stenotrophomonas sp. | reverse complement strand
ACCGTGCACGCCCCCTCCCGTGTGTGCCGCCGTATGTCCCGCCGAAATCATCACCTGTCCCTGGCTGCCGTCGTTGCCCTCGTCAGCCTGCTCGGCGCCTGCAGCAAGGGCGCTCCCGGCATGCCCAGCGCCCAGAGCATCGAGAAAACCAACGCCTACATCGCGTGTTTCAACGCGGTGGAGGGTCCTGTCCGCGAAGGGTATCTCCGTTACATCAGCTGGATGAAAGATCCGGAGGCCGGTCCTGCAGGAACCGAGAAGGGGATGCGCGGCCCTGGCGTGCCCCTGTCACACAACGTGGACCGATGCGAGGATCCGATTGTCGCCGCCCTGGCCATGGTGCCTGCGGATGTCGCGCTGGATCCCGTCGCCCGGGCGTACCAGCAGCGCTTCCTTGAACTACACGCGTTGATCGAGCAGGTAGACCGCTACTACACGCGCGAAGACTATCTGCGGGATGATCGCGCCGGCGTACGCAACCAGCATGGCCCTTTGATGCAGGCGTACGCGGCGTTCTTTCAGGCCAGCACCGTCCTGAACGCGGCGTTGGATGCGCGGGAAGATGAGCGCCGTCAGGCGCAGCTGGACGACATCGAAGCGGAACAAGGGCGCTCTGCCGCCTACTACCAGCTGAAAATCCTCGGCGATGGCAAGCAGCTGGTGACCCAGTTGGGCGGCCAGTCCCCGGATTTGGCGCTCGCGCGTGCCCGTCTGGCCGACTTCCAGGCGCTGCTGAAGCAGGCCCAGGCGGACAGGGTCGGTCAGGGGGATGCCATGTGGGGATACCTTGAGCGCGCCGCCGATGTGCTCGCCCGTGACGCGGGCCGTCGCGTCGAACGCCTGCAGGCCAACAAGCCACTCACCCAAAGCGAGAAGATGTTGATGCAGCGCGGTGGCCGGATCGGCAATCCGCAGGGGTCGGCCGAGGAACTCAACGCCAGCTACAACGACCTGGTCGCCGCCAGCAATCGACTGAGCCGGATCCGGGGTTCGCGCTGAACCTGTCGCGCTGCGGCGGGGCACGGATCCACGACCGCCGCTCGTCGCATCGGCACGGCCCCGCATCACCGAGCTGGAGCGTCTACGCGGTGGACCCATCACGCGCGCTGCTGCCGGATCTGTTCCTGGCGTGAGCCTGCGGCAGCGTTGCAGGGCGAGGGCGTCGACAAAAGCTCCACGCACAGCTGCTACTGTGCGTGCCGCCTTTTGTCTGGTCTGTTGAATGTCCCATCGCAAACGAAGTGCATCGCTTGTCGCAGCCATTGCCGTCATCGGCCTGCTCGGCGCCTGCAGCAAAGGCCCCTCGCATGCCGTCGATACCGAAGGCGTTGAAAAGGTGAATGCCTACGTCGCGTGTTTCAACGCCGTGGAGCAGCCGATTCACGAAGGCTTCCAGCAGTACACCGGCTGGATGCAGGATCCGAAGGCCGGCCCGACCGGCAAGGAGACGCACGTGCGCGGGCCGGGCATGGTGCTGTCGCACCGCGTCGCACTGTGCAATGAACCGATGGTGGCGGCGCTGGCGATGACCCCGGCCGATGCGGCACTCGACCCGCCTGCACGCGCCTATCAGCAGCGCTTCGTTGATCTGTACGCGCTGATCGAACAGACCGACCGTTACTACACCCGCGAGGACTATCTGCGTGACGACCACGCCGGTATGCGCGCCCAGCACGGCCCGCTGATGCAGGCCTACATGGTCTTCTTCGATGCCAGCGATGCGCTGGACGCCGCGCTGGAGAAGCGCGAGGACGAGCGCCGTCACGCCCAGCTGAAGGAGATCGAGGCGGCCGAAGGGCGCTCCGCGTCGTACTACCAGCTCCGGATCGTGGGTGATGCCAAGCAGCTGGTGGCGCTGCTGACGGCCGAGACGCCGGACCTGGCCGTGGCCCGCACCCAGCTGGCCGCCTTCCAGGCCCTGCTGAAGCAGGCCCAGGACGACAAGATCGGCAAGGGCGATGCGATGTGGGGCCACCTGGAGCGCGCTGCCGATGGGCTGGCCCGTGATGCAGGGCGTCGCGTGGACCGCCTGCAGGAAAACAAGCCGCTGACCCGCAGCGAGCAGTTGCTGATGCAGGGTGGGGGCCGTATCGGCAACCCGCAGGGTTCGGCCGAAGCGGTGACCGACAGCTACAACGATCTGGTCGACGCCAGCAACCAGCTGTCGCGCTAGGGCGCCGCAACAAGGCGCTGTCGGCAACGACAGCGTCAACGCGGCGGGTCGGCGAACGCCGCGCCGCGCGCCGGCCTGCAGGGCTCAGGCGTTGAACACCGGTGGCAGTTTCCCGCCGCAATGGCGGCAATGCAGCGCATCGGGCTCGTGGCCTTCCAGCCCACAGTGCGGGCAGCCGCGTGCATCGCGCCGTGCGGCGTGCTCGGCATCGCGCATGGTGCTGGCCAGTTCGGCGGTGTAGATCCCGGTGGGCACGGCGATGATGCTGTAGCCGATCAGGATCAGCACCGAGGTGACGAAGCGTCCCAACACGGTCTGCGGCACGATGTCGCCAAAGCCCACCGTGGCCATCGTCACCACCGCCCAGTACATGCTGCTGGGAATGCTGGTGAAACCGTGGTTGGGGCCTTCGATCACGTACATCAGGGTGCCGGCGATGATCGTGATGGTGACCACCGTGAACAGGAACAGCAGCACCTTGCGCCGGCTGCGCCACAGCGATTCCATCAGCACGCCGCTTTCTTCGATGTAGCGGGTCAGCTTGAGGATGCGGAACACGCGCAGGATGCGCAGCGCGCGCACCACCAGCAGGCTCTGCGCGCCGGGAATGAACAGGGACAGGTAGGTGGGCAGGATCGAGGCCAGGTCGATGATGCCCCACACGCTGAAGGCGTAGCGCAGCGGGCGTTTGACCACCGCCAGGCGCAGCAGGTACTCGGCGGTGAACAGGATGGTGAAGCCCCATTCGACCACGTAGAGCCAGTCCGCGTGGGCGATATGGAAGCGCTGCACGCTGTCGAACATCACCACCAGCACGCTGGCGATGATCGCGTAGACCAGCAGCAGGTCGAAATTGCGCGAGGGCCGGGTGTCGTGGCGGTAGATGATGTCGAACCAGGTCCGGCGCCAGCCGGTCTCGGTGGCGGGATTGAGCTGGGGGGCACTGAACGGTCGCATGGGCGCATTGTGCCCCAGCCGGTGGAAGCGCGAGAATGGGCCTTCCCTGACCACCCTGACTGCCATGACCGCCGCCGCCACCGATCCGCTCCTGTCCCTGTCGCATTACTACCTGCCGGTCTACAAACCGCGCCAGGTGGTGCTCGAACGCGGCCAGGGCGCGCGCGTCTGGGACACCCAGGGCCGTGAATTCATCGACCTGGCCGCCGGTATCGCGGTGTGCGGCCTGGGCCACAACGACCCGGACCTGACCGCCGCGCTGATCGAGCAGGCCGGCAAGCTGTGGCACACCAGCAACGTGTTCTACAGCGAGCCGCCGCTGCGCCTGGCCGAAGAACTGGTCACTTCCTCGCGCTTCGCCGAGCGGGTGTTCCTGTGCAACTCCGGCGCCGAAGCCAATGAAGTGGCGATCAAGCTGGTGCGCAAGTGGGCCTCTTCGCAGGGCCGTCCGGCCCACCAGCGGGTGATCGTGACCTTCCGCGGCAGCTTCCACGGCCGCACGCTGGCGGCGGTAACCGCCACCGCCCAGCCCAAGTACCAGGAGGGCTACGAGCCGCTGCCCGGTGGCTTCCGCTACGTCGATTTCAACGACGAGGTGCAGCTGGAAACCGCGATGGCCGCCGGCGACGTGGCCGCGGTCATGCTCGAGCCGATCCAGGGCGAGGGCGGCGTTATGCCGACCAAGCCCGGTTTCATGCAGCGCATCCGCGACCTGTGCGACCAGCACAATGCGCTGATGGTGCTCGACGAGATCCAGGCCGGCATGGGCCGCACCGGCACCCTGTTCGCGCACTGGCAGGACAACATCAAACCGGACATCGTGACCCTGGCCAAGGCCCTCGGCGGCGGTTTCCCGATCGGCGCGATGCTGGCCGGCCCCAAGGTGGCCGAGGTGATGCAGTTCGGCGCGCACGGCACCACCTTCGGCGGCAACCCGCTGGCCGCCGCAGTGGCGCGCGTGGCGCTGCGCAAGCTGTCCTCGCCGGAGATCGCCCACAACGTCAGCCGCCAGTCGCAGGCGCTGCGCGATGGACTGGACAGGATCAACGACGAGTTCAAGGTGTTCAGCCAGGTCCGTGGCCGCGGCCTGATGCTGGGCGCGGTGCTGGACAGGGATTTCGCCGGCCAGGCCGGCGCGATCCTGGACCACGCCGCCGACCATGGCCTGCTGACCCTGCAGGCCGGTCCGGATGTACTGCGCTTCGTGCCGGCGCTGAACATCACCGATGAAGAAATCGCCGAGGGCCTCAAGCGGCTGCGCGCCGCGATCGCCTCCTTCATCGCCTCACGGTAGAGCCGACCGTTGGTCGGCTGCCGTTGTCCTGGGGTAAACGCAGCCGACCAACGATAGGTTCTACGCCAGGCCGTAGCGCTTCAACACCTTACCGATGCTGCGGCTGTCGGTCGCCGTTTCCGCGTGCAGTCCTGCCTGCCGCGCACCGCGCACGTTGACGAACAGGTCATCGATGAACAGCGTGCGCCCGGGGCGTGCGCCAATCCGCACCATGGCCTGGGCGAACACGGCCGGGTCCGGTTTGCGTGCACCGAGTGCGCCGCTGCACAGGATGCGCCCTTGCAAGGCCTCGGCGAGGGTGGGGAGGATGCGCGGGATGGTCGGAACCATGAGCGCGCCGTTGTTGGTCAGGATGGCGATCGGCAGGTCGCGCGCGATGCGCTCGATGCGTTCGATCACGCCGGCCTGCGGCGGCGACGCGGCAATGCGTGCGTCCTGCCATTGCGCGACGCTCACCGTGGTACCCAATGCAGCACCCAGTTGCAGCAGATAGAGCGCACTGTCCAGCCCGGCATCATGCTGTTGCTCCAGCCCACTGTCGAACAACGCCGCCTGCACCAGTGCGGCGCTGCGGCCGGTGCTGGCGGCAAGGTGACGCACGCGCAGGTGACGCGCATGGCGCACCAGCACACCATCGAAATCCAGCAGCAGGCAGTCCACGGCAACCGGCATCGGCAACGTTCGTCCAGGTCCAGTGCTGACCGTAACCTACTTGCGGCACGCGCTGCGACATCGCGTCGCAGGTGGGCGGCGAGGCGGCTGTCTAGAATCTCCGGACTGATTGTTGGAGATCGCCGTGAAACTGCTTGCCCCCGTGTTGCTCGCCGGCCTGATGCTGGCCCCGGCTGCCCATGCCCGCGTGTGCGCGGTCAACATCGACAGCACCGACCAGATGAGCTACAGCCAGAAGGAGATCAAGGTTGGCGCGGACTGCACGCAGGTGAAGCTGACCCTGCGCCACACCGGCAAGCTGGCAGCCACCGCGATGGGCCACAACTGGGTGCTGACCCGCAGCGCGGACTATCAGCCCGTGGCGATGGCCGGCATGCGCATGACCCTGGCCGACAGCTACCTGCCCAAGGGCGATGTACGCGTCCTTGCACATACGCCGGTGATCGGTGGCGGCCAGAGCACCAGCATCACCTTCGCCACGGCCAAGCTGGCCAAGGGCGGCGACTACACGTTCTTCTGCTCGTTCCCGGGCCACTTCGCGATGATGAAGGGCCGATTCGTTTTCGGTTGAGGCGTGGCTGCCGTCCTGCGGCTGCACGCAAGCTCTGATCGAACAGCAGCCACGCATGGCGTGGCTCTACGGTGGTCGGATCGCCCGGGTAGAGCCACCCCATGGTGGCTGCACGCAATGCCTGATCGAACAGCAGCCACGCACGGCGTGGCTCTACGGTGGTTGGATCGCGCGGGTAGAGCCACCCCATGGGTGGCTGCACGCAATGCCTGATCGAACAGCAGCCACGCATGGCGTGGCTCTACGGTGGTTGGATCGCCCGGGTAGAGCCACCCCATGGGTGGCTGCACGCAATGTTTGATCCCGCTCGAACAGCAGCCACGCATGGCGTGGCTCTACGGTGTTCGGATTGCCCGGGTAGAGCCACCCGATGGGTGGCTGCACGCAATGTTTGATCCGGCTCGAACAGCAGCCACGCACGGCGTGGCTCTACGGTGGTCGGATCGCGCGGGTAGAGCCACCCCATGGGTGGCTGCACGCAATGTTCGATCCCGCTCGAAGAGCAGCCACGCATGGCGTGGCTCTACGGTGTTCGGATTGCCCGGGTAGAGCCACCCCATGGGTGGCTGCACGCAATGTTCGATCCCGCTCGAACAGCAGCCACGCATGGCGTGGCTCTACGCGGTCAGCCGTTGACTGCCTTGAACGCTTCGCGTGCCGCGTCGAGGGTTGCGTCGATCACGCTGTCATCGTGCGCGCTGGACATGAAGCCGGCCTCGTACGCCGACGGCGCCAGGAACACGCCGCGCTCGAGCATCGCGTGGAAGAAGGTGTTGAACGCGCTGATGTCGCAGGACGTGGCCTGCGCATAGGTTTCCACCTTCTGGTCGGTGAAGAACAGCCCGAACATGCCACCGACCTGGTTGGTGGTCACGGCCACGCCGGCCTCGGCGGCAGCCGCTTCCAGTCCGGCGCACAGGCGCGCGCTGGCGGCGCTAAGGCGGTCGTGGAAACCCGGCGCCTGCACCAGCTCCAGCATCGCCAGACCGGCTGCCATCGCCACCGGATTGCCACTGAGCGTACCGGCCTGGTAGATCGGGCCGGCCGGGGCGATCTGCGACATCAGGTCGGCGCGGCCACCGTAGGCGCCCACCGGCATGCCGCCGCCGATGATCTTGCCGAAGGTGCTCAGGTCCGGGGTGATGCCGTAGTACGCCTGCGCGCCGCCGAGGGCGACGCGGAAACCGGTCATCACCTCGTCGAAGATCAGCAGTGCGCCGTACTGCGTGCACAGCGCGCGCAGGTGCTGCAGGTAGCCCTCGCGCGGCGGGATGCAGTTGGCGTTGCCAACCACCGGCTCGATGATCAGACCGGCAATATGCTCGCCCTGTTCGGCGAACAGCGCGGTGGCCGCGTCGAAATCGTTGTAGGGCAGGGTGAGCGTGAGTTCGCTCAGGCCCGCGGGCACGCCCGGCGAGGTCGGCACGCCCAGGGTCAGCATGCCGCTGCCGGCCTTGACCAGGAACGAGTCGCCGTGGCCGTGGTAGCAGCCTTCGAACTTGACGATGCGGTTGCGGCCGGTGGCGCCGCGCGCCAGGCGGATCGCCGACAGCGTCGCTTCGGTGCCGGAGTTGACCATGCGCACCATTTCGCACGACGGGATCAGCCGGGTGAGGGTATCAGCCATCACCACTTCGGCTTCGCACGGCGCGCCGAAGGACAGGCCGTTGTTGATCGCGTGCTTGACCGCCTGGCGCACGCTGGCATGGTTGTGGCCGACGATCATCGGGCCCCACGAACCGACGTAGTCGATGTAGCGGTTGCCGTCGACGTCGTACAGGTACGGGCCATCGGCCCGCTGCACGAAGAACGGCTCGCCCCCGACCGACTTGAACGCGCGCACCGGCGAGTTGACGCCGCCCGGCAGAAGCTTCCGGGCGCGGGTGAACAGGGCGTGGGATTGGTCGTGGTTCATGGGGTGTCCTGGGTATTACGGGAACTGGGCGAGGAAGGCGCGCTGGGTGGCGACCGGATCGGCGGCGGCGAACACGCTGCTGACCACGGCGACCAGATCGGCACCGGCCTCGATGAGGGGACCGACATTGTCCGGGCTCAGCCCGCCGATCGCCACCCGCGGTACGCCCAGTGCGGCGCTTTGCCGCAGCAGGTCGACGGTGGCGCGGCTGGAGGTGATCTTGGTGGTGGTCGGGAAGAACGCGCCGAAGGCCACGTAGCTGGCCCCGGCGGCCACGGCCCGTTCGGCATTGGCGAGCTGGTCGTAGCAGGATGCGCCGATGATGGCCGTAGGCCCGAGCAGGCCACGCGCGGCGCCGATGTCGCCATCGGTACCGCCCAGGTGCACGCCGGCAGCGTCCACGGCTTGGGCCAGCAGCGGGTCATCATTGATGATCAGGGGCACCCGGTGCTGGGCGCACAGCGCCTGCAGGGCGGTGGCCTGGGCCTGTTTCAACGCCGCGTCGGCGGTCTTGTTGCGGTACTGCAGCCAGGTCGCGCCCGCGGCGAGCAGCGGCGCGGTGCGCGCCAGCAACCGCGCAGTGTCGGGCTCGTCAGGGGTGATCAGGTAGACGCCACGCGGGCGTACGGTGGAGGCTGAAGCAGGATTCATCGGTGGCTACCGGTAGCACGACGGGAGTGGGACAATGGCCATCGCCAGTTCTTGTCCAACCGTGATTATCCAATGACCGACGCCACCGCCACCACTTTCCGCACCTGGATGTGCGTTGTCTGCGGCTTCCTGTACAGGGAAGAAGAGGGCTTGCCGGACGAGGGCATCGCGCCGGGCACCCGCTGGGAAGACATCCCCGATACCTGGACCTGCCCGGATTGCGGCGTGACCAAGGACGATTTCGAGATGGTCGAAGTCGATTGAAGGCAGCCGAGCATGGCTCGGCTCTACCCGTACGAGGTCCTGGTCCCCCGGTGGTAGTGCCGAGCCACGCTCGGCAACCAGGCACCCGAAACCCTCAATGCAACCGCGGCGCCCGTCCGCCGATCTCCACCAGTTGCTCGCGCACCCACTGCGCGTCGGTGGCCTGCCCGTTGCGCTGCAGGTACAGGGCCAGATCGCGGTGCGCGCCGGCCTGGTAGTCCAGGTGCAGGTAGGCCAGGCCGCGATCGCGCAGGGCATCGTCCTGTTCCGGGGCCAGCTTCAACAGACGGTCCGCACTGCGCGCTGCGCGGTCCCATTCGCCGCGTTCCACGTACACGCCATGCAGGTTGCGCAGCATGCGCATCAGGATCGCGCGCGCCGGGGCCGCATCCAGGATCTGCGCCAGCACATGGTCGTCCGGGGTTTCCCCGCCGAGGTGCGAACGCGCTCGCTCGCGCAGTTCTTCCACATCCAGCGGGCGTCCGCCGTTGAACGGGTCCATCACCAGCATGCCGTCATCCACCGGCAACCGCACCAGGAAATGCCCGGGGAACGACACCCCGTCCAGCGGAATGCCGAGCCGGCGCGCGACTTCCATCTGCACCAGCGCCAGTGAGATCGGGTTGCCCAGGCGGCGTTCGAACACCTGGTTGAGGTAGCTGTTGCGCGGGTCGTAATACTCGCCGTGGTCGCCGCCGTAGCCGAGCTCGTCGAACAGGTGGCGGTTGACCGCGGCGATCTTCAGCGGCCAGTGCTCGATGGTGTCCACCTCGGTGCGCAGGTGGTCGGCATGACTCTGCAACAACGCGTCGTAGACCTTGGGGTCCAGGTCGGGGTATTCGTCGCGGGCGATCAGCAGCGCGGTGGGCAACAGCGGCAACGCCTCGTCGTCCAGCTCGGCCAGCGAATCCCACGTCGGCAATGTCATCTGCCCCTGCATGGCTACAGACTGGCGACAAACGCGACCGGTTTCAAGCAGCCCGGCGTGAAAAGACCGGGCGTGCCTGACATGCACGCAGGGCGTGGATTCAACGGTCGGCGATGCCCGGACCGAAGGTGATCTCGGTGCCGTCCTTCAGACCGAGCTTTTCCGCCTGACCGGCGTTGAGTTCGAGCACGTAGCGGGCCGGGCCGCTGCTGGGATAGGGCGGGCAGCGGTCGCCGGCCGAGCACGGCGGCACGTCGCGCTGCTGGCTGACCAGTCGGCGCTGGTCGTCGAAGTACAGGATGTCCAGCGCGATCTTGGTGTTCTTCATCCAGTACGCCTGCAGCTCCTGGCGTTCATGCAGGAACAGCATGCCGTGGTCGGCGGGCATCTGGTCGCGGAACATCAGTCCGCGCGCGCGGCTGGCGTCGTCGGTGGCCAGTTCCACCTGGTAACGGGCACCGCCCAGTTCCACCCAGTGACGGGCCCCGGTGCTGGCGCAGCCGGTCAGGGACATCAGGAGCAGCAGTGGCAGCAGGCGGATCAGCGACATCGGGTCTACCTCGGAAGGAAAAAAGGCCGGCCATCGCTGGCCGGCCACGGAATCAGAACACCTTGGGCGGCTGTCCGCCGACGATCACCACGTCGGCCGGGCGGCGGGCGAACAGGCCCACGCTGACCACGCCGGGCAGCTGGTTGAGCTCGCGCTCGAGCTTGACCGGGTCGGTGATCTGCAGGTGGTGGATGTCCAGGATCGCGTTGCCATTGTCGGTGACCACGCCTTCGCGCCAGGCCGGCTGGCCGCCGGTCATTTCCATGATCCGGCGCGCGATCAGGCTGCGTGCCATCGGGATCACTTCCACCGGCAGCGGGAAGCGGCCCAGCACCGGCACCTGCTTGCTCGGATCGATGATGCACACGAAGCGCTCGCTGGCCTCGGCGATGATCTTCTCGCGGGTCAGCGCGGCGCCACCGCCCTTGATCAGGCACTTGTTGCCGTCGCACTCGTCGGCGCCGTCCACGTACAACGACAGGTTGCCGGTGTGGTTGAGCTCCATCACTTCGATGCCATGCGACTTCAGCTGGGCGGTGCTCTGCTCCGAGCTGGACACGGTGCCCTTGATACGGTGCTTGATGCGGGCCAGGCCGTCGATGAAGTAGGCAACGGTGGAGCCGGTGCCGACCCCGACGATCATGCCGTCTTCGACGTATTCCAGGGCTTTTTCGGCAGCCAGGCGCTTGGCTTCGGACATGGCGGGAAACTCTTGAGGGAAAGGGGGATCAGTGTTTTTCCAGCGACAGCAGCAGCTTCCACTGCGCTGCGGTCACCGGCAGGATCGAGAGGCGGTTGCCGCGCGCGGTGAGCGGGAAACCCTCGCCCAGCGCATCGGCATGCAGCTTGATCTCGTCCAGCGAAATGGTGTCGCGCAGTTTGCGCTCGAAGGCCACGTCCACCAGCATCCAGCGCGGTTCTTCGCGGGTGGCCTTGGGGTCGTAGTAGTCGGACTTCGGGTTGAACTGGGTATCGTCCGGGTAGGCCTCGCTGGCCACGGTGGCGATCCCCACGATGCCCGGCACTTTGGTGTTGGAGTGGTAGAACAGCACCCCGTCGCCGACCTTCATGCCGTCGCGCATGAAGTTGCGCGCCTGGTAGTTGCGCACGCCATTCCAGGGCTCGCGGCCCACGCGCTGCAGATCATCGATGGAAAAGGCGTCCGGTTCGGACTTCATCAGCCAGTAGCGCTTGCGTGCGGTCATCCGTCTTTCTGTCTATCGCGTGAGGTACCGGCCATCGGCCGGCACCGGAACAAGGGTGGTCGCTTCGGTGCAGATCGCATCCACCGCGACGTCCCAGGGCTGCACCGGCAGGTCATCGACCTGCTGGACCGAGAAGCCGACCCCGACCAGCCACGGCGGGGCCGGTCGCTGGTGGCGGAATGCGAAGCTGCGATCATACCAGCCGCCTCCCATGCCAAGGCGCCGGCCCAGCGCATCGAAACCGACCAGCGGGGCGACCACCAGCGCCATCTGCTCCGGGGCCAGCGTGGCCTCCGGCGCGACGTCGGGTTCGGGAATGCCGTAGCGGTTGCTGGTGAGTGGCTGACCGGGACGCCAGGGCGCGAAGCGCAGGGTGTCGCCGTGCAGGATCGGCAGGCAGTACTGCAGCGCTGGCGGCAACTGCATCTGCCAGCGGTGCAGCGCGATCTCGCCATCCATCGCCCAGTAGCCGGCAACGAAGCCGTGGGTGGGTGCGAACGGAAGCTGGAGCAGGCCATCGGCCAGTTGCTCGGCCGCGGCCAGGCGCTGCGCGGCGGGGATGTCTCGGCGGCGTTGGCGCAGCTGCTGGCGCAGTGCGGAGCGCGGGTCGGTCATGCCTGGGTCCGGGGCGAGGTGCGGGCGCGGATAAAACAAGAGCGACGTCCCGATGGGGCGTCGCTCTTGCAGGAATACTGCATTCTCCGCGGTGACGATGCGTGCGAAACGACCTTGAACCCGGGGTTCAAGTGGGTACGCTGGGACTCCTTCGGGCTTCCCGCTACAAGGCGGACTTGCACTCCCGGCGCCGTCGCGCACCCGTGGTCGTAATTAAGGGACAAGGCGAATGTTTGCACACGCCGTCGTTCACAGCAGAGAACGCGTCGCCATTATAGCCAAGCACGCGCCGAGCGATAGGCCGTTCGTCGGTCCGATTGCAGCTGAATTCAGATCGATGACGGTAATGCGATGGCCGCGTGCAATGAAACATCGCGTGGAACACCGTACCGCCGCCGCTTGCGCCAATGATCCCGGTAGAGCCGACCGTTGGTCGGCTGCTCACGCCCCGTCGATCGCCCGATCCAGGCGCCGGTTCAAATCGGCCAGCGTCTGCTGCAGGGCCACGGCCTGGCGCGCATGTTCATCGCGCAGCTGCTGCAGTTCGTGGGCCAGGTTCAACGCGGCCAGCACGGCCACCCGGTCCACGGCGGCCATGCGGTTGCTGCCCCGGATCTCGCGCATCTTCGCGTCCAGCAGGCGCGCGGCGGCAGTGAGGATTTCGCGTTCCTCCGCGCCCACGCCCACCGTGTATTCACGGTCCAGGATGCGGACACTGACCGGTTCGGTCTGGCTCATGTGTGCTGCTCCAGGGACTTGAGGCGGGTGATCATCGCTTCGACCCGGGAGCGGGCCTGTTCGTTCTTGGCCAGCAGCTGGGAGCGCTCGGCCACCAGTTGTTCCTGCTGGTGGCGCAGGCTGCGGTTTTCCTCGGCCAGGCGCTGGTTGCGTTCCAGCAACGCCTCCACCCGGGCGGCGAAGGCCTGCAATTGGGTGATGGCGTCGGAAGGTTCCATGTCCGGCACGATAGGCAAGGGCGGTGGAGGCGGTCAAGCGAATAATGACGGGGCCTGCGGCGGCTGGCCCGCGGTCCCTGCCGGGAGCGCCCCGGGTGGCGATCGCGACCCGAAGCGGACGGGCGGATTGCTACACTGTGACGCTGCCAGAGCGCCGCCCACCGGGGCTGCTGGCGCCTTTTTCCGATCGAGCCCCAAGATGACCGAACTTCCGAGTGTCGATGACGTGAACCAGGCCAGCCAGGCGTTGGGCCTGGGCGCCACTGCCGCTGAACTGCATGGTGGCCTGTGCGGCTGGCTGTCGGCCGGCGGTGCGCCGGTGCGTGAATGGCCGGCGCGGGTGCTGGCCGATGACAACCTGCCGCTGCCGACCGACGGCGATGCGCTGTCGCGGCTGCTGAGCGCCAGCGTGGCGCAGCTGGAGGACCGCGACTTCGCCTTCGAACTGCTGCTGAGCGATGACGCCGATACCGCCGCGCAGGCCGATGCGCTGTTCGCCTGGGCGCGTGCGTTCCTGGGCGGCTTCGGGCTGGGCGCGGGCGGTCAGCGTCCGCCGCTGTCCGAAGAGGGCGAAGAAGCCCTGAGCGACCTGGCCAAGCTGGCCCAGGCCTCCAGCGAAGACTTTGAAAGCGGCAACGACGATGACGAAGACGCGCTGGCCGAAATCGAAGAGTTCGTCCGCGTGGCAGTCCTGCTGCTGCACGGCGACTGCGTGATGGCGGCACGTCACCGGCAGCGCCTGAACTGAGATGGATATCCGGCAGCTGACCGGCATCTCCGCCGCCGAATACGCCCGTCGCCGCCAGCAGTTGATGGACATGGCCGGCGACGATGCGATCCTGGTACTGCCGGCCGCCGCCGAGCGGGTGCGCAGCCTGGACACGCATTATCCGTTCCGCCAGGACTCCGATTTCTGGTACCTCAGCGGCTTCCCCGAGCCGGACGCGGTGCTGGTGCTGATTCCGGGCCGACGCCATGGCGAAGTGATCCTGTTCTGTCGCGAGCGCGATGCCGATCGTGAAGCCTGGGATGGCGCGCGCGCCGGCCAGGAAGGTGCGGTGTCGCAGTACGGGATGGACGATGCCTACCCGATCGACGATCTGGACGAGATCCTGCCCGGGCTGCTGGAAGGGCGCTCGCGGGTGTACTACCACTTCGGGCGCGATGCCGATTTCGATCTCAAGCTGATCGGCTGGGTCAACCAGGTACGCGCGCAGGTTCGACATGGCGCGCAGCCGCCGCATGAATTCCTGGAACTGGGCCACCTGCTGCACGAGCAGCGGCTGTTCAAGTCCAGCGCCGAGATCGCGCTGATGCAGCGCGCCGCCGACATCAGCGTGCAGGCGCACGCGGTGGCGATGCGCGTGGCCCGGCCGGGTATCCACGAATACGAGCTGCAGGCCGACCTGGAGCGCGAGTTCCGCGCCAACGATGCGTGCGCGGCCTACAGCAGCATCGTCGGCACCGGCGCCAACGGCTGCATCCTGCATTACCGCGACAACAGCGCGCGTTCGCGCGATGGCGACCTGGTACTGATCGATGCCGGTGCCGAGTACCGCGGCTACGCCAGCGACATCACCCGCACGTTCCCGGTGAACGGCCGTTTCAGTGCCGAGCAGCGCGCGCTGCACGACCTGGTCGGCGCGGCGCAGGCGGCGGCGCTGGCCCAGGCGAAGCCGGGCAATGCCTATGAAGCCGGCCATCTCGCGGCGGTGCAGACCCTGACCGAAGGCCTGCTGCGGCTGGGACTGCTGAAAGGGACGTTGGAAGAGAACATCGCCGACGGCCACTACCAGCGTTTCTACCGGCACAAGACCGGTCATTGGTTGGGGCTGGACGTGCACGACGTGGGCGATTACCGCCTGGCCGGCGACTCGCGGATGCTGGAGCCGGGCATGGTGTTCACCATCGAGCCGGGCCTGTACGTGTCCGCCGACGACCGCAGCGTGGAGGCGCGCTGGCGCGGCATCGGCATCCGTACCGAGGATGACGTGTTGATCACCGGGGACGGCCACCGGGTGCTGACCGCGGCCCTGGCGCGCAGCGCCGATGAGATCGAAGAGGCGATGGCCTCGCGCTGACGGCACTACCGGGCGTGGTTGCGGTTCCTGCGCCCCGGTAGAGCCACCCCATGGGTGGCTGCTCCGGGATCCGGCACCGCGCGCAGCCACCCATGGGGTGGCTCTACACCCCCCTCAATCGGCTGCCGCGAACGCCGGGCGGGTCAGGTTGTCGGCGTCGGCCTCGGTGCACAGCACCTCGTCTTCGATGCGGATACCGCCGTAGGGCCGGAAGAAATCGACCCGCGTCCAGTCGATGCTGTCGCCGTTGCCGGCCTGCTTCACTTCGTCCAGCAGCATGTCGATGAAGTAGACGCCGGGCTCGATGGTAACCACCATGCCCGGCTCCAGCACGCGGGTCAGACGCAGGTAGGGATGGCCCTGCGGGCGCTCGATGCGGCCGCCGCGGTCGCTGGCGGCGAAGCCGGCGACGTCGTGTACCTGCAGGCCGATCAGGTGGCCCAGCCCGTGCGGGAAGAAGGCCGCGCTGACGCCGGTGGCCAGCGCCGCTTCCGGGGAGACCTTGAGCACGCCGAAGTCCTTGAGGATGCCCATCAGCGACAGGTGCGCGTCCAGGTGCAGTTGCTTGTAATCCACGCCCGCGCGCACGCCGGCCGCCATCTGCTGCTGGGCGGCGTCGACCGCATCGATCATTGCCTGGAACTCGTCGTGCCCGGCGGCCGCGTAGGTGCGGGTGATGTCGCTGGCGTAGCCGCAGGCACTGGCGCCGGCGTCGATCAGGAAGCTGCGCAGCGGCGTCGGCGCGCTGCGGCCGAGGTCGGTGTAATGCAGCACCGCGGCATGTTCGTTCAGACCGATGATGTTGCCGTACGGCAACTCGTTGGCATCCTGGCCGACCGCCCTGCAGTAGGCCATGTGGATCTCGAACTCGCTGGCGCCGGCGCGGAACGCAGCTTCGGCAGCGCGGTGGCCACGGACGCCCAGGCGCTGGGCCTGGCGCATCAGCGCGATTTCATACGGGGTCTTGTAGCCGCGCTGCCAGTCCAGGTAGTGCAGCACCGGTTCGGGGTTGTTCGGCGCGAATGCGCCCAGCGTGCTCTGTGGCTCGCCGAGGATGGCGCACCGTGCCGGGTCGGAGGGCAGCAGCGCCAGCGCCTGCTCGGCGGTACGGATGATCTCGATGTCGAAGTGGTCCACCCACCAGCCATTGGGGGCGTCGGGCACCACGTGCCAGTAATCGAACGGCTGGAAGAAGATCACCTTCGGGCGCTGGCCCGGGGTGTACACCAGCCAGCTGTAGGGCAGCCTGGTCAGCGGCAGCCAGGCCTTGAAGTTCGGGTTGACCGCATAGGGGTAATCGCGGTCGTCGAACACCTGGTAGTGCTGGGTGCCGCTGGGGATCACCAGATGATCGAAGCCGCCGCGTGCCAGCGCTTCGTCGGCGCGCTGGCGCAGCACGCTGACGTGGTGGGAATACAGGGCGCCGAGGTCTGGCTGGTTCATCGCGGGGGCTCGTTCGACAGTGCGGAATGCAGCCCCTGATTCTGCCGCAATCGGCTGCGGCGCGCTGTGCCGGAACCGGCACTCAGCCCGCCGAAGTTTCCTGTGCGATCCACTCGCGCAGCTGCTCGCGGTGCTCGCGGCTGAGGGTGAGGAAGCGGAAACCCACCCAGGCCTGGCCCGGTGCGTGGGTCTGCTCGCTCCACAGCAGGTGCGCGCCCACGTCCAGCGCCAGCAGCTGGCCCTGCGGCCCCGGGATGGCGAACTGCAGCTGGTACAGCGCGTCGTCGTGCATGGGCACCGAGGCCAGCATCAGCATGCCGGTCTCGGAGACGTTGCCCAGCCGCCCGACCACGCTCTCGGCCAGCATGTCGGTGACCGGAACCAGTTCGGCGACCTGGCGGCGTGGCGCGCGGCGGGTATCGGTGTCGGTATCGGTGCTCATTGCGCGCTCTCCACGGCGGGGCCGGTGCCGGCCAGCGAACGCAGCGTACGCAGCGTGGCCTGCCAGGCACGGTCGATCAGGCGGCTCTTGTCCTCGCTGACGATCCGCACCTGGCCATGCGCCATCAGCCGCGCCAGCGCATCCAGCGAATGCTCGCCGACCTTCTGTCCGCGCGGATTGACGAACAGTGCGTTGTCGGTGAGCAGGCTGTACCAGGACAGGCGCTGCCGGCGCAGGTCGCCCTGCTGGTTGGTGGTGAACTCGAACCAGGTGCCGAACGGCAGCGTGCGCAGCTGGCGGTAGCAGTCTTCCTCGGTGACGGTACGTGCCAGCGGCGCCACTTTGCGCGCTTCGTTGCCTTCGGCGTGTTCGCCCAGCCGGGTGCGGGCGCGGATGCGCGCGGTCAGTTCCGTGCGTGAACTGCTGTCATCCTCGCCGCCGGGGGTGGACAGGCGACGGGCGATCGCCGCGGCTTCATCCTGGTGGTAGCCGACCTGGGTCAGTGCGCTCTCGACCTGGCCGCCGAGTTCGGTGTCACTGGCCCCGGTACCCGGTGGCAGGCAGGTGACCTCGGCGATGCGCGCGGTTTCCTGCGCGCGCTGCTGCCATTGTTCGGAACCTTCGCCGTGGCGCAACAGGGTCAGCGTGAGCACATCCGACCAGGCCTGCTTGAGCAGCGACTGCACGAAGCGGGGTGGCGCGGCCTGCGCGCACACCTGTTCGATGCTGGCACCGGCCTGCTGCTTGGCTGCTTCCAGGCGTTCCTTGCCGCGGGCGGCTTCCACGTGGCGGCGCTCGGCCAGTTCGGCCTTGTGCGCCAGCGCGCGGAAATGCTGCTGGATGTCTTCGTTGGCCGCATCGAACACCGCGGCATCGCCCTGGTAATCGTCGACCACCTGGTCAACCGCTCGGCCGAGCTTCTGCACCAGCTGCGGGTCCACGTCTTCTTCGCCGAGCCAGTTGGCACCGGCTTCGGCCACGGCGTTGAGCAGCTCACGGGCCGGGTGCTGGTCGCGCACGAAAAACGCCGGGTCGGACAGCGCCGCGCGTGCCACCGGCACCTGCAGGCGGGCAAGCAGGTCGGCGGCGACCGCGTCGGGGCGCACTTCGCGCTGGATCTGCCCGTAGAGCATGTCCAGCAGATCGAAGGTGTCGTTGTCCTTGACCGTCAATGCCGCCTGCGGGCCATGGTCGGCCCGCATCTGCGCCAGCAGCGCATTGTGCAGGTCGGCCATGCTGCGCCGCGCGCTGCCGCTGCCCACGGCCTGCGCCTGCAGCTTGGCCAGGGTGGCATGCACGGTCTCGGTAGCCACCGCGACCGGGGAGGGCGCTGGCGAGGACGACGTGGGCGAGGCAGGCGCTGCCGCCGTACCGTCACCGTCGGCAGCGCTGTGGGTATCGCCAGTGCCAGTGACGTGGCCGGTACTGCCAGCGGTCTGCCCGGCGGCGCCGGCAGTGGCGCCGGCAACAGCGCCGCCGCTGGCCTGACGTGCCGCGCCGAGCAACTGGTGCAGCGCCGACATCGCCGGGGCGGACAGGTCCTGCGCAGCGCCCGTCGTGGCCTCCGGGGGCGCCTGCGTGGAAGTGGTGGACGCAGACGGCGTAGCCGCCGGGCGTAGCGAGGCGGGCAGGGCGCCCATGGCTTCACTGGTCATCGCCGCCCAGCTGCCGCTGCCGGCCGAACCGCTCCAGCCGGTGAGCGGACGGGTGACCTTGCCGCCTTCGCGTGGAGCCGCGTTGCGCTCCGGGCCGGTGACGATGCGACGGGTGGTCGCCGAGCGCGCCAGGTACGGGGTGTAGACCAGACCGGGCAGGATGCCTTCGTGCCCCAGCAGGATGTTGGCGCGTTCCAGCAGTTCGCCGAGTCGCTCGATCAGCTGGCGGTCGAACACCCGGTACAGCGCGAGCTGGGTTTCCATGCCCAGGTCGAAGCGCTCGCCCAGCCCGCGCACGATCCCGCACAGCACCTGCGGGCCGAACGGCAGGTCCTCGACATCGAACGCCGGCCCGGCGGCGAGCACGCCAAAGCGCTGCCCGAGCAGCTGCAGCGCACTGGCCGAACGCTGGGTCTCGCGGCGGATGATGTCCACCAGCACGATGTCACGGTCGATGTCGGTGTCGGCGACCAGGGTCAGCGTGGTGGCGGTCATCGCCGCCGTGGGCGTGACCGGGGCATGGCGGATGCGCGGCTCGCGCAGAGCGGCCAGCGTGGTGGCCAGTTCTTCCAGAAAACAGGGGGCGAACTGTGCGTTGACCTCGTGCAGGCGCCGGGCCTGGGCGTAGATGTCGGCCTGGATCTGGCTGTTGTGCGCGCGCTCGGCCTCGCGGAACAGCTCGCGTTCCAGTTCCACGATGGTCAGCTTGAGCGGGTTGGCCAGGGTCTGCGCCGCCAGTGCATGCAGGGCGGCCAGCAGCCGGCGCACGCGCGGCGGCGCGGCCACGCTGGCGAAACGGGCCGGGTCGGTCTGGGACGTTGAAGGTGCGGACGCAGACATCCGTTGTGGTTCCGGCTCCCCTGTGTGCACAGAATCTACCGTTTTCACCCGGCCACCGCCAGAAGGAATGCCCCGACAGCGTAGCGCCGGCCGGGGGTGGCTGTTCTGCATGGGCTTGCCGGGCCGGAGCACGTCGGCCGACCCGTGGCCTCCGACCAGTGGCGGGCGATCAGGGGCGGGCGATCAAGAGCCGACGATCAAGAGCAGCCGACCAACGGTCGGCTCTACGGCAGGAACAGCTCGACCACGTCGTTGGTGAAGCGCCGGCCCAGCTCGGTGGGACGGGCATGCTCGCCGTCGAGCGTCATCCAGCCACGCGCGATGGCGGCCTGCAGCGGCGCGGCGATGGCGGCCCGCGCCAGCCCGGTGCGCGATTCGAAGTCCTTCAGAGTGAAGCCTTCATGCAGGCGCAGCAGGTTGAGCATGTACTCGAACGGCAGGCGCTGCGCATCGATGATGTCATCGCCGCCGATCGCCGCGGCGCTGCCGGCAGTGTCCATGAACGTCTGCGGATGCTTGTGCTTCCAGCGGCGCAGCACGTGCTGTTCGGCGCCACTGCTGATCTTGCCGTGCGCACCCGCGCCGATGCCCAGGTAGTCGCCGAAGCGCCAGTAATTGAGGTTGTGCGCGCTCTGTCGTCCCGGTCTGGCGTAAGCGCTGACCTCGTACTGGGCGTAGCCGGCGTCGGCGAGCAGGGCCTGGCAATGCTCCTGGATGTCCCACGCCGAATCCTCGTCGGGAATGCCCGCAGGGGGCTTTGCGAAGAACACCGTGTTCGGTTCCAGGGTGAGCTGGTAGTGCGACAGGTGGGTGGGCTGCAGCGCAAAGGCGCGTTCCAGGTCGTGTTCTGCCTGGGCAAGCGTCTGCTGCGGCAGCGCATACATCAGGTCGATGTTGAAGTTGTCGTAGCCGGCGTCCTGGGCCAGCTTCACCGCGCGCTCGGCTTCGCCGCTGTCGTGGATGCGGCCCAGGCGCTTGAGTGCCTCATCGTTGAAGGTCTGGATGCCGAAGCTGATCCGGTTCACCCCGGCAGCGCGGTAGCGGTCGAAGCGACCGTGCTCGGCGGTGCCCGGGTTGGTCTCCAGGGTCACCTCCAGGTTCGGCGCGAAACGCAGCCGGGCCGAGGCCGCCTGCAGGAAGCGGTCGATCGCCTCCGGCGGGAACAGGCTGGGCGTGCCGCCGCCGAAGAACACGCTGCTCACCACCCGGCCCCAGACCAGCGGCAGGTCCTGGTCCAGGTCGCGGATCAACGCGTCGATGTACGCCTCGAACGGAAGTTCACCCTTGGCCGCGTGCGAGTTGAAATCGCAGTACGGGCATTTGCGCACGCACCACGGCAGGTGCACGTACAGCGACAACGGCGGTGGAATCAGCCGCAGCTCGTGCGCGTGGTCGTGATCGCCGGTGCAGTGCTCGCCGGGCAGGTGGTCGCAATGGTCGTGTGGCTGCGGCATGGCATTCAACGGTAGTGCCGGCCGCCGGCCGGCTTTCCAGACATCATCGGTGTAGGCATCACAGCAGGGCGGGCAGCTTCTGCCTGAGCAGCTGCAGGGCGATGGCGCGATGACTGATGGCGTTCTTGCGTGCCGGTTCCATTTCCGCCGCAGTCAGGCCGAGCGTGGGGTCCAGGAACACCGGGTTGTAACCGAAGCCGTGGCTGCCGCGCAGCTCGTCCAGGATCACCCCTTCCCAGCTGCCTTCGCAGATCAGCGGCTGCGGGTCGTTGGCATGGCGCAGCAGCACGATCACCGCATAGAAGCGGGCGCTGCGGCGCTCGGCCGGGACCTGCCGCATCGCGTCCAGCAGCTTGGCGTTGTTGGCCGCATCGTTGGTCGGGCTGCCGGCATAGCGCGCGCTGTACAGGCCCGGCGCGCCATCGAGCGCATCCACGATCAGGCCCGAGTCGTCGGCCAGCGCCGGCAGGCCGGTGCTCTGGCAGGCGTGGCGCGCCTTGATCAGCGCGTTCTCGACGAAGGTCAGGCCGGTTTCCGGCACATCGCTGACGCCCAGCTCGCCCTGCGCCACGATCTGCAGCGGCAGGTCGCCGAGCATGGCCTGCAGTTCCTTGAGTTTGCCGGCGTTGCCGCTGGCCAGGACAAGTTTCATTCTTTCGGCTCCAGCAGATCCCAGGTGTTGCCGTACAGGTCGCGGAACACCGCGACGGTGGCGTAAGCCTCTTCGCGCGGGGTTTCGAGGAATTCGACGCCCTGCGCGGTCATGGCCGCGTGGTCGCGCCAGAAATCGTCGGTGTTCAGGAAGAAGCCGACCCGGCCGCCGGTCTGGTTGCCGATCCGGGTGCGCTGTTCATCGGTGCTGGCGCGCGCCAGCAGCAGGGCGGCGCCACTGCCGTCGGTCGGCCCGACCACCACCCAGCGCTTGTTGCCCTGGTCGATGTCATCGATCAGGGCGAAGCCGAGCTTGCCGGTGTACCAGGCGATGGCCTCGTCATAGTCGGCCACCACCAGGGTGGTCAGGGCGATGCGACGGTTCATGCAGACGCCAGGGCGGCCTGCTGTGCCGCGAACAGATCCTTGATGCCCTTCTCGGCCAGCAGCAGCAACGCGTCCAGTTCATCGCGACGGAAGGCATGGCCTTCGGCGGTGCCCTGCAGTTCGATGAAGCCCCCGCCGTCGTTCATGACCACGTTCATGTCGGTGTCGCAGTCGCTGTCTTCGGCGTAGTCCAGGTCCAGCACCGGGGTGCCGCGATACACGCCCACCGACACCGCCGCGACCGCGCCGAAGATCGGGTTGCGCTTGATGTCGCCGCGCTTGAGCAGGAAGTTGACCGCATCGACCAGGGCCACGTAGGCACCGGTGATGGCCGCGGTGCGGGTGCCGCCGTCGGCCTGCAGCACGTCGCAGTCCAGGGTGATGGTGCGCTCCCCCAGGGCGCCACGATCGATGCAGGCGCGCAGGGTGCGGCCGATCAGGCGCTGGATCTCCAGGGTGCGGCCGCCCTGCTTGCCACGCGCCGCTTCGCGGTCGTTGCGGGTGTGGGTGGAGCGCGGCAGCATGCCGTACTCGGCGGTGACCCAGCCTTCCCCCTTGCCGCGCAGGAAGCCGGGCACGCGGTTTTCCACGCTGGCGGTGCACAGCACGCGGGTTTCACCGAAGCTGACCAGCACCGAGCCCTCGGCGTGGCGGGTGAAGGCGCGTTCGATGCGCACTTCGCGCAGCTGGTCGGCCTGGCGGCCGCTGGGACGGGAATCGGACATGCTTGGCTTCCGGTAAGTCAGGGGATGCAGGACCGCGCCCGGACCGGAGGACCGGCAGGCGAGCAGGTCGCAAGGAGACCGCTAGGGTACCATTTGCACTTTGAGAGCACCGGAAACCCGCATGATTCGAAGCATGACCGCCTATGCCAACGGCGAGCGCGCCACCCGTTGGGGCACGCTGGCCTGCGAGCTGCGTTCGGTCAACCACCGGTTCCTGGAGGTGGGCGTGCGCCTGCCCGACGAACTGCGTGCGTTGGAGCCGCAACTGCGCGAGCGCGTCGCTTCCCGCTGCAGCCGCGGCAAGATCGACCTGGTCATGCGCCTGCGCGCCCCGGAGGTGACCGGTGCGCTGGTGGTCAACGATGCGCTGCTGGCCCAGCTCGGCACGCTGGCCACCCGCCTGTCGCCCGGCTTCCCCAGCCTGCAGGTGAGCTTCACCGAACTGCTGCAGCTGCCCGGGGTGATGCAGGGCGAGGCGGTCGACGCCGCTGCGCTGCATGCTGAAGCGCTGGCCCTGCTCGATGCCACCCTGGACGGCTTCGTCGCCGCGCGCGAGCGTGAAGGCGACAAGCTGGCCGCCGCCATCCAGGAACGCGTGGATGGGGTCGAGCGGATCGCTGCCGAGGTCACCACGCTGATCCCGCTGATCCGCGAGGGCCAGCGCACCAAGCTGGCTGCGCGCCTGGCCGACCTGCCGCACCCGGTCGATCCCGGCCGTGCCGAGCAGGAGTTGGTGATGTGGCTGCAGAAGCTGGACGTGGACGAGGAACTGGACCGCCTGGGCAGCCATATCGTGGAGATCCGCCGGGTGTTCACCCAGCGCGAGCCGGTCGGCCGCCGCCTGGACTTCCTGCTGCAGGAGTTCAACCGCGAAGCCAATACGCTGGGCTCCAAGTCGGTGGACAGCCGTACCTCCAACGCCGCCGTCGAACTGAAGGTGCTGATCGACCAGATCCGCGAACAGGTGCAGAACATCGAATGAGCAGCCAGCCCACGCCGACCGCCGAGCCCGCACGCGGCACGCTGTACATCGTGGCCGCCCCTTCCGGGGCCGGCAAGAGCAGCATCGTCAATGCCACCCTGGCGCGCGACCCGCAGATCGCGCTGTCGATCTCGTTCACTTCGCGGGCCACGCGCCCGGGGGAGATCAACGGCGAGCACTACCACTTCGTCAGCGCGCCGGAGTTCGAGCGGATGATCGCCGCCGGCGACTTCTTCGAGCATGCCTGGGTGCATGGCGACTGGAAGGGCACCGCGCGCCAGTCGGTGGAGCCGCAGCTGGCCGCCGGCCAGGACGTGCTGCTGGAGATCGACTGGCAGGGTGCCCAGCAGGTCCGCCAGTTGGTGCCGGGCACGGTGACGGTGTTCATCCTGCCGCCGTCCAGGCAGGCCCTTCAGGACCGCATGCGCAAGCGGGGGCAGGACAGCGAGGCGGTGATCGCCCAGCGCCTGGCCGCCGCGCGTGAAGAAATGCTGCATTTCAACGACTTCGACTACGTGATCGTCAACGAAGTCTTCGAGACCGCCGTGGACGAACTCTGTGCCATCTTCACCGCCAGCCGACTGCGCCGGGAGGCCCAGAAGGTCCGCCACGCGGGCCTCATCCAGGCCCTGCTGACCCAGGAAACGGCCACAACTGACTGATTCTCAAAGGGCTGCTAACCGGTTGGCTTGATTTTGTCCAGTCCTGGCCGGTACAATCCGTCCCCTTTCCCTCATTCGATTGAGCAGCCCTCACCGGCTGCCGGGAGCCCGCATGGCCCGCATCACCGTAGAAGATTGTCTGGAAGTCGTGAACAACCGTTTCGAACTGGTCATGATGGCGTCCAAGCGCGCCCGTCAGCTGGCCAATGGCGTCCAGGCCACCCTGGACAACAGCGAAACCGAAGACAAGCCGACCGTGCTGGCGCTGCGCGAAATTGCCGCCCGCAAGATCGACAACGCCCTGATCGACGAAGTCGAGAAGGCCGAGCGCGAGCGTGCCGAGCGTGAAGCACTGGAATGGGCCGCTGCCGAAGTCGTCGCCGACGAAGACATGTCCAAGAACGACGACTGATCGCACCCGATCGTTCGTTGTTGCGCGAACAGCCCGCCCCTGGCGGGCTGTTCTGCGTTTGGGCGTGGCAAATCGCGGCGCCGATCCCTGTTCAGATGTTTGCCGTTATCCCGCCGCTGGCATAGTCTTCCAGCCATGAACCCAGGCCCCACTGCCAAGGTCGCCTCGCCCCCCGGCGCGGCCGTACCCGACTATGTCCTCCAGCTCGAACGCGCAGCGCATTACCTGCCGCCCGAGCAACTGCCGTTGCTGCGCCGCGCCTGGGAAGTCGGTGCCTCCGCGCATGCCGGGCAGACCCGCAAGTCCGGCGAGCCCTACATCACCCATCCGGTCGCCGTGGCGCAGGTGCTGGCCGAGCTGGGCCTGGACGTGGAAGCACTGATCGCCGCGATCCTGCACGACACCATCGAAGACACCCCGCTGACCCGCGAAGAGCTGGCCGCCGAGTTCGGCGAAGCGGTGGCCGAGCTGGTGGATGGGGTGACCAAGCTGGACAAGCTGAAGTTCCGCGACCGCCAGGAAGCGGCCGCCGAGAGCTTCCGCAAGATGCTGCTGGCGATGTCGCGCGATCTGCGCGTGATCATGATCAAGCTGGCCGACCGCCTGCACAACATGCGCACGCTGGGCGCGCAGAGCCGCGAAGCGCGTGGCCGCATCGCCCGCGAAACGCTGGAGATCTACGCGCCCATCGCGCAGCGGCTGGGCATGAGCCTGGTCAAGAGCGAGCTGCAGAACCTGGGCTTCAAGGCGCTGTACCCGTGGCGCCACGCGATCCTGGAAAAACACATCCGCAGCCAGCCGGTGGTGCGCCGCGAGGCGATGGCGCAGGTGGAAGTGCAGCTGAGCCAGCGCCTGGCCAAGGAGGGGCTGGAGCACCGCCTGGTCAGCCGCATCAAGACCCCGTGGAGCATCTACAACAAGATGCACGACGAGAACAAATCCTTCGACCAGGTCATGGACGTGTTCGGCTTCCGCCTGGTCGTGCGCAACGTGCCCAGCGCCTATCACGCGCTCGGCGCGGTGCATGCCACCTTCAAGCCGCTGGATGGGCGCTTCCGCGATTTCATCGCGATCCCCAAGGCCAACGGCTACCAGTCGCTGCACACGGTGCTGTTCGGGCCGTACGGTTCGCCGATCGAGGTGCAGATCCGCACCGAGGAAATGGACCTGATCGCCGAACGTGGCGTGGCCGCGCACTGGACCTACAAGTTCGGCGGCGATTCGCCCAACAGCGCGCAGAGCCGCGCGCATGCGTGGATCGTGGAGCTGATCGATTCGCAGCGTGCGGCCGGTTCGTCGCTGGAATTCCTGGACAACGTCAAGGTCGATCTGTTCCCCGACGAGGTCTATCTGTTCACGCCGAAGGGCAAGATCCTGGCCCTGCCGCGCAATTCCACGGCGCTGGACTTCGCCTACGCGGTGCATACCGACGTGGGCAACATGGCGGTGGCCTCGCGGGTGGACAAGAAGCTGGTGCCGTTGCGTACCAAGCTGGTGAGCGGGCAGACGGTGGAAGTGATCACGGCGCGCTCGGCCACGCCGAAGCCGCAGTGGCTGGAGTTCGTGGTCAGCTCCAAGGCGCGCACGGCGATCCGTCACCAGCTCAAGCAGCTGGAGCATGAGGATGCGGTGCAGCTGGGCCATCGGATGCTGGATCGCGCGCTGGAGGCGATGGACAGTTCGCTGGAGCGGTTGCCGAAGGGGCGGCTGGACGCGTTCCTGGCCGAGCACCGGTATCCGCGCCTGGAGGCGTTGCTGGCGGAAGTGGCACTGGGCAACTGGATGCCGAACCAGGCGGCGCAGGCGTTGATGGCCTACGCGGAGCTGCGCGGTGGCGCGCACTCGAAGCATTCGCAGGAGAAGATCCTGATCAACGGCAGCGAGCGCGGGGTGGTGAGCTTCGCCAACTGCTGCCAGCCGATTCCGGGCGACGACATCATGGGCTACCACACGGCCGGCAAGGGCATCGTGGTGCATCGTCTGGACTGTCCGAACCTGGCGGAGCTGCGCAAGTCGCCGGAGCGCTGGGTGCCGATCGGGTGGGATACGACGGTGTCGGGCGACTACGATACGGCGCTGGTGGTGGAAGTGGAGAACGGGACGGGCGTGTTGGCGCAGCTGGCAGCGGCAATCGCGCAGAGCCACTCCAACATCGAGCGGGTGGATTACCTGGATCGCGATTTCAACGCGGCGGTGCTGGCGTTCAACATCCAGGTGCGCGACCGCAACCATCTGGCCGAGGTGATGCGCAGGCTGCGGCGGTTGTCGGGGGTGCAGTCGGTCCGAAGGCAATAAACCGCGCCCCGTCAGACGTCGGCCGGTAGAGCCGACCGTTGGTCGGCTGCACGCACACCATGTGGCGATGATCGACACATGGTTGGCCGGCCGGCCAACCGTCTTCGTCATTCTCCAGTCAGCCGACCAACGGTCGGCTCTACCGTGGATCGTGGTGTTGATCGTGGCGGTGATCGCGGCGTTGATCCCGGCTCCGATCGCGGCTTCGGCGCTACAATCACGCTCCCCCTTTTGAATCGTGGAGCTTCCATGTCCCGTCAGATCATCACCAGCGCCAAGGCACCGGCCGCGATCGGTCCGTACTCGCAGGCCGTGCGTGCCGGCAATACCGTATATTTCTCCGGCCAGATTCCGCTGGACCCGGCCACTGGTGACATCGTCGGTGCCGGCGATATCGAGGCGCAGGCGCGCCGCGCGTTCGACAACCTCAAAGCCGTGGCCGAAGAAGCCGGCGGTTCGCTGGACCAGATCGTGCGTCTGGGCCTGTACCTGACCGATCTGGCCGAGTTCGCCAAGGTCAATGCGGTCATGCAGGACTACTTCAAGGCGCCGTTCCCGGCCCGCTCCACGATCGAAGTGTCCGGCCTGCCCAAGGGTGCCAACTTCGAAGTCGATGCGGTGATGGTGCTCGACCAGGCCTGACGTGGCGCGGTCACGGGCTCCTGCACCGGCGCTGGCCGCGGCCGGGGAAGCATCGTTGTCGATGCTTTCCGGGATCGGTCCGGCGGTGGCCGCCAAGCTGGTGGCCCGTGGCCTGTCCTCGCTCCAGGATCTCTGGCTGCACCTGCCGTTACGGTATGAAGACCGCACCCGCCTGACCACCATCGCCCGGTTGCAGCCGGGTGTGGCGGCACAGGTGGAGGGGCGGGTGAGTGCGGTCGAGCGCGGTTTTCGTGGTCGGCCGGTGCTCAAGGTCGCCATCGAAGATGATTCCTACGGCACCCTGGTGTTGCGGTTTTTCCACTTCCGCGCCCAGCAGGTGTCGCAGTTTGCCGTCGGCACGCGGATCCGCTGCTATGGCACCGCCAAGCCGGGGCATCTCGGGCTGGAAATTGTCCACCCCAGCTACCGGGTGATGGGCAGCAACGACGATGACGAACTCGGCGACAGCCTCGACCCGGTCTATCCGGCGGTCGAGGGCGTCGGGCCGGCCACGATGCGCCGGTTCATCGGGCTGGCGCTGGATCGGTTGCCGGAAGAATCCACGCTGGAACTGCTGCCGCCCGGCTGGTTGTCCGGGATGGGGCTGCCGTCGCTGCGCAGTGCGCTGCTGACCGTGCACCGGCCGCCGCCGGATGCCGATCTGGCCGCGTTGGCCGCCGGCCGGCACCCGGCACAACGGCGGCTGGCGATTGAAGAATTGTTGGCCCATCACCTCAGCCTGCGCCGCCAGCGCATGGCGTTGCAGGCGCACCACGCGCCGTCGCTGCGTGGGCCCGGCGCACTGGTCAAACAGCTGCGCGACAGCCTGCCGTTCCAGCTTACCGGCGCGCAGCAGCGCGTGTTCGAGCAGATCCGCAAGGACCTGGCCAAGGCACATCCGATGCTGCGTCTCGTGCAGGGCGACGTCGGCTCGGGCAAGACGGTGGTGGCCGCGCTGGCGGCGATGTTGGCGGTGGAGCGGGGCAAGCAGGTTGCCCTGGCTGCGCCGACCGAACTGCTCGCCGAGCAGCACCTGAACAACCTGCGCGCCTGGCTGGAGCCGCTGGGTGTGCGTACCGCCTGGCTGGCCGGCAAGGTCACTGGCAAGGCGCGCACCCGGGTGCTGGCCGAGGTCGCCTCGGGCGAGGCGCAGGTGGTGGTCGGCACGCATGCGTTGATGCAGGACAGCGTGGTGTTCAAGGACCTGGCGCTGGCCATCGTCGATGAGCAGCACCGCTTCGGCGTGCATCAGCGGCTGGCGTTGCGCGACAAGGGCGCGGACGGGCGCAGCGTGCCGCACCAGTTGGTGATGACGGCCACGCCGATTCCGCGCACGTTGGCGATGTCCGAGTACGCCGACCTGGATGTCTCGGCCATCGATGAACTGCCGCCGGGCCGCACCCCGGTGCAGACCGTCGCGCTCAACAATGACCGTCGCCCGGAACTGATCGAACGTATCGCCGTGGCGTGCCGCGAAGGGCAGCAGGTGTACTGGGTGTGCACGCTGATCGAGGAGAGCGAAGAGCTGGACGCCACCCCGGCCCAGGCCACGTTCGAATCGCTGCAGGCGCTGCTGCCGGGCGTGCGCGTGGGCCTGGTGCACGGGCGGCTGAAGGCGAGCGAAAAACTGGCCACCATGGTGGCCTTCAAGGCCGGACAGATCGACCTGCTGGTGGCCACCACCGTGATCGAAGTCGGTGTGGACGTGCCCAATGCGTCGCTGATGATCATCGAGAACGCCGAGCGCCTCGGCCTGGCCCAGTTGCACCAGTTGCGCGGGCGGGTAGGGCGCGGCTCGGCGGTCTCGCGCTGCGTACTGCTGTACCAGGCGCCGTTGTCGAACATGGCGCGCGAGCGGCTCGAAACCATGCGCCAGACCAACGACGGCTTCCTCATCGCCGAGAAGGACCTGGAGCTGCGTGGCCCCGGCGAACTGCTGGGCACCCGGCAGACCGGCCTGGCCGGCTTCCGCATGGCCGACCTGGCCCGTGATGCGGACCTGTTGCCGGGCGTGCATGACCTGGCCGAGCGGCTGCTGGCCGATGCCCCGGACGTGGCCGACAAGGTGGTGCGGCGTTGGATCGGCACGGCCGTGCGCTACGCGTCGGCATAGCGTTCCCCGCCTGGCGCCAACGCCACTGACGACGTGAATGTTCCGGCTGGTTCCCTCCGGTCGCGACTGGATCAATTGAAGCGGCAGCAGCCACGGACAGCCTCCGCCTTGTATTTGTCATGACAGGGTGCGAAAGTCCCTTGCCGATTATCAAGACGGCAACGATGAGCAAGAAGATTCCGCTGTTGATCGACACCGACCCGGGTGTCGATGATGCCCTGGCCCTGTTGATGGCCTTCGCCGATGAACGCCACGACATCGTCGGCCTGACCATCGCCGCCGGCAACGTCGGCCTGGACCACACGGTTCGCAACGCCCTGAAACTGTGCGAAGTGGCTGGCCGCGAAGACGTGCCGGTCTACGCCGGTACTCCCGATCCGCTCCTGCACCCGTCGGTCGATGCCGCCCACGTGCATGGTGCCGACGGCTTCGGCGATGTGAACCTGCCGGCCGCCAAGCGCCAGGCCGAGGCCGAACACGCCGCCCTGGCGATCCTGCGCCTGTCGCACGAGTACGCCGGCGAGCTGTTCCTGGTCGCCCTCGGCCCGCTCACCAACCTGGCCCTGGCCCTGAAGCTGGACCCGACCCTGCCGCAGCGCGTGAAGCGCTTCCTGGTGATGGGCGGGGCCGTGACCTGCCACGGCAACATCACCCCAGCGGCCGAGTTCAACATCGCCTTCGACCCGGAAGCGGCGCACATCGTGTTCACCGGTTTCCCGCACATCGAAGTGGCCGACTGGGAAGCCACCGTCGCCCATGGCCTGCTGCATGCCGACGTGGAGCAGTGGCTGGCCGCCGACAGCGACAAGGCCCGCTTCTACGAATTGATCTCCCGCCAGACCCGCCTGTGGTCCGAAGACAGCCGCGGCGAGCGCTGGTTTGCCGCCGATGCCCTGGCCATGGCCTGGGCGCTGCAGCCCGAGGGCGCGCTGCGGGTCGAGTCGCGCCCGCTGAACGTCGAACTGGCCGGCGTGCACAGCCGAGGTGCTACCATTGTCGACTGGAACCGCCAGACCGGGCAGCCGGACAACACCCAGCTGCTGATGGCCTACGACCAAGGGCGCTTTGAGGCCCAGGTCCGGGCGGCACTCGGCGTCTGACGACGCCGCTGCGGCGGACCTTTCGCACGGTTGATGACCCCGGCTTGCCCTTCGCGGCATCCGGGGCTATAATGCCGCTCTTGATCACCAGCCCTTATTACGGTGCGCGCCCATGAAGGCCGATACTCATCCTGTTTACCGCGACGTGGTTTTCCACGACGTTACCTCTGATTTCAAGATCCTGACCCGTTCGACCATGTCCACCAAGGACACGGTCAAGTGGGAAGACGGCAACGAGTACCCGCTCGTCAAGGTGGAAATCTCCTCGGCTTCGCATCCGTTCTACACGGGCAAGCACAAGGTGATCGACACCAGCGGCCGTATCGACAAGTTCCAGAAGCGTTTCGGCAAGCCGGCGCCGACCGCAGCCTGAGTTGTCGCTGCAGTTGCATGAAAACAACGGTCGCCCTGGCGGCCGTTGTTTTTTTGTGTGCGCGAAACACTGGCAACCCGGGTCTGTCTGAACGCCAGCTGGCGGGCATGCGGTATCCGGCGGAACGCTGCATCCGGACGTTGTTGTCCGCCTCCGGCGCAGCCCTTGCGGCTACTGGCGCAGCGGTTCCATACGCATGGCTGTACGCGCGTCTACGACTTCCGTCCTAGGGCGTCGAAAATGTTGCTGTGCGATAATAGCGGGATCCACGATAACGATCGTGGACTTCCTTCACGTGCCTGCCCCATGCGCTTGGGTGGGCGCCTTCCCTCGAGGAGCGCACACAGTGTCCGATCTTGATCAGGTCACGCTCAACGCCGGCGAAACGTCGGTTGTTTTGCCCGTCATCAAACCTACGCTCGGCAACGATTGCGTCGATATCTCGAAGCTGACCAAGGAAACCGGTCTCTTCACTTACGACTCCGGCTTCACCGCCACCGCCAGCTGCAAGTCCGCCATCACCTATATCGACGGTGACAAGGGCGTGCTGCTGTATCGCGGCTATCCGATCGAGCAGCTCTCGGAAAAGTCCAGCTACGTCGAAGTGGCCTACCTGCTGATCAATGGCGAGCGTCCGAGCGCCGAGCAGTTGAAGGCCTTCACCGACGAGCTCGCGGCTGAGGCCAACGTCGATGATTCCATCAACACGCTGATCGGCAGCTTCGCCAAGGATGCCCACCCGATGGCCATCCTGACCGCCGCCATCGCGCAGCTGTCGGGTATCTACCACGCCTCGCTGGACCTGTCCGACGCCGAACAGCGTCGCCACGCCGCGGTGCGCCTGATCGCCAAGGTGCCGACCCTGTCGGCCTTGATCTACCGCCACGGCAAGGGCTTGCCGGCCAACAAGCCGGACACCTCGCTGGATTACGTCAGCCGCTTCCTGAAGCAGACCTTCGAGTCGGCCGATGGCCAGTACGAGCTGAACCAGGACGTGGTCAAGGCGCTGGACCTGCTGTTCATCCTCCACGCCGACCACGAGCAGAACGCCTCGACCTCGACCGTGCGCCTGGTTGGCTCGACCGGTGCCAACCCGTATGCGTCGGTCGCCGCGGGCGTTACCGCGCTGTGGGGTCCGGCCCACGGCGGTGCCAACGAAGCCGTGCTGAAGATGCTGGAAGAGATCGGTTCGGCCGACAACGTCGAGTCCGCCGTGCTCAAGGCCAAGGACAAGACCTCCGGCTTCCGCCTGATGGGCTTCGGCCACCGCGTGTACAAGAACTTCGACCCGCGCGCCAAGGTCATCGGTGAGATGACCGGCAAGGTGCTCAAGCAGCTGGGCGTGCAGGATCCGTTGCTGGACGTGGCCGTCAAGCTGGAACAGGCCGCGCTGCAGGACGACTACTTCGTCGCCCGCAAGCTGTACCCGAACGTCGATTTCTACAGCGGCATCATCTACAAGGCGCTGCAGATCCCGACTGAAATGTTCACCGTCATGTTCGCCCTTGGCCGTACGTCCGGCTGGGTCGCGCATTGGCTGGAACAGCAGGTCGATCCGGAAATGAAGATCGGCCGTCCGCGCCAGGTCTACACCGGCAGTGACGTGCGCGACTACCCGGGCTGATTGCCCCGGCCACGCGCCTGAAAGAACGCCCCGCATCGCGGGGCGTTTTTTTTTTGTCTCCGAGCGTGCCTGTGGGCGCGGGTGCCGGTCTCCGCCATCGCCGAAAACCCCGACGAGGGGTCGGGTTTTTGCGCAGCGCGCATAAAGAGCATCGATAGCCGTTCGGCATCGATACAACGAAAGGGCAGGGTGCGTCGTGCAGTGACGCCATCGGCGCGAATGGCCGGATCGCGAAAACGCGCGAAGTGTACGGATCGCATGGCCCGCTGTCGCGACAAATCCGCATCGGAATCGTTGCGTCCAGGTTGAACCCGAAACACGGTCCCAGATCCACCTAACTGATTGATTTTTAAGAATCGTTGCGTAGGTCTTCTCACGCTCCGTTGACTAGCATGACTGCGCTGTCACCGCCCTCACCGGCCACTTCGACAGCGCTTCCTCCATGGAAGCAGCACCCCACCCTCCCAGGAGAGATCATGTTCACCATCCATAAGAAGGCCATCCTGGCCCTCGTTCTTGCCAGTGCTTCGCTGTCCGCCCACGCCGTCGAAACCGACATCACCGTGTGGGCCACCGTCGATCCCACCCTCTCGCTGCTGCGCGCCGATGGCACGCCGCTGAGCGACTCGGTCGAGATGTTCTACCGTGCAGGCAACCCCGGCACCGGCGCCGGCGCAGGCCTGACGCCGTGGACCGACCTGGTCCGCATCTTCTCCAATGACATCACCAAGGACGTGCAGGTTCGCCTGGGCGCAGACGCTGCCCTGGCCCCCGACGTGGCCGCAGTCGGCGCGACGCCGGTGCCGCTGGCGGTCAGCCTCAACGGTACCGAGCTGACCACCACCGCCCAGGATTTCACCGCCGCCGTGCTGTTCCCCGGCTCGGACCTGGAAGGCGCCTCGGTCACCATGCCGCTGGCCATCGCCCAGAAGACGCCGGGCGCCATCGCCTTCGGCGGCCAGTACAAGGGCATCGTCACCGTGATCATGGCGCAGAAGCCCTGATCAGTGCTTCCCACGGTGCAGCCGCCAGGACGGCGGCTGCACTGCGGAGACCACGCATGCCTACGAAACCCTTCTCCCATTCCCGCCTGGCGATCGCGCTGTCGCTGGTCATCGCCTGCGCCCCGCTGGCCGCGCGTCCGGTGCCGGCCGGCTTCGAAGATCTCGTTGCCGGGCAGACCGAGCAGCTGGACGTGCGCCTGATGGGCCGCTCGGCCGGACTGTGGCCGGTGCACGTCACCCCGGATGGTGTCCGCCTGCTCGAACCTGCGCAGGTGCTGGCTGCGCTCGACCTGACCGACGAGGCGCGCGACGCGCTGCTGCCGGCACTGTCGGCCACGCTGCCGCGCAACGGTCACCTGGCCTGCCAGCATGCGGCCGCCGATGCCGGCTGCGGCTATCTGCCGCCCCCTGAAGACCCCACCCAGGCCGCGGTCATCCACGATGAAAGCGAGGGCGTGCTCAACCTGTTCCTGGCACGTCACTGGTTGCCCGACGCGCGCGCCGAACAGGATCCCTACCACCGGCCCACCGAGGCCTCGCACAACGCACTGCTGCACCAGCAGAGCCTCAATGTGAGCGGTGGCAAGGGCTACCAGAGCCTGTCCGCACAGGGCATCGGCCGACTTGGCCTGTTGCGCAGTGCGCACTTGGGCCTGGACTGGAACTACAACCGGCAGCAATCGCGTGGTTACGGCGGCCGCGATGACTTCGCCTTCAACGATTTCTATCTGCGCCAGGACATCGCGCGCACGCATTACGTGCAAGTGGGGCGCATGGACCGGCGCAACCTGTCCAGCGCGCAGGGCGGCAACTTCGCCTTTGGCATGTTGCCGCTGGACCGCTTCGAAGGCCTGCGCTTCGGTACCACCCAGGCGTACCTGGACCGCGCCGTGGCCGGCCAGGGGAGCCCGATGACGGTGCTGCTCGGGCGCACTGCGCGCGTGGACGCCTACGACGGAGAACGCCTGCTGCAGACGTTCTACCTGGACGGCGGCATCCACGACCTGGATACCAGCCGCTTCCCCGCCGGCAGCTACATCGTGACCCTGCGTATCTACGAAGACGGCACGCTGGTGCGCAGCGAAGACGCGCCGTTCAACAAGTCCGGGGCCAACTGGGACGATCGCAGCACGCAGTGGTTCGTGCAGGGCGGCCGCGTGCTTTCCCGCGATGCGCGCGAACGCAACGGCGCGGTGCAGGCAGGCGTACGCGTGCCGCTGTACCGCAACCTGCTGCTTACCGCCGGCTCGGCCATTGTCGACAACACCGCCTACGGGGAAGTGCGCCTGGAAGGGCGTGCATATCTGGGGCGTCATGAATTCAACGGCAACGCCGCCGTGCTACGCGGCGACGACGGCAGCCATGGGCTGCAGCAGCAGGCCAGCTATCGCGGATACGTGTCGGCCAACGTGTACCACCAGCGGATGCGCGGTGGTGCCTGCCAAGGCAGCTACCTGGCCGCCGAGTCGCTGGGTTGCAGCGACGCGCTGAGTGGTTCGCTGTCCATGCCGCTCGTCGCCGGCACCCTTTACCTCGGTTACACCCGGCGCACGTCCTACACGGTGGAGCGCGGGCGCGATACGTTCCCGTGGCTGGATGAGCCGTATCCGGGCGCGCCGCTGCCGCCGCCTGGCGAGCGCCAGGCCCAGCTCACGCGCACCCTGCAGGCCAGCTTTACCCGCGGCTATCTGTGGGGTGACTTCAACCTCTCCACCCGCATCGGCGTGTTCCGCCAGAACGCGGCGGGCGGCCAGGGCCCACAGCGCGACAACGGCGTATATCTCAACCTCGCCGCGTCACGCATCGTCAGGGCGCCAGCAAGCACCCGTCAGGACCGCCTCGGCGTGGACCTGCAGCGCGGCCGCGATGACGCGTCGGACGTGAGCTACCGCGTCGCACAGAGCCGCCGCTGGGAGACCGCGGCCGGCTACCGCGAAGTCAACGGCGAGCTCAACGGACGCAACAACCAGACCCAGGGTGTCTTGGTCGGTGGGCGCCAGCAGGACCGCTTCGGCACCACCGGGGCCACCGTGTCGCGCTACCACTCGCCGGGGCGCTCCGAGATGTCCTACAGCGCCTCGCACAGTTCTTCATTCGCCTGGACCCGCTCGGGCCTCTACTGGGGCAGCGACTACGGCAGCGGTGCGGGGGTGGCGATCCAGGTGGAAAGCCCCGAGGACCTTGAACTGACCGGCCAGGCTGCCGAGGTGCGCGTGGCCGGTTCGCGTCGGCACGTACTCCGCTTCGGCGAACGCCGGTTGCTGCCGCTGACCAGCTACACCCTGACACACGCCGAGGTGCAGGACGTCAGCTCGCACGAGATCGCCGCCGCCGTGCGCGTGGACGGCCACGGCAGCGGCCATTCCCTGTTCCTGCCCCCCGGAAAGCTGATGATGATGCCCATCGCGCTCGACCTGACCTACACCTTCATCGGCAGCGCCCACGACGACCAGGGCCACGCGCTGGAGGGCGCCCGCATCCTCAATGCGCCGGTGCCGTCGATTGGCCGGGGCGGCGGTTTCGTTGCCGACTTCCCACAGCGCGAGAAGACCCTGTATCTGCTGCAGGCCAACCGGTTGCTGGAATGCCCGCTGCAGGTGCGCGAGCAGCGCAGCGTGGTGTTCCTGGTTGGCGCGGTGCGCTGCCGGCCGCTGGCGGTGGAGCGCCTGCCGGCGAAGATCCAGCAGCAGGCGCGCGTACAGCGGTTGTTGCATGAGCAGGCGCTGATGGAACGGGTGCCTTCGGTGGCGGGGGGGCGGTTGTGAGAAAGACTACTTACCTGCTCATCCCACTGATCGGGTTGATGCTTGGATTCGTGCCTGGCTCATGGGCCCAGGCGCCAATCACAAAGCACCCCACGAGCGAATCGCTTCGTATTGAGCTCAGCTACGATAGATCAAGCGGCGCAGGAGATGTCGTGCTTTGGTCTCCACGCACCGTGCTGGGTTACACACGTGATGAAGCTGATCGCTATGGTGAGATTCACCTAACCTGTCTTTCTGATGGCGATTCCGAGAGAGGCCGGTGTCCCGTAGTGGATACGGCAGAAACAAGCACTACAGCGGGAACGATTCAGCTGCGCTTTGTCGAGAGGAGAAGCGGATTAAGGACTGACGTTAATCTTGTTGGATGGCTCGAGCGAGCCGAAAGCGGCCGAACCTGCAACAACGACTTCTGGCAAGTAGGGTTTCGGCCGTTCTGGACCTCCGCAAGAGCTGGTTGCTTCGATCCGGCGACCGGTACGGGCGCCGCCTTGTTGATCCACGGCGATGAGCTGGAAAAGCTGGTCGCAGGACGATGGGACGCAGTGCTGCAACTCAATCTGCGCGCTGATCCGGCTGGTCCAGTACTTGCCACCTACACCTTCACCTTCGACCTGACCATCACCGATCACAACAACGCGGCCATCTACTTCCCGCTGTTCGACCAGGTCACGCCGCACGTCGGCCTCAATATCGACTACAACCCGATCCATTCCCCGCCCAGCATCGGAGGTTCCGCCGGGTTGGACATGTGCCTGTATGACGGTCTCGGGTCGCAGAGCCCGTACCTGGAGGTGAACATCCGCGACGACGGTGCACCGGCGCCGGGCCGGCCTGCAGGCATGTACTCGGTCTGGCGCAAAGGCGGATCTGGGGACGAGGGCGAGCGGCTCGACTACGACATCACCCTGGATTACGGCGGCGCGATGCTGCCCATGCTCAACGTACGAACCGAACGACTGCCGGGAATCGACACCGCGCAACTGCGCCTGGTGGTGCTCCCCGGCATGACCCAGCCGGTGTACTGCGTCCCGACGCCGCTGACCCTGCGCACGCCGCGCGTGCCGGCATCGTCCAAGGCCCAGGGCTATTACGAAGGCAAGCTGCGCATCGAAATGAACATGCCGACGAGCTCGCCCCGATGAACGTGTCCGGAGATTCCGCCATGAACCACCTGCTGGCCCGGTGCCGCGCAGTGCTCCTTCTGCTGTCTGCCACGTTGGCGGCACCGGCGTCCGCCAACCTCAGCGTGCACCCGATGCGGCTGCCGGTACAGGACCACCGCGGGGGACAGATTCGCGTTTATTCGCAGACCCCGCGCGTGCAGTACGTGCAGACCCGGGTGCTGCGCATGGAGCATCCCGGCACCGCGAACGAACAGGAAGTCGAGGTTGCAGCGGGCCACACCGAGGGCATCGTGGTAACGCCAGCGAAGTTCGTGATTGCCGGCGGCGGCAACCGCCTGGTCAGGGTCATCCCGTTGGCGGCCGTGACCGAAGAAACCGCCTACCGCGTGTACTTTGAAGGGGTGGCGCCACCCAACGAAACCGGGACCGATGTGCCCACCGACGATGCCGCCAGTGCCAGCGTCGGGGTCAGTCTGGTGTGGGGCGCGCTGGTCCATCTCATCCCGGCGCAGCCAGTGCCCGACATGCGTATCGATGGGCGGAACCTGCACAACACCGGCAACGTGCGCCTGGGCGTCACCGGCGTCCAGGCCTGCGACGCACGCAATCAATGCACCACCCATGCGCTGGAGAAAAGCGTCTATCCGGGTGCGCGTCTGGCGCTGCCGTTCGATCCCGCCGATCAGCGCATCACCGTGACCTATCACCTCAGCTACGCAGGCTATCGCGAACACACGTGGATGCTGGCGCCCTGAGCGCCACCGTTTCGCGCTGACCCCTCCCGCCGTCCAGCCGACGCCCGGGACGCCCTGATGCGCGCCCCGTGGGCTGCGCCGGGCAGCTGTTGCCTTTCATTTTTGCCAACCACCCTGGAGAAACGTCCCGTGAATCGTATCTACCGCCTGATATGGAACGCCGCGCTGCAATGCTGGTGCGTTGCGAGCGAACATACGAAGGGTCGCACCAAGCGCACTGGCCGCCGTGCCTTGATGGGTGCCGCGCTGGTGTTGTCGCTGCCCGCTGCGGCAGAGTCGGATCCGCTTCCGGCGCCAGTGGCCGCCGAATCCGTGCCGGTTGTCTATCCCGCCTGGCTGCGCCTGGCGGATGTGCTGTCGGAAGATCCCGCGATGGCACCGCTCGCACGCACAGCAGGAAGCGCGCGCGCAGTTGTGCCCTATGCGTTGAGCTATGGCGAGGCCGTGGCCATTGGTACCAGTGCGGCCGCCAGGAGCGGTGCAGTCGCCCTGGGGCGGGGGACGCGCGCGGGGAATGAAGGGTCCATCGCGATCGGCGCCAACGCATCGGTACTGGATGGCGGCGGCGGCGTGCAGCGGATGGCGATCGGCTACCGCGCAAGTGCCGGGACTGCTGGCTGGAGTGGCGCGATGGCCATCGGCGGCGGCGCGCGGGCCGACTACGACGGGGTCGCGCTGGGCCACGACGCCAAAGCCACCGCCATAAAATCCGTGGCGCTGGGGCGTGAGTCGATTGCCGACCAGGCCAATACGGTGTCCGTGGGCAGAAGCACCTTGAAGCGCAGGATCGTCAACATGGCCGACGGCACGATCAGCGCGACCAGCAGCGACGCAGTGACTGGCAAGCAGCTCAATACCACCAATACCAACGTCACCACCGCCACCAACACGGCCAACACCGCAAAGACAGCTGCCGAAGCCGCGCGTACCGATGCCACGAGAGCGCTCACCCAGCTCAATGGCGCGCGCACCATCATCGGGCAATCCGCGACAGCGACCGGCACCAACTCGAACGCGATCGGTTACGCCGCAGCGGCCGCCGGCTCGCATGCCAATACCTTTGGCTACGCTGCGTCTGCGGCAGGCGGCAATGCGGTGGCGGTCGGCACCATGGCCATGGCTACCGGCAACAATGCGGTAGCAGTGGGCAACCGCTCCGGCGTGGACACCACCTCGGCAGATGGCCTGGCGTTGGGCACCAACGCGAAGGTCAATGCGAATGCCGGCAATGGCGTCGCACTGGGCGCCAACTCCGTTGTCACCGCCGCCAACAGCGTGTCGGTGGGCAACAGCAGCCTGAAACGAAAAATCGTGAACGTGGAGGATGCAACGCTGAATGCCAGCAGCACCGAAGCGGTCACCGGCAAGCAGCTCAATGCCACCAATGCGAACGTCACCACGGCTACCTCCACGGCCAACACTGCCAAGACCACGGCGGATGCGGCGAAGGTGGACGCCACTGCTGCGCTGACCCAGGCCAATCTGGTCGGGGGCCTGGTAGGGCAGGTTTCGGCAAGCGGCAATGTCCGTCTCGGCGCGCAGAATACCGGCACGGTGCTGGATGTGCGCAACAAGGCCGATGCGGTCCGCAAGGTGAGCGGTGTGGCCGATGCCACGCTGAATGCCACGAGCACCGAAGCGGTCACCGGCAAGCAGCTCAATGCCACCAATGCGAACGTCACCACGGCCACGACCACAGCCAATACTGCCAAGACCACGGCGGATGCGGCGAAGGTGGACGCCACTGCTGCGCTGACACAGGCCAATCTGGTCGGGGGCCTGGTAGGGCAAGTTTCGGCAAGCGGCAATGTCCGTCTCGGCGCGCAGAATACCGGTACGGTGCTGGATGTGCGCAATAAGGCCGATGCGGTCCGCAAGGTGAGCGGTGTGGCCGATGCCACGCTGAACACCACGAGCACCGAAGCGGTCACCGGCAAGCAGCTCAATGCCACCAATGCGAACGTCACCACGGCCACCACCACGGCCAACACTGCGAAGACCACGGCGGATGCGGCGAAGATCGACGCCACAGCGGCGCTGACGCAAGCCAATTTCGTGGGTGGACTTGTCGGCCAGGTTTCGGCGAGCGGTAACCTTCGCCTGGGTGCCGAGAACACCGGCACGGTGCTGGACGTGCGCAACAAGACCGATGCCGTCCGCAAGATCAGCGGCGTGGCTGACGGCGTGCTGAGCGCGACCAGCAATGAAGCAGTTACCGGCAAGCAGCTCAACACCACCAACGCCAACGTCACCACGGCCACGTCCACGGCCAATACTGCCAAAACCACGGCGGATGCGGCAAAGGTGGATGCCGGCGTGGCCCTGGCACAGGCCACTCTGGTCGGTGGTCTGGTCGGTCAGGTCTCGGCCAGCGGCAACGTCCGCTTGGGGGCTCAGAACACCGGCACGGTGCTGGATGTACGCAACAAAGCCGATGTGGCCAGAAAAGTCAGCGGCGTAGCGGACGGTGTTCTGAACGCCTCGAGCAGCGAAGCGGTCACCGGCAAGCAGCTCAACGCCACAAACACCAACGTCACCACGGCCACAACCACCGCCAACAACGCCCAGGCCACGGCGGACGCGGCGAAGGTGGACGCCACTGCGGCCCTGACACAGGCCACTCTGGTCGGCGGCCTGGTGGGACAGGTTTCGGCGAGTGGCAACGTCCGCCTCGGTGCCGAGAACACCGGCACCGTGCTGGACGTCCGCAACAAGTCTGAAGCGTTCCGCAAGATCACGGGCGTGGCAGATGGCGCGCTGAGTGCGACCAGTAATGAAGTGGTCACTGGCAAGCAGTTGAACGCCACCAACGTGGCGGTGAGCGAGCAGGGCAAGGAGGTGGCCGCCAATGCACAAGGTGTCAGCGGCAACCGCACCAGCATTGGCGCCAATCGTGATGATATTGCCAGTAATCGAAGCAATATCGGAGTGAATCGTGACGACATTGCCGCGCTGCGCGATGAGTTCGAGGGATACGTGCCGGATCTGGAGGGTGTGGTTACGTTCAATGCAGAACGCACGATCGTGGACCTGGAGGGGGCGCGTTTGACGGGGATTCGCGATGGAGATATCAGCTCTGCTGACAGCAAGGATGCCGTCACGGGAGGACAGTTGTTCTCCACAAATGAGCGGATCAGGTACGTAGAAGACCAGCATAACTTCATCGCCATCGGGACGGACGGCTTGAGTGCTCCTGCGTCCAACGGCGATCTTGCAATAGCGATCGGAAGTGACACCGTGGCATCAGCGAGCGGGTCGACTGCTATTGGCAGTTTTGCGAAAGCATTTGGGGTCAATTCCGTCGCACTTGGCCGCGGTTCATACGTGCGCGCCGGAGCGAACGGCGCGTTCGCGCTGGGAAGTAATAGTGAAGTGTCGGCGGAAGGTGGACTCGCGATTGGTTCACTCAGCTCGATAACTAGCAGTGCAATGAACTCCGTGGCGCTCGGGTTCGGATCGGTTGCCAGCGACGAGAATCAGCTTTCAGTCGGAAACGACTCACTCAAGCGGCGGATCTCGAACGTCGGTCGGGGGAGGATTGCTTCCGACTCGACCACGGTAGAACAACTCCAAGAGACGTTGGACGGGCTGGGGGGCGGTGCACGAGTAGGCTCGGCTGGCCAAATCATCGGACCCTTGTACTCTGTTCGGGATGCCGACTACACCAACGTCGGCGACGCATTGACCGCTCTGGACAATTCAGTCAACGATGCGGGCGCATCGATCGGCGCGCTTGACAACCGGCTCAACCACCTGTTCCAGGAAGAGGTCGCCACTCGCGACGACGGCGCTGGTCGCTTGGTGCTTGGCGGCGCTCAAGGCATGGTCCTCGGCAACGTAGCCAACGGCATGATCGCTGCTGGCAGTCGTGATGCCGTCAATGGCGGCCAGCTGTTCGTCACCAATCAGCGTGTAGCAGAGAACCGCGATGCCATCTCTGGGTTGCTTGAGGAGTTGAGTGGCGGGGGCCAGGGGGATGCTCGTAATCAGGATGTGGCAGATTCACCCGTTATCGATTTTGGCGGCGCGCGCTTGACGGGTGTGGGTACGGGGGATGCTACGTCGACTGACAGCAAGGACGCGGTTAACGGTGGGCAGTTGTATCGGACCAACGTCGAGGTTGCTGCGCTACAGGTGAAGGCCCAGTTCGTCGCGGTGGGGATAGACGATGATAGTCATGAGGCAGAGGCATCAATGCGAGGCTTAGCGGTTGGCGGTAGTGCTGTGGCCGGCGGAAATGGGGCTGTCGCTCTTGGCTACTATGCAACTGCTCTTGGTGCCAGCTCTGTCGCGCTAGGTCGTGGGTCTTACGTAAATGAACTCGGTGATCATGGCTTTGCACTGGGAACTGCAACAAGTGTCTGGGCAGCGGGTGGCATGGCCCTCGGTGCGATGACTGTTGTTGAGCGGGGCGCCGACAACGGAGTCGCACTTGGCCATATGTCCATTGTCAATGATGCGAATACACTTTCGCTTGGCAACAGTTCCCTCAAGCGCCGCATCGTCAACGTAGCCAACGGCACCGCAGACCATGACGCGGCCACCGTTGGCCAGATGAGGCGGATCGCGTCCGCGTTCGGCGGCAGCGTCGAGGTGGATGCGAGTGGCAACCCGCAAGCGCCCTTGTTCAACGTGCAGGGTGGTGAGTATCGCAGCGTGGGCGATGCATTGACCGCGCTGGACAGTTCCGTGAACGCTACGGACAAGTCGATTGGCGCGCTCGACAACCGGCTCAACCACCTGTTCCAGGAAGAGGTCGCCACCGGCGACGACGGTGCCGGTCGCCTGGCGCTTGGCGGCGCCCACGGCATGGTCCTCGGCAACGTCGCCAACGGCATGATCGCTGCCGGCAGTCGTGATGCCGTCAACGGTGGGCAGCTCTTCGAGGTGCGCAAGGACCTGCAGGGCCAGATCGACACGTTGGCCGGACGCGATGGCGAGCGGGTGGTGGTCGGCAGCCGTATGGCCGCACCGGGAGTGAGCGCCGTCGAGACCGGCGGCAACCCGGTGACGGATGCCGAGGCACCCGCGTCGGCCTCGGCGCCGGTCGCCAGCGACACCAGCACTCCGGAGGCGCTGGTCAAAGCCGAAGGCGACAACGCCGTCGCGGTCGGTAGCGAAGGCAAGGAGCGCAGCGTCAAGCACGTGGCCAAGGGCAGCGCCGATACCGATGCGGTCAATGTGGCCCAGCTCAACGACGTGCTGGATCGGGCCAAGGAGTACTCCGATATCGCGGTGGAAGGCTTGAACAAGCGGCTGGATGGCATGGACAAGCGCATCAACCGCATGGCGGCGATGAGCAGTGCGCAGAGCGCGATGGCGATGAATACCGCCGGCTTGAACACCTACAACCGCCTTGGCGCGGGCGTGGGCCATTCGGACGGCGAGTCGGCGTTGGCGGTGGGTTACCAGCGGGTGATCAACGAGCGTGGCTCGGCCACCTTCAGCCTCAACGGTGCCTTCACCAACAGTGGCGAGAAGACCGTCGGCGTGGGCTTCGGCGTGGGCTGGTAAGCGCGGGGCAGGGCCGTTCGCGGCCCTGCCCGTGTGTCGATACGAGGCGTGGCGGCACTCTGCCGCCACGCTGGTGATGCCGCATGCAGACGTCCTGCCCGACAAGGAACCCACCGATGTTGCTGGATGTAACGATCAAGAATTTCGCCCTGCCGCCCATGCCGGTGGACGAGGCCGCTGTCGCCGCGTTCGAGCAGCGTGCGCGCCAGGATCTGATGGCGCTTGGCTCCTATCTGAAGGACAAGGACAACCTGCTCGATGCCGCCGCGATGCAGGAACAGCTGTTCCCGGCGGTGAAGCCGGACGTGTTCCTGTGCCATGCCGCCGGCGACCGCCAGCAGGTAATGCAGTTGGCGGTGTCGCTGGAAGGCTTTGGCCTGGAGGTCTTCGTCGACTCCTGCGTATGGGGTAACGCATATCCGCTGCTCAACGAGATCGACGATCACTTTTCGCGACGATCCGATGTGCCTGGCAGCTATCGCTATAGCAAGGTCACCCGAACCGCAGCCAGCCTGCACATGATCCTCAACGCGGCGCTGCAGCGGATGATCGATGGCTGCGAGCTGTTCCTGCACCTGGATACCGGCAGTGTGCGGATCGAGGATTACGTGCAGGGCGGCCAGCATATCGGCGCGCCGTGGGCGCTGTCCGAGTGTCTGTTCGCGCGCCAGGTGGCGCGTCGTGGGCGTCCTCGACTCTCGCTCGACGCGTTCCGGGAGCGTAACGCGGCCCGGCCGGAAGCGAGCAGTGAACGGAGCGTGCGCTTTCGCGCGCCGGGCTCATCGCACGTGCTGGAATGGGCGGTGTTGGAACGCGCGATCGAGGATATACGGGGCCTGCCGTCCTCCACGCGGTGGCAGGAGGGCCCGTGGTTTCTGGACCACCTGTATGGCAAGTTGAGATTGAGCGACCACGAGAAAGACCTGCTGGGATGGCAGAAGGCGGCCTGACCGGCCGCCCCCGTCACCTCGCAGCGACCTCAACCCGCGAGGTAGCCATCGATCTCCGCCTCGGCAAGAAGGTCACGCAGCTGGACTGCCGAGGCCCTGCGCATCGGCCGCTCATCGATGGCCGACAACGGCGGCTGGCGCAGCGCATCGTAGGGCAGTACGGCGATGTCGAAGGTGAGTTCTTCGGCACTGAACACCCACACCGGCACATCCAGCACGCGTTCGCGATCGAGCCGAAGCCGGCGCGTGCGCGACTCGGCAGGAATGCCATGCTCGTCCAGGTAGCGCTGTACCGCGTCGGCATCATCGCTGTGCACCTGTAGCTGCACGGGGCTGTTGGCATCGGCGGTGCCCTCCAGCACCGGACCGCACAGACGCGGGGCAAACCCCCGCAGGAACTCCATCGCCCGCAGGGCGGCTTCGCGACGCTGGCGGAGCTGGGTGCCGTGGTCGGCGCCGGCGAACAGGCGCTGGTACTCGCGCAGCGCGTCTTCGATCTCGGCGTTGCGCGGCAGCGAGGCGTCATCGTGGATGTCCAGCCGGGCCGCCGCCTTGAGCTTGGCCTGGTGGTAGTCGCGGATGCCGCCTTCGGCCATCAGTCGGGCGGCTTCGTGTGCCAACCGGTGGCGACGCTCGCGGGTCTGGGTGGCTGCATGCTGACGGGCTCGATGCATGACCGGAACTCCTTGGCGACCTGCACCGCAATGTACACCGACGTTGTGACAACCGGGTAGAGCCACCCCATGGGTGGCTGTGGCTGAGATCAAGGATGACGTGCAGCCACCCATGGGGTGGCTCTACCGGGGGCGAGGGACGGACGATAGGCGGGCGGCGAATGGAAAAAAGGCCGGGCAATGCCCGGCCTGTGTTCGTCCGTGGTGCCGGGGCGTGCCCGGCGCCATCGATCAGAAGATGTCGAATGCGGCGTCGTCGGCCTGCTGCACGTGGGTGTCCACGTTGAACTCTTCGATCTTGTCCATGTCTTCCACCTTGACCCACTCGGTGGCACCGTTGAGGGTGGCCTGGACCATGCCCGAGGGCGGGTCGTTCTTGGCCACCGGGGTGTCCTTCAACGCGACGCGCATGTAGTCGATCCAGATCGGCAGCGCTGCCTTGCCGCCGTACTCCCGATAGCCCAGCGAGCGGAAGTCGTCGCGGCCAACCCAGACCGTGGTGGCGTAGGGGCCGCCGAAGCCGGAGAACCAGGCATCGCGGTGGTCGTTGGTGGAACCGGTCTTGCCGCCCACGTCTTCGCGGCCGAGCACCTTGGCGGCCGTACCGGTACCGCGCTGGACCACGTCGCGCATCATCGACACCAGCTGGTAGGCGGTGCGGGCATCGATCGCGCGCGGGGCGACCTTGGCGTCCGGATTGACCGGCTTGGGAGCCTCGACCGGCTGCTGCGGCTTGGCCGACGCGGTGGCGGCCGGTGCCGGCGTGGCCGCCGCACCGAAGTTGAAGCCGTCCACTACCTGGCTGACCGGCGCACCACCACTGGTGCCGGCACACTCGCGGCAGGCCATCGCCGGGTTTTCCTTGAACACCAGGTTGCCGTCACGGTCGGTGACCTGGTCGATCACCCAGGTATCCACGCGCGAGCCGCCGTTGGCGAATACCGCATAGCCACGGGCCACCGACAGCGGGGTCAGCGAGGCAGTACCCAGCGACATCGACAGGTTCGGCGGCAGCTCGGCCTCGGCGAAGCCGAACTCGCTGATGTACTTGCGCGCGTAGTCCACGCCCATGCCATCGAGCAGACGCACCGAGACCAGGTTGCGCGACTGCACCAGCGCCTCACGCAGGCGCATCGGGCCACGGAAGCCGCCGCCGTCGTTCTGCGGCGACCAGGTCTTGCCGCGCCGGTCGCGGAACACCACCGGGGCATCGAGCACGATCGAGGCCGGGTTGAAACCCTTGTCGAACGCGGCGGCGTAGATGAAGGGCTTGAAGCTGGAGCCCGGCTGGCGACGTGCCTGGGTGGCGCGGTTGAACTTGTTGCCGGAATAGCTGAAACCACCAACCAGCGCCTTCAGCGCGCCGCTGTCGGCATCCAGCGAGACCAGCGCGGACTGACCGCGCGGGATCTGGTCGATCAGCCACTCGCCTTCCTTCTCGCCGGCGCGCACGCGTACCAGGTCACCACGGGTCAGGAGCGAGGCAGGGGACTTGTTGACCCAACGGCTGGCCGCCACCGGCAGTACCAGCTCGCTGCGGTTGGCCAGCACTACCGTGGCGCTACCGTCAGCGGCGGTGGAAGCCACGATCGCCGGCAGCAGCCCGGACTGGGACGGGATCCCGATCAGCTTGGCGGCCAGGGCCTTGGCGTCGGCATCGGCGGGCACCTCGAAGTGCTGTTCCACGCCGTGCCAGCCGTGGCGATGGTCGTACACGCGCAGGCCGTTGCCGACCGCGACGTTGGCCGCAGTCTGGAGTTCGGCGTTGATCGTGGTGGTGACGTGATAGCCCTTGTTGACCACGTCGCCGCCAAAGCGGGCGATCATTTCCTGGCGGACCAGCTCGGCCACGTACGGGGCTTCGACCTGCACCGGCGGCTCGTGGGCGCTGGCGTGCATCGGCACCGCCTTGGCGGCGTCGGCCTCGGCCTGGCTGATGAAACCCAGGCTGGCCATGCGCTGCAGCACGTAGAAGTCGCGGCGCTCGCGGGCCCGCTCGGGGTTGCTGATCGGATTGCCCGAAGAGGGGAACTTGGGGATGCCGGCCAGGGAGGCCATTTCATCCAGGTCCAGCTCGCCGAGCTTCTTGCCGTAGTAGAACTCGGCGGCGGCGGCCACGCCGTAGGCGCGGTTGCCGAAGAAACTCTTGTTCAGGTACAGCTCGAAGATCTCGTCCTTGCTCAGCTCGGACTCGATCTTGCGCGCCAGCAGGATCTCGGCCAGCTTGCGGGTGTAGCTGTACTCCGAGCTCAGGAAGAACTGCCGGGCGACCTGCTGGGTGATGGTGGACCCACCCGGCACGCGCTTGTCGTTGGTCGTGGCCAGCAGCCACACCGCGCGGCCGATGCCCTTGTAGTCGACCCCGCCGTGCTCGTAGAAGCGCGCATCCTCGGTGGCCAGGAAGGCCTGCTTGAGACGCTCGGGAACCTCCTTCATGGTGATCGGGGTGCGCCGGGACTCGCCGAACACGGCCATCAGCTTGCCATCGCTGGCATAGACGTACATGGGCTCCTGCATCTCGATGTCGCGCAGGCTCTGCACGTCCGGAAGCTTGGAGGAAACGGCGTAGTAGAGGCCGCCTGCGACGGCCGCGCCGATGAGGGCCAGGACCAGGAAGGCGACCAGCAACCAGCGCAGCCAGCGGCGAAAGCGTGTCATCAGGGACAGATTCCGATTGCGAATTTCGTGGCCGCAGAGTATAGATTACGCAAGGGAACGGCTGGGGCCGATCCTGGGGAGCGCAACTCAATCATCGTCTGGGGACGCGTGAAACGTGCCGTGGTGCACGTTTCACAGCATGACGGTTGCGATTTGCAAAAAAAACGTTATTAATGCGCGGGCGCAGGTTCTGCGTCCAAGTGCCCGTCGGCAGGGGAGAAACCGTGGGGCTTATCCCAAAAAGCCAGTCGCCGCTTATTGGCGTCGACATCAGCTCGACTGCAGTAAAGCTCTTGCAGCTTTCCCGCAGTGGCAATCGCTTTCGCGTGGAACATTACGCTGTGGAACCACTTCCGCCGAATGCGGTGGTGGAAAAGAACATTGTTGAGGTCGAGGCTGTCGGTGAGGCTATCCGACGTGCCGTGAACCGTTCCGGTACCAAGGCCCGGCACGCCGCCGCCGCCGTGGCCGGTTCGGCGGTGATCACCAAGCTGATCCCGATGCCGGCCGACCTGGACGAGAACGACATGGAAGCCCAGGTCGAGCTCGAAGCGGTCAACTACATCCCGTACCCGATCGACGAAGTGAACCTCGACTTCGAAGTGCTGGGCGCCATTCCCAACAACCCGGAAATGGTCCAGGTGCTGTTGGCGGCGTCGCGTTCGGAGAACGTGGAGCTGCGCCAGTCGGCGCTGGAACTGGGCGGTCTGGTCGCCCGGGTGATGGACGTGGAGGCCTTCGCGGTCGAAAACGCCTTTGCCCTGGTCGCCAGCGAGCTGCCGATCGCCAGCGATGGCGTGGTCGCGCTGGTGGACATCGGCGCCACCATGACCACCCTGAACGTCCTGCGTGGCGGGCGGAGCCTTTACAGCCGCGAACAGGTGTTCGGTGGCAAGCAGCTGACCGACGAAGTGATGCGCCGCTATGGCCTCACCTACGAGGAAGCCGGTCTGGCCAAGCGTCAGGGCGGGTTGCCGGAAAGCTACGAAATGGAAGTGCTGGAGCCGTTCAAGGAAGCCACGGTCCAGCAGATCAGCCGTCTGCTGCAGTTCTTCTACGCCGGTAGTGAATTCAACCGCGTGGATCACATCGTGCTGGCCGGCGGGTGCGCGGCGCTAGCCGGGCTGCCGGAGATGGTGGAAGAACAGCTGGGCGTGGCCACCGTGGTGGCCAATCCGCTGGCGCAGATGACGCTGGGTCCGAAGGTACAGGCGCATGCCCTGGCCCAGGACGCCCCGGCGCTGATGATCGCCACCGGTCTGGCGCTGAGGAGCTTCGACTGATGGCGAGAATCAACCTATTGCCCTGGCGCGCCGAGCGGCGCAAGCAACGCCAGCGTGATTTCTACGGCATGCTCGGCTTCGCCGCCATCGGCGGGGTACTGCTGTCGCTGCTGATCTGGTTCTACTACGACCGTCAGGTCAGCGGCCAGGGCGAGCGCAATGACTTCCTGACCGCGGAAATTGCCAAGGTCAAGGAGCAGAACAAGGAGATCGACCGCCTTGACCGCCAGAAGGATCGTCTGCTGGCGCGCAAGAAGGTGATCGAGGAACTGCAGGCCAAGCGCTCGCAGATGGTCCACCTGTTCGACGCGCTCGTGCGCACCATTCCTGACGGGGTGGTGCTGACCGCGCTCAAGCAGGAAGGCGACATCCTCACCCTGGAAGGCCGGACCCAGTCCAACGCGCGGGTCAGTGCGTACATGCGCAACCTGGAAAGTTCGGGCTGGATGAGCAAGCCGGAACTGACGGTGATCGAAGCCAAGAAGCCCGACGAGGGCAAGGGCACGGTCGGCCCGGTCTCGGACATCAGCGCCTTGCCATACATGTTCGAGGTCAAGGTCACCCTGCCGACGCAGAGTGAACCGGTCAATGGCGTTGCGCAGGATGGCAGCGTGGTGGCGCCGACAGAGCCTGCGGTGAATCCCGCAGCACCGGCGGTGGCCCCGCTGTCCCCGGCCCCGACCCCGGGTCCGGCGGCTGTCGACCCGGCGGCCAATCCGTCCGCGGCACCGCCGGCGAGCCCGTCGGCCAAGCCGTCCGGCAGCCGGATCGCCCCGCCCGCCACACCTGCACAGCCGGCTGCGTCCAGTGCGCCGCAGAAGGGGGCCGCATGAGCAAGAAGATCAACATCAAAGAGCTGGACTTCAACAACATCGGCAATTGGCCGCAGCAGGCCAAGGTGGTGTTCTGCGCGCTGCTGTCACTGTTCATCGTGATCATCGCCTGGTTCGTGCTGATCAGTGGCAAGCGCGATGAGCTTGCCGGGCTGGAAAGCACGGAAGTGCAATTGCGTGCCGACTTCGAGAAGGAGCAGGGCCGTGCGGTCAATCTGGCGCCGCTCAAGCAGCAGCTGACCCAGATGGAGCAGGTGCTGCAGCAGATGCTGCGCCAGCTGCCCAGCAAGACCGAAATGCCGGACCTGATCATCGACATCTCGCAGACCGCGCTGTCCAGTGGCCTGATCAACGAGCTGTTCCAGCCCGGTGCCGAGCAGCCCAAGGAGTTCTACGCCGAAAAGCCGATCGCGCTGCGCATGGTGGGCAGTTACCACCAGTTCGGTGCGTTCGTCAGCGGCGTGGCCTCGTTGCCGCGCGTGGTCATCCTGACCATGCACGACATCAACCTGAAGCCCAAGGACCCCAAGACCGGCATCACCGCGCGCAGTGGCGCGCTGGAGCTGTCCGGTACGGTCAAGACCTACCGTTACCTGGACGAGCTGGAAATGGACGCGCAGGAAAAAGCGGCCGCCGCCGACAAGAGCGGTGCCAAGCCCGGAGGTACGCCATGACGCTGGGGATGACCGCAAGGCTCTGCGGCCTGCTGGCGCTGGTCCTGCTGGCCGGCTGCGCGCGGGGGGTGAGCAGCACCCCCGGCGATGCGCCGAACCTGACCAAGTGGGTGGAGGACGTGCGTGCACGCCCGGCGCCGCCGCTGGAACCGCTGCCGGTGATGCAGCAGTTCGAAACGTTTGAGTATTCCGCGCAGGGGATGCGCGATCCGTTCACCGATGCCTGGACCAATCCGCAGGGCGGCTCGGGGCTTCGTCCCGATCCGAACCGTCGCAAGGAGCCGCTGGAAGCCTTCCCGCTGGATGCCTTGGACATGGTGGGTTCGATCGGCAATGGGGGCGGGCTGGTCGCGCTGGTGATGGCGCCGGACAAGGTCACCTATCGGGTGCGTCCGGGTGTCTATCTGGGGCAGAGCGATGGCCGCGTGACCGGGGTCTTCGAAGACCGGATCGAACTGATTGAACTGGTGCCGGATGGCGCGGGCGGCTGGCTGGAACGGCCTGCATCGCTCGCGCTTGAAGATCAATAATGATTATGGGGATAGCACGATGACCTTTTTCAATGCCATGCGGCAGCGTCCCGACCGGCGCCCGAAGCTGATCCACCTGTGCGCGCTGGGAGTCGCGCTCATGGTGGCCAATGGCACGTTGCTGGCGGCAACGCCGACAGCAGCACCGACGCCGACGGCAACTGCGGCGCCGGCTTCGCTGGCGGTATCCAAGATCGATTTCAAGCGCGGTGAAGACGGCGCTGGCCGGCTGATCCTGCAGTTCGACGGCAAGGGCGCCAATCCGGACCTGCGCACCCAGGGCAACAGCGTGGTGATCGACGTCGGCAACGTGCGCCTGCCGGAGAACCTGCAGAAGTCGATCAATGTGACCGATTTCGTTACCCCCGTGCAACGCATTGATCAGAAGCCGTACGGCGGCGGCACCCAGCTGGTGCTCAACACCAACACCGCCTTCGAGTCGCTGGCCTACCAGACCGGCAACGAGTACGTGGTGGAGATCAGCCCGCGCAAGCAGGTTGCGGCCACCGGTGCGATCAACGCCACCGCGGTGACCCAGGCCGCCGCCGCCGTCGCCCAGCGCGGTTACAGCGGCAAGCCGGTGACGTTCAACTTCCAGGACGTGCCGGTGCGCACGGTACTGCAGTTGATCGCCGAAGAGTCCAACCTGAACATCGTTGCCTCCGACAGCGTCGAAGGCAACGTCACCCTGCGCCTGGTCAACGTGCCATGGGACCAGGCGCTGGACATCGTGCTGCGCGCCAAGGGCCTGGACAAGCGTCGTGATGGTGGCGTGGTGTGGGTCGCCCCGCAGCCGGAGCTGGCCAAGTTCGAGCAGGACAAGGAAGACGCGCGCATCGCCATCGAGAACCGCGAAGACCTGGTCACCGATTACATCCAGATCAACTACCACAATGCAGCGCAGATCTTCAAAGCGCTGACCGAAGCCAAGGGCATCGGCGGTGGCGGCAATGGTGGCGGCGGCGGCGGTGGTGGTGGCAGCAGCTCGCAGGAAGACAGCGGATTCCTGTCTTCGCGTGGTCGCATCGTCGCCGACGAACGCACCAATACGCTCATGATCAGCGACATCCCGAAGAAGCTGGCGCGCATGCGCGAGCTGATCAACGTGATCGATCGCCCGGTCGACCAGGTGCTGATCGAAAGCCGCATCGTGATCGCCACCGATACGTTCGCACGTGAGCTGGGGGCCAAGTTCGGCATCACCGGCAGTCGTGACAACGTGTTCTTCGGTGGCAGCACCGACGATACCCACGCCAACATCAACGATCAGGCCAAGGTCAACAACGACTACAGCAAGGCGCTGGCCGAGTGGGACGCCGGTGGCCGTACTGGTGCGATCCCGGTGCGCGCGCCGTACACGATCAATACCAGCAAGTTGAACTGGAACCTGCCCGTGGCCGCGGCCAGCAACCCCGGTTCGCTGGCACTGTCGATCCTCAACGCCGGTTACCTGCTGGACGTGGAACTGTCGGCCATGCAGGCCGAATCACGCGGCGAAGTGATCTCCAACCCGCGCGTGGTCACCACCAACCAGCGCGAAGCCACGATCAAGCAGGGTAAGGAAA
>NZ_DAMAGC010000001.1:0-108733 GCF_031995405.1 Stenotrophomonas sp. | reverse complement strand
GCCCCCAGAGAAGGGTTCACGGCGCGTCCCGCCAACCCACCCCGGCCCGCCCGGTCCGCGGCAATCGAACGCCGACCAAGCCGCCGCTGAAGTTGAAGTTGCTCTGGCCCCGACGTCCGTCAGCCCGCCGCAGGCGCAACCACCCCCACCCCATTGAGATAATCCAGACTCACCTGCAGCAACGCCCGCAACCCCACATCCAGCGCCTTCTCATCCAGCAGGAACTTCGGCGAATGATTGGCCGGCGCCGTCGCCGGATCGATCCCCACGCTCGTGGAGCCCACGAAGAAGAACATCCCCGGCACCTGCTGCGCGTACAGCGAAAAATCCTCCGCGCCCATCTGCAGCGGCGGCTCGTACACATTGTCCTTGCCCACCACCGCCTGCAGGCTCGGCAGCATCTTCGCCGTCAGCGCCGGATCGTTCACCGTCGCCGGATTGCCCTCGGCCTCGTAGATCTCCGTCACCGCCTTGGCCCCGTGCGCCGCCGCCGTATGCTCGGCCACGTTGCGCAGGTCCGCGAAGATCTGCTGACGCATCCCCTCATCGAACGTCCGGATCGTCCCCACCATCTCCACCTCATCGGGAATGATGTTGTAGCGGATGCCGCCCTTGATCGCCCCGAAGGTCAGCACCGCCGGCTGCTTGGACAGGTTCGCCCGACGGCTCACGATCGTCTGCGCCGTGCCCACCAGATCGGCCGTTGCCACGATCGGATCCACCCCGTTCCACGGCGCCGAGCCGTGCGTCTGCCGCCCGATCACCTTGATTCCGAACCGGTCCGAGGCCGCCATCAACGGCCCACCGCGCACTGCGATCTGCCCCGCCGGCACGCTCGAGAACACATGCAGGCCGAACACCGCCTCCGGCTTGAAGTCCGCAAACAGCCCTTCCTTCAGCATCAACGACGCGCCACCCTCTTCCGGCGGCGGCGCCCCTTCCTCGGAGGGCTGGAAGATCAGCATCACCTCGCCCGGCAGGTTCTCGCGCATCTTCACCAGCGCATCGGCCACCCCCAGCAGCGTGGCGGTATGCGCGTCATGCCCACAGGCATGCATCACCCCGACCGGCTCGCCGCGGTAGGTGCTGGTCACCTTGGAAGCAAACGGCAACCCGGTCTGTTCGGTCACCGGCAGCGCGTCCATGTCCGCGCGCAGGGCGATGCGCGGGCCCGGCTTGGCGCCCTTGATGATCACCACCACGCCGTGATGGGCGATCCCGGTCTTCGGCTTGAGCCCCATCGCACGCAACTGCTCGGCCACCTTCGCCGACGTGCGCTCCTCGCGGTTGGACAGCTCCGGGTGCTGGTGGAAGTCGCGCCGCCAGTCGACCACCTTGGCCTGCAGGCGGGTCGCCGCCGCGGTCACTTCCGGGCGTTCGTCAGGGGTGGCCGCGGCCAGCGCGGGGCAGGCAAGCAGCAGGGCGGACAGCAGCAGCGACAGACGGGGCATCGAGATCTCCACGGGTGTTCAGGGCGGACCAAGCTGAATGTAGGCCATCAGCGCACTTGCTGCTGTAACTTTCTTCCCCCGCAGGCGTTCATCCACGGAACCTGGCCGGTCACATCCGGTCTGACCGCCCGTCCCATCCGTCATGCATGAAAGCCCGCGCACCACGGGTATGCTTTGCACCAGCCAATCGGGCCCTGCCCTCCGCCAGCCTCAGGAGTTAGTTGAATGTCGCGTTTCTGGAAGATCGTGCTGCTGGTGGTCGCAGTGCTGGTGATTGGCTTCATCGGCCTGCGCGTGCTCGGCGGTGGCAAGCACAAGGGTGAGGCGGGCGGCACGGCTGCCGGCGCCGGCAAGGACGGCGAACAGCGCGACACCGGGCCGGTCCCGGTCACCGTGGTGGACGCCATCCGCCAGGACGTGCCGGTGTATGCCAGCGCGCTGGGCACCGTGGCGGCGATGAACACCGTCACCGTCAGCCCGCAGGTCGGCGGCCAGCTGATCAGCATCAACTTCAAGGAGGGCCAGGAAGTGAAGCAGGGCGACCTGCTCGCGCAGATCGACCCGCGCAGCCTGCAGGCCAGCTATGACGAGGCCGCCGCGGCCAAGCGCCAGAACCAGGCGCAGCTGGCGACCGCGCGCTCCAACTACCATCGCTCCAACGCGCCGGAGTACCGCCAGTACGTCGCCAAGACCGACCTGGATACCCAGCGCAACCAGGTAGCCCAGTTCGAAAGCGCGGTGGCCGCCAACGAGGCCAGCATGCGCGCGGCCCAGGTGCAGCTGCAGTACACCCGCGTCACCGCCCCGATCACCGGCATCGCCGGCATCCGCGCGGTGGACGCCGGCAACGTGGTCAGTGCCGGCACCGCGCTGGTCACCCTGACCCAGATCCACCCGATCCACGTCGTATTCAACCTGCCCGAGCGCCAGTTGCCGGACGTGCGCACCGCCCAGCAGGCCGGCCCGGTCACCATCGCCGCGCTGGACCGCAACGATTCGCACGTGCTCACCGACGGCGGCAAGCTGGACGTGGTGGACAACCAGATCAGCAGCGACAGCGGCACCTTCCGCGTGCGCGCCCTGTTCGACAACGCCGACAACACCCTGTGGCCGGGCCAGTTCGTCAACGTGCGCATGCAGCTGCGCACCATCGCCGGTGGCGTGGTGATCCCGACCCAGGCGGTGATGCGCGGCCCGGACGGCGAGTACGTCTACATCGTCAAGCCCGACAACACCGTGGCCATGCTCACCGTCAAGAGCGGCGTGGAAGTGGGCGACAGCAACGTGCAGATCACCGACGGCCTCAAGGGCGGCGAGCGCGTCGTCAGCGAAGGCCAGTTCCGGCTTAAGCCGGGCAGCAAGGTCAACGCGCTCAAGCCGGGCGAGACCCCGGCCGCGCCGACCGAGGCCGAACTCAAGGCCGCCGCGCAGCAGCAGGGCGGTGGCGGTGGTCGCCGTGGGGGCGGTCCGCGCTGAGCGCGCCTGCCTGATGTTCCCGACGCCGGCGGTCGCGCCGGCGTCTGCCCGTTCCAACGCCGCATGACGTAACAGCAAGGATCCGCCTGTGGGCTTTTCGACGATCTTCATCCGCCGCCCGATCGCCACCTCGCTGTTGATGGCGGGCCTGCTGCTGCTCGGCATCCTCGGCTACCGCCAGCTGCCGGTGTCGGCGCTGCCGGAGATCGACGCGCCCAGCCTGGTGGTGACCACCCAGTACCCCGGCGCCAACGCGGTCACCATGGCCTCGCTGGTGACCACGCCGCTGGAACGCCAGTTCGGGCAGATCTCCGGGCTGGAGATCATGACCTCCGATTCCTCGGCCGGCCTGTCCACGATCATCCTGCAGTTCTCGATGGACCGGGATATCGACATCGCCGCCCAGGATGTGCAGGCGGCGATCCGCCAGGCCACCCTGCCCTCCTCGCTGCCTTACCAGCCGGTCTACAACCGGGTGAACCCGGCCGACGCGGCAATCGTCACCCTCAAGCTCACCTCCGACACGCGCCCGCTGCGCGATGTGAACAATTACGCCGATTCCATCCTTGCCCAGCGCCTGTCGCAGGTGCAGGGCGTGGGCCTGGTGTCCATCGCCGGCAACGTGCGCCCGGCCGTGCGCATCCAGGTCAACCCGGCGCAGCTGTCCAACATGGGCCTGACCCTGGAAGAACTGCGCAGCGCGCTCACCCAGGCCAACGTCAACGCGCCCAAGGGCTCGCTCAACGGCAAGACCCAGTCCTACTCCATCGGCACCAATGACCAGCTGACCAGCGCCGCCGAGTACCGCGACACCATCATCAGCTACAAGAACGGCCGCCCGGTGCGGTTGTCGGACGTGGCCGAGGTCATCGACGGGGTGGAAAACGACCAGCTCGCCGCATGGGCCGATGGCAAGCCGGCGGTGCTGCTGGAAGTGCGCCGCCAGCCCGGCGCCAACATCGTGCAGACCGTCGAACGCATCCGCGCGCTGCTGCCGCAGTTGCAGAACGTACTGCCGGCCGACGTCCACCTGGAGATCTTCTCCGACCGTACCGAGACCATCCGCGCGTCGGTGCATGAAGTGCAGTTCACCCTGATCCTGACCATCTGCCTGGTGGTCGCGGTGATCTTCGTGTTCCTGCGCCGGCTGTGGGCCACCATCATTCCCTCGGTGGCGGTACCGCTGTCGCTGGCCGGCACCTTCGGGGTGATGGCATTTGCCGGCATGTCGCTGGACAACCTGTCGTTGATGGCGCTGGTGGTGGCCACCGGCTTCGTGGTCGACGATGCGATCGTGATGATCGAAAACATCGTGCGCTACATCGAACAGGGCAAGAGCGGCCCGGAAGCGGCCGAGATCGGCGCCCAGCAGATCGGCTTCACCGTGCTCTCGCTGACCATCTCGCTGGTGGCGGTGTTCCTGCCGCTGCTGCTGATGCCCGGCGTCACCGGCCGGTTGTTCCACGAGTTCGCCTGGGTGCTGAGCATCGCGGTGGTGCTGTCGATGCTGATCTCGCTGACGCTCACCCCGATGATGTGCGCCTACCTGCTCAAGCCCGACGCCCTGCCCGAGGGCGAGGATGCGCATGAGCGTGCCGCCGCGGCCGGCAAGGAAAACCTGTGGACGCGTACCGTCGGTGCCTACGAGCGCAGCCTGGACTGGGTGCTGGAGCACCAGCCGCTGACCCTGGCCGTGGCCGCCGGTGCCCTGGTGCTGACCGTGGTGCTGTACATCGTGATCCCCAAAGGCCTGCTGCCCGAGCAGGACACCGGCCTGATCACCGGCGTGGTCCAGGCCGACCAGAACATCGCCTTCCCGCAGATGGAGCAGCGCACCAAGGCCGTGGCCGAAGCGCTGCGCAAGGACCCGGCGGTGACCGGCGTGTCGGCCTTCATCGGCGCCGGCAGCATGAACCCCACGCTCAACCAGGGCCAGCTGTCGATCGTGCTCAAGAAGCGCGGCGACCGCGACGGGCTGGATGAGATCCTGCCGCGCCTGCAGCACGCCGTGGCCGGCATTCCGGGCGTGGCGCTGTACCTCAAGCCGGTGCAGGACGTCACCCTGGACACCCGCGTGGCTGCCACCGAGTACCAGTACTCGCTGTCGGACGTGGACAGTGCGCAGGTCGCGCTGCAGGCCAACCGCCTGACCGAAGCGCTGCGCCAGCGCCCGGAACTGGCCGACGTGGACAACAACCTGGCCAACCAGGGCCGCGCGCTGGAACTGAACATCGACCGCGACAAGGCCAGCGTGCTGGGCGTGCCGATGCAGACCATCGACGACACCCTCTACGACGCCTTCGGCCAGCGCCAGATCTCCACCATCTTCACCGAACTCAACCAGTACCGCGTGGTGCTGGAAGTGGCACCGGAGTTCCGCACCAGCACCGCGCTGATGCACCAGCTGGCGGTGGCCTCCAACGGCACCGGCGCGCTGACCGGCAGCAACGCCACCAACTTCGGCCAGGTCACCTCGTCCAACTCCTCCACCGCCACCGGCATCGGCGCGCAGAACACCGGCATCCCGATCGGCGCCGGCAACATCATCCCGCTGGCCGCACTGGCCGAAGGCAAGGTCACCAGCACCCCGCTGGTGGTCAGCCACCAGCAGCAGCTGCCGGCGGTGACGGTGTCGTTCAACATCGCCCCGGGCTATTCGCTGTCCGACGCGGTAAAGGCGATCGAAGAGACCAAGGACAGCCTGGACATGCCCTCGCAGGTGCATGCGGAGTTCATCGGCAAGGCCGCCGAGTTCACTGGCAGCCAGACCGACGTGGTGTGGCTGCTGCTGGCCTCGCTGGTGCTGATCTACATCGTGCTGGGCGTGCTGTATGAGAGCTACATCCATCCGCTGACCATCATCTCCACCCTGCCGCCGGCCGGCGTCGGTGCGCTGCTGGCACTGATGGTGTGCGGGCTGCCGCTGTCGGTGGACGGCATCGTCGGCATCGTGCTGCTGATCGGCATCGTCAAGAAGAACGGCATCATGATGGTCGACTTCGCCATCGAGGCGCGTCGCGCCGGGGCCAACGCGCACGATGCGATCCGCCGCGCCTGCCTGCTGCGCTTCCGCCCGATCATGATGACCACCGCCGCGGCCATGCTCGGCGCGCTGCCGCTGGCGCTGGGCACCGGCATCGGGTCGGAGCTGCGCCGCCCGCTGGGCATCGCCATCGTTGGCGGCCTGCTGCTGTCCCAGCTGGTCACGCTGTACACCACGCCGGTGATCTACCTGTACATGGAGCGCTTCTCCGAGCGCCTGCGACTGCGCCGCGAACAACGCGCGCTTCGCCACGCCAGCGCCCAGGACCGCGCATGAGCACACCGTACCTGCGCGCCCTGGGGATGCCGGCATGAATATTTCCGGCCCCTTCATCCGGCGCCCGATCGGCACCGCGTTGCTGGCCATCGGCCTGTTCGTGGTCGGCCTGTTCTGCTACCTGAAACTGGGCGTGTCGGCATTGCCGAACATCCAGATTCCGGTGATCTTCGTGCACGCCAGCCAGTCCGGCGCGGACGCCACCACCATGGCCTCCACGGTCACCGCGCCACTGGAACGCCATCTTGGACAGCTGCCCGGCGTGGACCAGATGCGCTCGTCCAGTTCCGAAGGCAGCTCGCTGGTCTTCATGATCTTCCAGAGCGGGGTCGATATCGATTCGGCCGCGCTGGACGTGCAGACCGCGATCAACTCATCGCAGGCCGACCTGCCCTCCGGGCTCGGCTCGCCGATGTTCCAGAAGGCCAACCCGAACGACGACCCGGTCATCGCCATCGCACTGACCTCGCAGACGCAGTCGGCCGATGAGCTGTACAACGTCGCCGATTCACTGCTGGCCCAGCGCATCCGCCAGATCAGCGGGGTGTCTTCGGTCGACATCGCCGGTGCCTCCACCCCGGCGGTGCGGGTGGACGTCAACCTGCGCCTGCTCAATGCGCTCAACCTCACCCCCGACGACCTGCGCAACGCGGTGCGCGCGGCCAACGTGACCTCGCCGACCGGCTTCCTCACCGACGGCAACACCACCACCGCGATCATCGCCAACGACTCGGTGGCGCGCGCGGTCGATTTCGCCAACCTGGTCATCAAGACCCAGGACGATGGCCGGGTGATCCGCCTCAAGGACGTGGCCAACGTCTACGACGGCCAGCAGGATGCCTACCAGGCCGCATGGTTCGACCACAAGCCAGCGGTGGTGATGTACGTGTTCACCCGTGCCGGCGCCAACATCGTGGAGACCGTGGACCGGGTCAAGGCGCAGATTCCGATGCTGCGCGACTACCTGCAGCCGGGCACGGTGCTGACCCCGTTCTTCGACCGTACCCCCACCATCCGCTCCTCGCTGCATGAAGTGCAGATCACCCTGCTGATCAGCCTGGCGATGGTGATCCTGACCATGGCGCTGTTCCTGCGCCGGTTGGCGCCGACGCTGATCGCCGCGGTCACCGTACCGCTGTCGCTGGCTGGCGCGGCGCTGGTGATGTACGTGTTCGGCTTCACCTTGAACAACCTCAGCCTGCTGGCGCTGGTGATCGCCATCGGCTTCGTGGTCGACGACGCGATCGTGGTGATCGAAAACGTCATGCGCCACCTCGACGAGGGTATGACACGCATGCAGGCCGCACTGACCGGTGCGCGCGAGATCGGCTTCACCATCGTCTCGATCACCGCCTCGCTGGTGGCGGTGTTCATCCCGCTGCTGTTCGCCAGCGGCATGGTCGGCGCGTTCTTCCGCGAGTTCACCATCACCCTGGTGGCGGCGATCGTGGTCTCCATGATCGTCTCGCTGACCCTGACCCCGGCGCTGTGCAGTCGCTTCCTCAGCGCGCACGCCGAGCCGGAGAAACCGTCGCGCATCGGCCGCTTCCTGGATGGGGTGCACGACCGCATGCTGCGCACCTACACGGTGTGCCTGGACTTCTCGCTGCGCCACGCGCTGCTGCTCTCGCTCACCCCGATCCTGCTGATCGTGGCCACGGTGATGCTCGGCGGCGCGGTCAAGAAGGGCTCCTTCCCGGCCCAGGACACCGGTCTGATCTGGGGCCGCGCCAATTCCAGCGCCACCGTGTCCTTCGAGGACATGGTCAACCGCCAGCGCCGCATCACCGACATGCTGATGGCCGATCCGGCGGTGAAGACCGTCGGCGTACGCCTGGGCAGTGGCCGCCAGGGCTCCAGCGCGCAGTTCAACATCCAGCTCAAGACGCGCAAGGAAGGCCGCAAGGAAACCACCGCGCTGGCGCTGGCGCGGCTGAGCGCCAAGGCCGACCGCTACCCCGACCTGCAGCTGCGCCTGCGCGCGATCCAGGATCTGCCCAGCGATGGGGGCGGCGGCAACAGCCAGGGCGCGCAGTACCGCGTGTCGCTGCAGGGCAACGATCTTGCCCAGCTGCAGGAATGGCTGCCCAAGGTGCAGGCGGCGTTGAAGAAGAACCCGATGCTGCGCGACGTCGGCACCGACGTGGATACCGCCGGCCTGCGCCAGAACGTGGTGATCGACCGCGCCAAGGCCGCGCGCCTGGGCGTGTCGGTGGGTGCCATCGACGGCGCGCTGTACGGCGCGTTCGGCCAACGCCAGATCTCCACCATCTACTCGGACATCAACCAGTACAGCGTGGTGGTCAACGCCCTGCCCGAACAGACCGCCACCCCGCGTGCACTGGATGAGATCCACGTGCGCGCCGGCAACGGCGAGATGATCCCGCTCACCGCCGTGGCCCACCAGGTGCCGGGGCTGGCCCCGCCGCAGATCACCCACGAAAACCAGTACACCACGATGGACCTGAGCTACAACCTGGCCCCGGGCGTAAGCACCGGCGAGGGCGAAGCCATCATCAAGGCCACCGTGGACGGCCTGCGCCTGCCCGGCGACATCCGCATCAGCGATGGCGGCGGCTTCAACGTGCAGCTCAACCCGAACTCGATGCTGATCCTGGTGCTGGCCGCGATCATCACCGTGTACCTGGTGCTGGGCATGCTGTACGAAAGCCTGGTGCACCCGGTGACCATCCTGTCCACGCTGCCGGCGGCGGGCGTGGGCGCGCTGCTGGCGCTGTTTGTGACCAATACCGAGCTGTCGGTGATCTCGATGATCGCGCTGGTGCTGCTCATCGGCATCGTCAAGAAGAACGCGATCATGATGATCGACTTCGCCGTGGTGGCCCAGCGCGAGCACGGCAAGAGCCCGCGCGATGCGGTGCGCGAAGCCAGCATCGTGCGCTTCCGCCCGATCATGATGACCACCATGGTGGCGATCCTGGCGGCAGTACCGCTGGCGATCGGCCTGGGCGAAGGCTCCGAACTGCGCCGCCCGCTCGGCATCGCGATGATCGGCGGCCTGTTGTTCTCGCAGAGCCTCACCCTGCTCAGCACCCCAGCGCTGTACGTGATCTTCTCCTGCCTGCGCGAGCGTTGGGTCAACCGCCGCGCACGCCGCCGCGAGAAGAAACTGCTCAAGCGCGCGAAGACCGCCTGAGGGTAGTGCCGGCCGCTGGCCGGCTTTCCTCCTGTCTGCGCACCGGGGGCCGCAGACCGCAACGTTTGACGCGGCCTAACAAAACGCGAACAATTCTCATCCAGCCACGGTCCTGCATCCGCCGTTTCGATGCACCCGCTGCCGGTCACCGGCCAGCCTGCGCGATCCAGCCATTGCCCTTCCCCCGCCATCTGCAGATCGCGGACGGCATTGTGCTGTCCGCCAAGGAATCCTTCGATGCTGTCGCGCTCCCTGCCCCGCCTGGCCACCCTGACCGTGGCCCTTTCCCTGGCCTGCGCCGCCCATGCCCAATCCAGTCCCGACGGCGCAGCGCGCGCGCGCTCGGCCACCGATCTGGATGCCATCAAGGTCACCGCCGAGCGCACCCATATCGATACCGGCGCCCTGGGCGACCGCGCCCTGCGCGACACGCCGTTCGCCATTGCCGTGGTGGGACGCGAGGACATCGAAAAGCGCCAGGTGGTCTCCCTTGGCGAAGCGTTCCTGACCGACCCCTCAGTCGTCACCCAGGTCAGCGCCTATGCCAGCGGCTGGAGCTCCCCGATCCGCAACCGGGGCATCGACCTCAGCTACGACAGCTACCGCGTCAACGGCCTGCAGGTCTCCTCATGGGGCACCGAGTGGCCGCTGGAAGTGATGGAGCAGGTGGAACTGCTGAAGGGTCCCGGTGGGTTCATGTACGGCTTCGGCCAGCCCGGCGGCATCGTCAACTACGTGACCAAGAAGCCGACCGAGGTCACCATGCTGTCGGCGCAGCTCGGCTGGCGCGAGGCGGGCATTGTCAGCGGCCAGGTCGATGTGGGCGGGCGCTTCGGCAACGAAGACATGTTCGGCTACCGCTTCAATGCGTACCAGGAGAAGGGCGAGACCTTCAACGGCGGTGACGTGAACCGCAAGGTCGGCGCGCTGTCGCTGGATGCGCGCCTGAGCGACCGCCTCACCTGGACCTTCGACGGCGTGTTCCAGTCGCGCGACCTGGCCAACGAGTCGCCGCAGTACTACTTCATCGGCCTCACCCAGCTGCCGCGCGCGCTGGCCGGCGACGTCGACAACAGCATCGACGGCAGCTACTACGACACCCGCTCCAGCCTGCTCTCCACCGCGTTGAACTGGCAGATCAACAGTGACTGGAAGGCCAGCCTGAGCTACGGGGTGACCACCTCCTGGAACGATGTCAACAAGGTCTTCGCCTATATCGACGACGTCAACGGCGACTATAACGTCAACACCTACGAGCTCGGCGGCAAGAGCGAATGGAAGCTGGCCCAGGCGATCATGCAGGGCCGCTTCGACACCGGCCCGCTCTCCCACCAGGTGGTGGCCGGCATCTCGCACCAGACCGGCCTGGGCTGGGACCGCCCCTACGAATGGAACACCATCGGCCGCGGCAACATTTACCAGCGCCCCGCCCTGCGCCATGACCCGGTCGGCTCGCACGAACTCACCCGTGGCAGCGAAACCGTGCAGCAGGCCGTCTTCGTCAGCGACACCGTCAGCTTCGCCGAGGGCTGGTCGCTGCTGGCCGGCGCGCGCTACAACGATTTCGAGAACAAGGGCGCCTACCACACCTACCCGGTCACCCCCACCTACGCACTGATGTACAAGCCGGCCGACGCCGTCACCCTGTACGCCAGCTACGTGGAATCGCTGGAAGCGGGCAGCCGCGTCGGCAGCGACTACATCAACGCCGGCACCGTGCTCGACCCGACCATCAGCAAGCAATACGAGATCGGCGCCAAGATCGAGTACCCGCGCTGGAACGCCAACGCCGCCGCCTTCCGCCTGGAGCGCGGTGCCAACATCGACCGCCTTACCAGCGCCGGCAAGCTGCTCGTGCAGGACGGCATCACCCTGTACGAAGGCGTCGAACTCAGCGGCGACGTCCGCCTGACCGACGCCCTCACCGTCGGCGGCGGCGTCACCTGGCTCGACCCCACCTACGACAAGCTGTCCCCCGACAGCGTCGCCCAGCAGGGCAACCGCACCGCCGGCGCCGCGCGCTGGCAGGGCGTGCTGCACGCCGACTACAGCATCCCGCAGGTGGAGGGCCTGAGCGTCTACGCGCTGGCCCGCTACTACGGCGATGTCTATTACGACGCCGACAACACCCTCAAGCTGCCCGACTACACCCTGGTCAACGCCGGCGTCGGCTACCGCATGCAGCTGGACGGCCACCCGGTCACCTGGCGCGCCGGCGTGGAGAACCTGGCCAACAAAAAATACTGGTCCAACGCCGGTGTCGGCCTGCCGCGCACCTTCGCGGTGAGCGTGCGCTTCGACCTCTGACCTGTCCACGTGGCGCGGGGTATCGCTCGGCGCTACCCGCTTGTCCATTGCGCACCGACCCACTGTCGAGGCTCGGTGTGGGTGGGTTGGCGGGACCGTCTTGCGCCATGGATGGCGCAAGCGAGCCTACAGGGACGTATTTACGGCGTGTCCCGCCAACCCACCCACACCGAGCCAAACCGGGGCAACCGGCATCCGCGCTCTTGATGGGCGCTGTCCCCTTCACCCCACACCCGCAATAATGGGCTGCCCCGCACCCCGAGCCCGCATGTCCGCCCGAGAATCCCGCCTGAGCCGCCTGTGGGCGCATGAAAAGGCCAGCTATGGCCTGCGGGTGTTCATCGCGCTGTCGGTGGCCATGGGCATCTGCTGGCACCTGGACCAGCTGCCCGCGCTGCCCGGCGTCTTCCTTGGCATCATCGCCAGCGCCATCGCCGAAACCGACGACAACTGGTGGGGCCGGACCAAATCGGTCGCCCTCTCCCTGCTCTGCTTCGCCATCGCCGCCGCTGCCGTCGTCGAACTGTTCGCCTGGCCCTGGCTGTTCATCGCCGCCCTGGCGCTGTCCACCTTCGGCCTCACCCTGCTCGGCGCCCTCGGCGAACGCTACGCTTCCATCGCCCAGGCCACCGTCACCCTGGCCATCTACACCATGATCGCCCTGGAACAGCATGGCGCCAGCGACCGCGCGCAGGCCTTCAGCGCCGTCAGCCACCTGCTCGCCGGCGCGCTCTGGTACGGCCTGCTCTCCATCCTGTGGACCGCCCTGTTCGCCAACCGCCCCATCCGCGAACGCCTCAACCGCCTGTTCCTCGAACTCGGCCGCTACCTGCAGCTCAAGGCCGACCTGTTCGAGCCGGTGCGCGACGCCGACCTGCAGAAGCGCCAGCTCGCCCTGGCCGAACAGAACCGCCGCGTCGTCGAGGCGCTGAACATCGCCAAGACCGCCATCCTCGCCCGCTTCGGCCGCTCCGGCCGGCCCGGCGTGCAGTCCGGCCTGTACCTGCGCATGTATTACATGGCGCAGGACTTCCACGAACGCGCCAGCTCCTCGCACTACCCCTACGGCGCGCTCACCGACGCCTTCTTCCACAGCGACGTGTTGTACCGCTGCCAGCGCCTGCTGTCGCTGCAGGGCGAAGCCTGCGCCAACCTCGGCATGGCCATCCGCCTGCGCCGCCCGTTCCAGTACGGCGAGCGCACCAAGCAGGCCACCGCCGACCTCACCGATTCGCTCGCCTGGCTGCGCGCCCAGCACAACCCGCAATGGCAACGTCTGCTGTCCTCGCTGGACCTGCTCGGCCAGAACCTGCAGAGCATCGAACGGCGGCTGTCCGAAGCCGCCAACTCCGAAGCCACCCTGGACAACGTCGATACCCGCCTGCGCGACACCAACCCGCACACCCTTCGCGAAATGTTCGTACGTATCCGCCAGCAGCTCACCCCCGGTTCGGTGCTGTTCCGCCACGGCCTGCGCATGGCGCTGGCGCTGATCGTCGGCTTCGCCGCGATCCGCCTGTTCAACGCCCAGAACGGCGGCTGGGTGCTGCTTACCATCGTGTTCGTGTGCCGCCCGCATTTCGGGGCCACCCGCCAGCGGCTGGCCCAGCGCATCGCCGGCACCCTGATCGGGCTGGTACTGACCTGGGCGTTGATGCAGCTGTTCCAGGACCTGCGCATCGAACTGCTGATCGCCCTGCTCTCGGCGCTGCTGTTCTTCTTCACCCGCAGCGACCGCTACCTGGTCGCCTCGGCGGCCATCACGGTGATGGCGCTGACCTGCTTCAACCTGATCGGCGATGGCTTCCTGCTGATCTGGCCGCGCCTGGTCGACACCCTGCTCGGCTGCGCGATCGCCGCCGCGGCCGCGTTCCTGATCCTCCCCGACTGGCAGGGCCGGCGCCTGAACTTGGTGATGGCGCGCGTGCTGGCCAACTGCGCGCGCTACCTGGATGCGGTACTGGGCCAGTACGGCAGCGGCATGCAGGACGACCTGGCCTACCGCATCGCCCGCCGCGACATGCACAACGCCGATGCCGCCCTGTCCACCGCGCTGTCGAACATGCTGCGCGAGCCCGGCCACGTGCGCCGCAACCTGGATGCCGGCTTCCGCTTCCTGGCGCTGTCCAACACCCTGCTCGGTCACCTGTCCGCACTCGGTGCGCACCGCACGCAGCTGGACAGCTATGCACAGGACCCGCAGGCGCTGGCCGGGGGCGAGCGTGTGGAGCAGGCCATGCAACAGATCGCCGCCGCGCTGGAACAGCGGCAACCGGTGGAGGAAGCCGACAACGACGGCGACCGCGCCCTGGCCGAACAGCTGGAACAGGTCACCGACGCCATGCCGCCGAAGCTGCAGCTGATCCGCACCCAGATGGGACTGATGCTGCGCCTGTTGCCCAAGCTGCGCGGCGCTGCCAACGAGGCCGCCCGCACCCTGCGCTGAGGTCTCGCGCACGGCACGGTTGCGGTCGCTGCACTGGTCCTGCCAAGCGCGCGTCCCGATGTCGGGGAGACACCTGCTGCACGTTGCCGCTACCGCCGCCCGTGCAGACTCCCGGTGCCTTCCCCGTTCAAGGACACGTACATGCAACTGGATCTCTCCGGCAAGACCGCGCTGGTCACCGCTTCCACCGCCGGCATCGGCCACGGCATCGCCCACGGACTGGCCGCTGCCGGGGCACAGGTCGTGGTCAACGGCCGTACCCAGGCCTCGGTCGACAAGGCCTTGACCGCCCTGCACCAGGCCCTGCCCGACGCCCGGCTGCTGGGCGCGGCGGCCGACCTGTCCGACGCGGCCGGCGTGGACGCCCTGCTGGCAACGCTGCCGTCGATCGACATCCTGGTCAACAACGCCGGCATCTTCGGGCCGCAGGACTTCTTCGACACCGATGACGGCACCTGGGAGCAGTACTGGCAGACCAACGTGATGTCCGGGGTGCGGCTGTCACGCGCACTGCTGCCGGGCATGGTCGAGCGCGGCTGGGGCCGGGTGCTGTTCCTGTCCTCCGAATCGGCCCGCAACATCCCCGCCGACATGATCCATTACGGCGTCACCAAGACCGCCCTGCTCGGCCTGTCGCGCGGGCTGGCCAAGCGCGTGGCCGGCAGCGGCGTCACCGTCAACGCGGTGCTGCCCGGCCCGACCCTGTCCGACGGCTTCGCGGCGATGATGGAAGACGAGCGCGCCCGCACCGGCAAGTCGCTGGAGGAGGTCGGCCGCGACTTCGTCATGGCCCACCGTCCCACCTCGGTGATCCAGCGCGCGGCCAGCGTCGAGGAAGTGGCCAACATGGTGGTCTACCTGGCCTCGGCACAGGCCTCGGCCACCTCCGGCGCGGCGCTGCGGGTGGACGGCGGCGTGGTCGACGATATCCTCTGACCCGGCAGGGCAGCGCGCGGGCTGCGCCGCTGCCATCCTGCGCGAACGACGACAGTGCTAGGCTGCGCCGGTTCGCAAGGAGTTTCCATGTCCGGCCACAGCCAGTTCGCCCTGCTCAAACAGCGTCGTTTCCTGCCGTTCTTCATCGTCCAGTCGCTCGGTGCGTTCAACGACAACATCTACCGGCAGGCGATCATCGGCCTGCTGTTCTTCCTCGGTACGCCGATCGAAGAGCGTTCGCTGTACACCAACCTGGCGCCGGCGATCTTCATCCTGCCCTACTTCCTGTTCTCGGCCCTGGCCGGTCAGATCGCGGAGAAGCTGGAGAAGTCGCGCCTGATCGTGATCACCACCACCATGGAGATCGTGATCATGTCGCTGGCCGCCGTCGGCTTCCTTACCGAAAGCATGCCGGTCCTGCTGGTCGCGCTGTTCTGCACCGGCATGCAGTCGACCCTGTTCGGGCCGGTGAAGTACTCGGTGCTGCCCTCGATCCTCAAGCCTGAGGAACTCACCGGCGGCAACGGCCTGGTCGAGATGGGCACCTCGCTGTCGATCCTGACCGGCATGATCGCCGGCGGCCTGATTTTCCAGCTGGCCGGCAGTCACGGCCCGATCGTCGCCGCCACGGCAGTGATCGCCCTGGCCGTGGCCGGCAACCTCACCGCGCGGATGATCCCCAAGGTCGATGCCGGCGCGCCGGACCTGAAGATCAACTGGAACCCGCTGCCCGAATCGCTGGCCGTGCTGCGCATGGCCAAGAAGCAGAAGGCGGTCAGCAACGCCATCCTCGGCGTGTCCTGGTTCTGGTTCGTCGGCACCATGCTCACCTCGCAGCTCCCCACCTATGCCGAGGTCAACCTGGGTGGCGGCTCCACGCTGTACATCTTCGCCCTGGCCCTGTTCTCGGTCGGCACCGGCACCGGCTCGCTGCTGTGCGAAAAGCTGTCCGGGCGCACCGTTGAAATCGGGCTGGTGCCGCTGGGCGCCTTCGGCATGACCGCGTTCATGCTCGACCTGTACTTCGCCCGCGCCGGTGAGTCGGCCGCGTCCGGGATGTCGATCCTGCAGTTCGTGCAGCATGCCGGCAGCGTGCGCATCATCATCGACCTGATCGGCATCGGCCTGTTCACCGGTTTCTTCGTGGTGCCGCTGTTCGCCCTGATCCAGAGCCGCACGCCGAAATCGGAGATGTCGCGCGTGTTCGCCGCGCTGAACATCCAGAACTCCGGCTTCATCGTATTGGCCGCCATGCTCGGCCTGGTCACCCAGCGCCTGCTCGGCTGGACCATCCCGCAGCTGTTCCTGGCGCTGGCCATCGCCAACGCGGTGGTGGCGATCTACATCTTCACCATCGTCCCCGAATTCCTGATGCGTTTCCTCAGCTGGGTGATGGTGCGCGGCTTGTACCGGCTGCGCCTGCACGGGATCGAGAACAACGTGCCCGACGAAGGCGCTGCGTTGATCGTGTGCAACCACGTCAGCTACATGGACGCACTGATCCTGTCGGCGACGATCCCGCGCCCGGTGCGCTTCGTCATGTACTACAAGATTTTCAACATCCCGGTGATGCGCTGGATCTTCCGCACCGCCAAGGCGATTCCCATCGCCGGCGCGCGCGAGGACCCCGCGCTGATGCAGGCCGCCTTCGATGAAGTGGACAAGGCGCTGGCCGAGGGCGAGCTGGTCTGCATCTTCCCCGAAGGCGCGCTGACCCGCGACGGCGACATGGCCGCGTTCAAATCCGGCGTGGAGAAAATCCTCGAACGGCGTCCGGTGCCGGTGGTGCCGATGGCGCTGCGCGGGATGTGGGCCAGCATGTGGAGCCGTCGCGACACCCGCCTGGGCCGCATGCGCGTCCCGCGCCGCTTCCGCGCCCATATCGAGGTGGCAGCCGCACCGGCCGTCCCGGGCCAGACCGCCACGGCCGAAGGGTTGGAACAGCAGGTCCGCCAGCTGCGGGGGGAGAACGGCTGAGACACCGGGTCTGCGGCGATCGCGCGACAACCCGGTTGCCGCCATCGATCGTGCGTTCTACACTCGACCGGAAAGGCAGCACCCTCGCATCGTCAGGAAGACATCATGCATGCTCGCAAGGACACGTTCGTGCGCACGATCGAGGCGCGCCTTGCATCGTCGGCAGACGCGACACTCGGCGATTGCGTCGATCTCATGGCCGGCAGCAATATCAAGCAGTGGATTCGCCAGTGCATCGAGGATGAACTCCAAGGCCAGGCGCGCCCCAGCCAGGAAGCGTTCTCCATCGTGCTGGCCACCGGACAGCGCTGGCAGTTGAAGGCCAACCTGCAGGCGACGATCCCGCGATTCCTGTACACCAGTCCGTTCGAATTGTTGATCACCCCGGTGACGGGCAATCTTGTGGTCGACGAATATGCCGTCGCTGACGAGGGCAACGATATTGGCGTGGGCACTCCGCTTCGCCACGTTGCGCAGCACAGGCTTTGCCCGGGTGACGTGCTGGATTGCAGTGCGCCGGGGCGGCTGCATGACCTGCGCGTGGACAAGCCCACGCTGGTTGCGAAGCTGATCGGCCTGAACCGGGAGCCGATCCAGTGGATGGCCGAACGCAGCCCCTTGCGCATTGCCCAGGCCATCTCCGCCAGCCCGATCCACTCCGAGCTGGAGATCATGGCCAGAACGTTGGGGGCCTTGCGGTTGGGTGGCGCGGATGTCCTGGGCAGGCTTGCCGGACATGAAAGTCACTTCGTGCGATGGGCAGCAATCCAGGCAATGGGCCGGATTGAACCCGACAGAGCGATCCTGCTGCTCCAGAATGCTGCCGCCGACGCGCATCCGCATATCCGACGGAGCGCTGCTGCCTTCTTGTCCCGTGCACAAGGTCGCCCTGCCTGATGGCCATCACGCCCACGCTCTCCAAGACCCTGGCGCCCATTCCCCTCGACGCATTCATGGAGAAGGCAGCGCGTACCGTTGACCGCGGCGACTCCTTGTCCGCGCTCGCGCTGGCCGATGATCTCGCCGCCCTGAGCATGAATGAGACGCTGGTCAAGGACGCGATAGAAGCACAGATCGACGCGTTCCTGCAGGGTACCCGTCAGATCAGCTACACCCCCCAATCGATCGTGCTGGGCGGAGGAGACGGGTATTACGTCCGAGCCAACATCTGGACGCCCCCGCGGTTGAGTGGCGCGATCAAAGAGCAGGAGGAGAAGATCTTCTCGTATCGGCTCGCGCACGACCACAATTTTGCCTTCCTCACCGCAGGCCACTTCGGCTCAGGCTATCGCACTGAAATATTTGAGTACGACCCTGACCAGATCGTCGGATTCATCGGCGAAGAGGTTGATTTGACGCTGCTCGAGCAGACCCAACTGCCCAAGGGCAAGGTCATGTTCTATCGCAAACGACGAGACATCCACATCCAGCATCCTCCCGAAGAACTGTCCATCTCGCTCAACCTGATGCTGGTTTCGGACGAAAGCCAGAATAGCGAGCAGTACTTCTTTGATACCGAACGCAGGATCATTTCGGGTATCCCCGAGGCTGCCTACGTATACCGTCGCGCCTCCCTGGCGACGCTGCTCGGGGAAATCGGCGACCACGCGTCCATACCGTTGCTGGAACAACTCCTGGATGACCAACCCAATCGCCGCGTGCGGATCTCTGCGATGGATTCGATCCATAGGCTGAGCAACAAATTCGACCTGACCGAGTCGGTCACGCGGCGGATGCTGCGCGACCCCGATCGCCTGGTATGCGCGGCCGCACGGCAGTTGCTGGAGACCGGTCAACTGGACGAGCGCGTCAGTCTGTCCTCCGCTGCCAGTGTCTACAAACGTGACTGACGACAGTCGATGCTCTCGACGGCTGCCGTTTTCCCTCAACGAGAGCAAGTTCATCGGTAATAAGGAGATTCACATGAACGACAATGCCATGCTTGAAATCGACGACCTGGAAGCCCTGGTTGCCCCGACCGGGGTCTCCGACGGCGTTATCGGGCTGTTCCAGATCCTGTTGCTGTGGCCCCAGGAAGCCAACTGACGCAGCGCAGGCTTGTTGGCCAGAAAGGGGCGCGCTGCGCCCCTTTCTTCGTTCATGGCCCCGACCACCGCATCCTTTCCGGGCGTCCATGCCTTGAACGCCTTGATGTAACCGCATACAAGCGCCCTACTTCGGTTAGATTAGCGTCGAAATGGATCCCCGCGTGGCCGCGCGGGCGAACCGGCAACACCGCCCAGTAGCCAGGACGTGCACGGTCCTGGGCGGTGTTGCCTGCTTGTCGACCGTCATCTGCTCTCAAAACCCACCCAAGAACATGGAGTTTGCCCAATGAATGCCACCGCCCCGCTGCCGCCCGCCTCCGGTACCGTCCCGAACTACCTGATCTGGTCGATCGTCGTCACCGTGCTGGCGTTCTTCATGTGCTGCGTGTCGTGCCTGAGCTTCCCGGCAATCGCCACCGGCATCGTGGCCATCGTGTTCGCCAACAAGGTCAACACGCTGCTCAACCAAGGCGACCTGGTCGCCGCGCGCCAGGCGTCGAAGAACGCCAAGATCTGGGCCTGGGTCACCACCGGCATCCTGATTGCCGCCACGCTGTTCTCGATCATCTGGCTGGCCTTCGTCGGCGTTGACGGCTACATGGAGCAGATCCAGCAGTTCCAGCAGCAGGTCGAAAGCGCCAGCTGATGGCTGCACTGCACGGCAAGCGCTGGTTGCTGGCCGCACTCCCCCCGGTGGCGATCGCCACCGGGGCGGGCATCTGGGCCCTGCGTCATTTCGATCCCAACGCCGCCAACAACCCGTTCCCGCCGTGCAGCTTCTTTGCCGTCACCGGTTACTACTGCATCGGCTGCGGGCTGACGCGGGCGCTGCACGCGCTGGTCCACGGCGATGTGCTCACCGCGATATCGATGAACCCGCTGGCCATGCTGATGCTGGCCATTGCACCGCTGGTGCTGGGCTGGGCACTCGGTTGGCGTCCACCGTGGATGCAGCCGTTGATATCCCTGTTGATGAAGCCTGCCTTCTGGCTGACCCTGCTGCCGCTGTACTGGATCGCGCGCAACCTGCCATGGGTTCCGTTCACCTGGCTCGCACCGGGCTGATCGCCGCTGCGTCGGAACGACCGCTCAGGTCACCCAGCCGGCAATCACCAGCAACGCCAGCGCAGCCATCCACAGCAACAGCATCCGCCACACCAGGCTCATCGCATCGCGCAGCTCCGGCAGGCGGCGCCACACCGGCACCATGCCCGCATCGCTGTAATCGTGTGCGTCTTCGCGCAGTTCCGCGCTCACGCTGGCGCGCGCCACCGCACCCAGGAATACCGTCGAGCCCGCCCACTGGTTGCCGTGCGCCTGTCGCCACGCCTTGTAGGCCGTGTCGAAATTGCCCACCAGCGCCATCGACAGTGACATCAGCTGCGCCACCGGCCATTCCAGCCAGCCCAGTACGATGCGCGCACCGGCCATGCAGTCCACGGTCGCCAGCGAACGCATCGGACCGACCGCCAGCAACGCCAGCAGCCGATACGCCAGCGCGCCCACCGGGCCCAGCAGCAGGAACCAGAACAGCACCGCGAACCAGCGCCGCAGCGCATTGAGCACTGTCGCCTCGACCAGCGAAGGTACGTCTTCGTGCAGGCTGCCGCCGGCTGATTGCAGCTGCGCGATCGCCACGTGGCGGGTCGGGGCGTCATCGGCGTCGATCACCGCTTCGACGTCACGGTCCAGGTCGCGTGGGCCCCAGCAGATCACCAGCGTGGCCACGCCCAGCAACAGCGAGGGCAGGCCGAACAGGCGGCCATGCAGCGCCCACTGCACCAGCAGGAGCAGCAGCACCCACGGCAGCAACGCCACGATCCAGCCCTGGCGGCCACGCCAGAAGCCCGATGGCGCCGCGTGCGCGTCCAGCCATTGCAGCCAGCGCCGGTACAGTCCGAAGCGGCGCAGCGCCACCGCCGCGGCAGGCGCGACGTGGCCGAGGGCCAAGGCGACCAGCACGGCGACGAGGGTGGTGAACATGTAAGCCTCCGGCGCGGTTTCTGGCCGCTACTATGCCCTGCAGCCCGGCAATTCCCCGGGCCGTTGGTAATGTACGCCGTCGCGTGTTCAGCCAGCGGCAACGCCGGCCTGCGATCAGCCCACCTGCTGGCGGTACCAGTGCTCGATGAGGCTGCGCGAGATCGAAATCGGTGGCGACAGGCGGATGCCCTGGCCGTCGTCGTCGACATCGCGCGCCAACGCAGCGCCCACTTCCTCGGCCGTGAACCAGCGCGCGTCCTCGAGCTCGCCATTGACCGTCGGCACGTCGTCCTCGGCGGTGGCGGCAAAGCCCAGCATCAATGCGCCGGGGAATGGCCACGGCTGGGTGCCCAGGTAGCGGCATTCGCGCACCCGCACCTTGCTCTCTTCGAAGACTTCCCGCACCACGGTCTGTTCCAGCGATTCACCCGGTTCGACGAACCCGGCCAGCACCGAATAGCGGCGCGGCGCCCAGTTGGCCTGGCGCCCGAGCAGCAGCCGCCCGTTGTTTTCCACCGCCACGATCACCGCCGGGTCCACGCGCGGGTAATGCTCGGTGCCGCATTGCGCGCAGCGGCCGACGAAGCCGCCGCGCGAGAAGGTGACCGCGCCACCACACACGCCGCAGAAGCGCGTGCGCGAGTGCCAGTAGGACATGCCACGTGCGTAGCAGAAGGCACTGGCGTCGGCGGCCGACCAGCTCGTTGCCGATTCGCGCAGGTCCACCCGTTGCGGGGCGGTGACATCGATGGCGGATGCTTCCAGCGAGAACCAGGCACGCTCGCCGCGCAGGCCCAGGAAAATCGCGGTCCCCGGCCCCCCGCCCAGCTGCGCGCCGGTCAGCGGCAGGGGCTGGCCATCATCGCCGGCCAGTGCGCGGCCGTCCTGGTCCAGGACCAGGACATGCGCATCGGGCCACAGGCGTGCCAACGCATCGGCGTCATCACGCAGCGTATCGGCACGTTCGAGGGGTTCGGTAGTGAAGGCGAAACCGGACAGCGGCGAAGAAAATCTGGACATGCGTAAAGCCTGCCCATATTCGACGACAGTGGCAAGCACCGGCCGACCCATCGGGTCACCGGCGCAGGCCGATCACATGCTGAAACTGCTGCCGCAGCCGCAGGTGGTCTTGGCGTTCGGATTGCGGATCACGAACTGCGCGCCGGTCAGGCTCTCGGTGTAATCGACCTCGGCACCCATCAGGTACTGCAGGCTCAGCGGATCGACCAGCAGGGTGACCCCGTTGGTGTCCACGGCCAGGTCGTCTTCGGCACGGTTCTCGTCGAACTCGAAGCCGTACTGGAAGCCGGAGCAGCCACCGCCCTGGATGTAGACGCGCAGGGCAAGCGAGGTGCTGGCCTCGTCCTGGATCAGTTCCTTCACTTTGGCCGCAGCGGCCTCGGTGAAGTTCAGGGGACGGTCCAGCGACTGGTAGTTCGGCGCGGGCGCGGGGGCGCCGGGCAGGGAAACAAGCGTGCTCATGCCCCCAGCATGGGGGCGCATGAGCACGCTTTCAAGCGACGGCCCGTTCAGGCCATCGCGTCGGCGAGCTTCTTGCGGGCGCTGCTGTCCTTGCCCTTGTCGGCGTTTTCATCGGCCGGCGGCGGCAGGGCCATCTGGGCGTTGCCGTGGATCAGGCGACCGGTCAGCTGGGCGCCGGCGTTCATTTCCACCACCTGGTAGTGGATGTTGCCGGTGACCCGCGCGGTCGGGGTCAGCTCGACCTTCTCGCTGGCGTGCACGTCCCCGTCCAGGCGGCCGCTGAGGACCACCACCTGGGCGCGGATCTCCCCCTCGATGCTGCCCTGCTCGGCCAGTGTCAGGGTGGCGTTGGCCGCCCCGTCGGCGGCGATCACCTTGCCCAGGATGGTGCCTTCCACATACAGGCCCCCACTGAATTCCACGTCACCGCGGATCACCACCTGCGCGCCGATCAGCGCGTCCACGACCAGATGTCCGTCGCGGTTGGATTTATTGCTGCCAAACATGGGCTTACTCCCCTTCTTTTGCCGATGGTGCAGCCGGTGCGCCGGCCTGCTTCCAATCAAAAACCTGGGTGGCGCCCCCCGCGCCCGATCCCAGCGTGACCCGCACACGTTGCGGGGTGAAGTCTTTCGGCAGGATGATGCTGCCGGTGAGCTGCTGGAAGTACCGGAAGGAATACTCCTGGCCCGGCACCTTGGTGCGCTGGTGCAGCTCGTCCCAGCTGACCGAGATCAGCTTGCCGCCTTTGACACCTTCCACGGTGAAACGCATCTGACCCTGGCTGATCGCGCCAAGGTTCAGGTTCTGGGTGAGCACCACCGCGTACTGCCAGGTGCCGCCGGTCTCCGGTGAGAACTCGACCGAATGGGTGTTCAGGCCCTTGCGCTGGCTGGTCGCCCCCACCAGACGCTCATAGAAGGCCACGTCCGCGCGCAGCCCGGCGATCTCTTCATCGCGCTCGCCCAGCGAGGTCTGCACTTCATTGTTGGCCGCGCGGCTGATGCGGTCGGAGGCCTGCAGCGTGGCCTGGCGTTGCTGCAGTTCCACCACCTGCCTGTTGAGCGCATCGGCGTGCGCCTCTGCGGCCTCCAGCTGCTTGCCCACATCGCCGCCGGGGCCGGCGGTCCAGCGGCCGATCAGTGCCGCCAGGATCAGGGTGACCAGCCACACCCCGGCCAGGATGGCCAGGCGACGGCGATCGGGCGCGGGCGCGTTGCCGGGCCGGCGGATCTGGATACGGGACGGTGTGGGGTTGCTCATGGCGGATGTCCGCGGCAGCGCCCAAGGCGATACCGGCACGGCCTCTGTCGGAACGATCGACTGGTTAGTGTAAGTCAGGGTCGGCCGATTTCACGCGCCCCCAGGCGTGGCCGACAGTGGCGTTCATCGACGTCATCCCCGATAGTGTGGGCCTGTGCACACTTTGCAGGCGGAGTGCGTCCCATGACCGAAGCCCATCTGTTCGTCATCGGCATCCTGCTGGCCTGGCTGGCCGGCATCCGCGTGTACCTGACCGTATTCGGCGTGGGCCTGGCCGGGCTGCTCGGCTGGGTCGATCTGCCGCCGGCGCTGCAGGCCACCGAATCCTGGTGGGTGCTGGGCACCTCGGCGGTGCTGGCCATTGCCGAGTTCTTCGCCGACAAGATCCCCGGGGTGGATTCGGTCTGGGACCTCGTGCAGACCCTGGCGCGGGTGCCCGCTGGCGCCTTCCTGGCCGCGGCCACCCTGTCGCCCAGTGGCGAACTCAGTGGCACCGCGCTGGTGGCCGGTGCCGGGGTGGCGCTGGCCAGCCATGGATTGAAGTCCGGCACCCGCGCCCTGCTCAATACCTCGCCCGAACCGGCCAGCAACTGGATGGCCTCGGCTGCGGAAGACACCGTGGTGGTCGGCGGGCTGGCACTGGCACTGGCGCATCCGTGGCTGGCCCTGATCGTGGTGATCGGCTGCAGCCTGGCAGGCGCGCTGGTGGTGTGGCTGGTCTGGCGCACCTTGTGGAAAGGCATGCGCTGGCTGCTCGGGCAGGCCAGCCCAGCGCCCGGTGCGCTGGCGAACCGCGACGTGCTGCCACCGTAAACAGGAGCATGCACGGCATAATTGCGCCGCAGACTGGGAGTACTGATGGCCGTCACCGAAAACGTTGTTGCATCCGCCCGCGCCACGCGCGCTGAAACCCCGCCGGCCGACCATTGGCAGCGCTGGGTCGGGACGCCCGCGCCGGTCGCGGCGCCCAGCAACGTGGTGCCGCTCACCGCTGCCATCGCCGTTGCACCGGTTCCGCCGCCGATGCCACCGCTGCCACCGCTGCAACCGTCCGCACAGGATGACGGCGCCGCGCCGCTGGCCCTGGATGCACCGTATCGGGTGCTGATCGTTGAAGACGACCGCTCGCAGGCCCTGTTCGCGCAGAGCGTGCTGCACGGCGCCGGGATGGAAGCCATCGTGCACAGCGATGCCGAAGGCGTGCAGCAGGCGATCGCCGAGAACCGCCCCGACCTGATCCTGATGGACCTGCACCTGCCCGGCCTGGACGGCATGCGCCTGACCGCGCTGATCCGCCAGCAACCCGGCCAGCAGCTGCTGCCGATCGTATTCCTCAGCGGCGACCCGGACCCGGAGCGCCAGTTCGAAGTGCTCGACAGCGGCGCCGACGACTTCCTCAGCAAGCCGATCCGCCCGCGCCACCTGATCGCAGCGGTCTCCAACCGGATCCGCCGCGCCCGAGCGCAGGCGGCCTCGCAACCGGGCGCCCATGGTGCCCCGGCGATGAACAATCCCGAGACCGGCCTGCCCACCCGTCACCACGTGATGCAGCAGTTGGCCGCGTCGCTGGCGCACCGCGATCACGGCGGGCTGTTCTTCATCGAAGTGGCCAGTGCACTGGGCCTGCGCGAGCGCTATGGCTATGCCGCGTTCGAGCGCCTGATGGTGCAGGCCGCGCAGCGCCTGGCCGATACCGCGCAGCCGCACCTGCTGGCGCGCTTGAATGACAACAGCTTCCTGGTACTGGCGCGTGGCATCGACGAGGAGAGCCTGGACAGGATGGCCCAGCACCTGCGCGAGCAGCTGTCCGCCCGTGCGTTCGTGATCCGCGATGACGAATCGGTGCACCTGCGCGGCGTGGTCGGCCATGCGCAGCTGTCGCCGGGCTTCAGCGACGCCGGCACCGCGCTGGAGGCGGTGGAGCGTACGACGCTGCAGGCCCGTCTGCTCAGCGCCGGCGTGGCCGCGCATGTGCGCCGCGAGGATGTCGCCGCACAGGAACACCTGGCCCTGCTCGAAGGCCAGCTTGAACTGGCCTACCAGCCGATCGTGGCCGTGGCCGGTGGCGATACCGCCCAGTACCAGGTGCTGCTGCGGCTGCGCCAGGCCGATGGCAGCGTGCTCACGGCCGGCCAGGTGATCCCCGCCGCCGAAGCCGCCGGGCGCATCGCCGACCTGGACCAGCAGGTTCTCGATCACGCGCTTGGGCTGCTCGATCTCTACCGCCACGCCACCCAGCCGTTGCACCTGTTCGTGTCGCAGTCGCTGCGCACGCTGGCCCGCGACGCCTTCGCCGACTGGCTGCTGGAATCGCTGGAGCGTCGCCAGATCCCCGGCAGCGCGGTGGTCATCGACGTGCGCCTGCCCGACGCGCTGATCCACACCGTCACCCTGCAGCAGTTCTGCACGCGCATGAGCGCGGCCGGGGTGCGCTTCTGCCTGAGCCAGTTCGAGCCGGGCAGCGAAGCCAACGCGCTGCTCACCCAGCTTCCGCTGAGCTACGTGCGCATGGCCGCCCGCTTCTCCAGCGCACACGCCAACCAGCACACCCGCGACGAGCTGCGCGCTGCGATCGAAAACGCGCACCGCGCGGGGCTGCAGATCATCGGACAGCAGATCGAAGACCCCCAGGCGGCCGCCGCGATGTGGATGGGCGGGGTCGACTTCATCCAGGGCAACATGGTGCAGTCGGCAGGCAGTGAACTGAACTTCGACTTCCACAACACGGTGTTGTGAGCATGACGACCCACGGACGGGTTCCACGCGCACTCTGGCTGGCAGCGATGGCGGCCGCCGTTGCGGGTACGGCCGCGATCCTGGCCGCCCTCGGCAGCCGCGGGCCGTGGCCGCTCATCGCCGCCGGGGCCGCGGTGCTGGCGGTGATCGCCAGCCTGGTCAGCGTGCAGCACTGGCGCGACACCCAGCAGCGGTTGCAGCAGCTGCAGCGGCGTGGCGATGCACTGGCCCGCGAGCGCGACCAGCTGCAACACGCGGTGCAGCAGCAGGACGCGCTGGAGCAGGAACTGCTGCGCGCCAAGCAGGCCGCCGAAGCCGCCGCGTTGGCCAAGGGCGAATTCCTCGCCACCATGAGCCACGAAATCCGCACCCCGCTCAACGGCATCCTGCCGATGCTGGACCTGATCGCAGGCGGACAGCTCGGCAGCGACCAGCGGCAGATGCTGCAGACCGCCACGGTCAGCTCGCAGCAGCTGCTGCGCATCGTCGATGACATCCTTGATTACTCCCGTCTGGAGGCCAAGGGCCTGGACCTGGAGATCACCACCTTCAACCTGCGCGAGCTGCTCGAGGGCCTGGTCCAGCTGATGCAGCGCACCGCCGATCCCAAGGCGCTGACGCTGTCGCTGGAGCTGGACCCGGCGGTGCGGCTGTCGGTGCGCGGCGATCCGGTGCGGCTGCGCCAGGTGCTGGGCAACCTGCTGGTCAATGCGATCAAGTTCACCGAGCGCGGCCAGATCCGTGTGCGCGTGCAACGCCAGGGCGAAACCAGCGCGCAGCACCAGTTGCGCTTCGAGGTCATCGACACCGGTATCGGCATCGACGCGGCCCTGCAGTCGCGCCTGTTCCAGTCCTTCAGTCAGGCCGATGCCTCCACTACCCGCATCTATGGCGGAACCGGGCTGGGGCTGGCGATCTGCAAGCGCATCATCGACCTGATGCACGGGCGCATCGGCGTCACCTCCACGCCGGGCCAGGGCGCCACGTTCTGGTTCGAGATCCCGTTGCTGAAGGTGATCGGCGACCTGCCCGCGCTCGGCAGCGGCAGCGGCACCACCCGCGCCCTGCTGGTTAGCACCGATGCACCGCTGGCCGCGCGCCTGGAGCGCGTGCTGGAGCACCACGACGTGCGCCTGCACGTGGTGGACAGCGCCTCGACCGCGCTGGACATCCTGCGCGCGCCGCAGCGCCCCGGCATCGAGCCGGCGTTGACCTGGGTGATCGCCGACACCGACGCGCTGCGCCATGGCGCCACGGCGCTGCATCGGGCGGTCCTGCGCGACGCGCGCGATCCCACCCCGAAACTGCTGTGGCTGCAGGGCAAGGACGCGCTGGCGCCGGTGCTGCTCAGCGATGCGCTGGCGTTGCCCCGCGACGCCGTCGACAGCGAACTGCATGCCGTGCTGCGTCCCGTCAGCGCCCCGGCGCGCCCGGCGCCGCTGCTGGCCGAGGTCGATGCCGATGCCGGCCGCGAGGCGTCGCCGCAACTCGGCCTGCGCGTGCTGCTGGTGGAAGACAACAGCGTCAACCTGGCCGTCGCCCAACGCCTGTTGCAGGTGCTGGGGTGCAGCGTGGTGACCGCCAACGACGGCGAGCAGGCGCTGCAGTGCCTGGCTACCCAACCCTTCGACCTGGTACTGATGGATTGCCAGATGCCGGTGCTGGATGGCTACCAGGCCACGCGTCGCTGGCGTGCGCGGGAAGCCGAAAACGGTGCCGTGCGCCTGCCGGTGGTGGCGATGACCGCCAACGCCATGGCCGGCGACCGCGAGCGCTGCCTGCAGGCCGGCATGGACGACTACCTGTCCAAACCGGTCAACCGCGCTTCGCTGCAGGCCTGCCTGCAACGCTGGCAGGGCGAGGTGCCGGCAGAACAGACGCCGTTGCAGACACTGCGCGAGCCGGACCCGGCCGACATCGCCGCAGGCCTGGCGGCATTGGGCGCGGCCGGCTTCGGCGAGAACGGCGAGGAGTCGCTACCGGTGCTGGACAACAGCGTGCTGGATGAACTGCTGGAGGTGATCGGTGCGCAGACCGCGCAGATCATCGGCGTGTTCCTGGACGACACCCCCGCGCTGATCCAGCAACTGCAGGATGCCTCGGTCGCCGCCGACCTGGACCAGCTGCGCGCCATCGCACACAGCCTCAAATCCGCCAGCGCGAACGTGGGGGCCATCGCCCTGTCGGCGGCGGCGCGTCGGATCGAACACGACGCACGCGCCGGCACGCTGGAGCGTCCCGCCGTGGCGGTGGCGCTGTTGATCGCCGAGTTCGCCCGCGCACGGATTGCGCTGGCCGGCTATCAGAACGGCCTGCGCGCCCCGCTGCAGGGCTGACTCAGTCGTCCAGCTTGGTGAGCAGGTAGTTCGGCTCGCTGATGCGTTCGATCAGATCCAGCTGCGTTTCCAGCCAGTCGATGTGCTCCTCTTCGGAGTCCAGGATCTTCACGAACAGCTGGCGGCTCACGTAGTCGCCCACCGAATCGGCATACGACACCGCGTCGCGCAGCGTGACCACGCCGTCGCGCTCCAGCGCCAGGTCGCACTGCAGGATCTCGGTCGGGTTCTCACCGATGCGCAGCTTGCCCAGCGCCTGGAAGTTCGGCAGGCCTTCGAGGAACAGGATGCGATCGGACAGCATGTCGGCATGCTTCATCTCTTCGATCGACTCCTTGTACTCGTGGTCGGCCAGTTCCTTCAGGCCCCAGTTCTTCAGCATCTTGGCGTGCAGGAAGTACTGGTTGATCGCGGTCAGCTCGTTGTAGAGGACCTTGTTGAGGAATTCGATGACTTTGGCGTCGCCCTTCATGAGCTGCTCCTGCTGCGTGTGAACGCGCGCACTGTAGCGCTTCCCCGCTGGCCATGAAGGAACGCGAATCGTGCTCAATTGCACCGAGCAGGCTATGTCCCACTGACGAAGGGCGTTCTTGCCCGTCCGGCCGGGCACACGCAGAGCACCGCCAGATTGCCGCCAATGGCAAAGGTCCAGCCCCCTTCCATAGGCCAGACATGCCCAGGCAGCACGCTCGGCCCGTCAACTCCAGCACGGTCAGCATCACTTCCGTGCGGCATCAGCTTGCAGCGATTGCACGCAGCCTATATCCGGACATGTGGCATCAGCCACACATGAGCCAGCGCTCCCTATCCAATGACGATTGAACTCAGCGCGACAGCAAGGACAGAGACCAGGATCAGCAAGGTCCACTCTGCAACATCAAAGTGTCGGGCAGGAAAGAATGAACGCGCCTTCTCTCGAAAACCCGAGCGGAGCAACCGACGTCTGCTCGAAAGGAAAATGAAATAGGCGCAGACGCACCACCCTGCGGCCAGGACAATTACAGCCATATGCGTCACGCGCCTCCTGAAACCATGCGTTCCCGCGCCTGCCGACGCGTACTTGCCACGCCGGAAATGATCTTGAAGATCGAATCCAAGGCGGTGCCTTCCAGTGCCACACGCTCGATGCTTCGCCCATCGGACAACGGGCGCCTCATGTTGGCACGAATGACCAACGGTCCCGGCGGAGCGCCCAAGGCAAGGCCTGTGAAGAGAAGAACAGCATGTGACATGTTCCAGATATGCCACGGCCGATATGGAACAACTACACCATGTTGAGCGGATTGCCCGCTCAACCGCCGCGAACCGCTCAGGCGGCCTGCAGGCCCAACACCGGCAACGGCAGGTCGTGGGTGGCGCTGAACTTGGCCAGCAGGTCGGCCGCCATGTCCAGGCACGAGCCGCAGGTGGCACCACAGCCGGTGCGCATGGTCAGCTCGGACACGCTTGCGACACCGCTTTGCGCGGCTTCGCGGATCTGGTGGTCGGTAACCCCGTTGCAGATGCAGACGTACACGTGCGGACTCGGCAGGCAGGCCCGGATCGGCCTGCTGCTATTCCAATCGAAACGAGAATGGTTGTCAATTTCGTATCTGAATCATTCTCGATACGGTTCAGCCAGCCGGTCCACACCCGCCGGAGTTGGCGGCACAACGTCGACCGCCCCCCCCGCCCCCCGCTGGAACCACGACCCGGGTCGTGTCGCCGTCTCAGGGGGTGCCCGGCTCGCCCTTGGCCTTCTTCGGCCAGTAGCCCCGCTTGGGCGGCGGCGTGCTCCGTTTGCGCGGTCGATCGTGCCCGGCCGTGTTACCCGGCATCCAGGCCTCCTGGGCGGACTTGGGCATCGATTCCACCCCGGTCCCGGCCACCCCACGCGCCAACGGCGCCAGATGGCGCAGCGCACGCGCATAGACGCCGCGCTTGAACATGACCACATGTTCCACCGGGTACCAGAAATCCACCCAGCGCCACTGGTCGAACTCGGGGCTGTCGGTATGGTCCAGCGACACATGGGATTCGTCGCCGGCCAGCCGCAGCAGGAACCACACCTGCTTCTGGCCGATACAGACCTGTTTCTCATTGCGGCGGATGGCCCGTGCCGGCAGCCGATAGCGAAGCCAACCCGGCGTCGCCCCGAGCACTTCGACGTGCTCTGGCAACAACCCGGTTTCTTCGTGCAACTCGCGATACATGGCTTCGACAGGCGTCTCGTCGGTATTCATGCCGCCCTGCGGGAACTGCCAGCCGTCCCGGCGCACACGTCGCGCCCAGAACACCTGCCCGTCCTCCCGCATCAGCACAATACCGACGTTCGGTCGATAGCCGTCCGGATCGATCACGATGCGGACTCCTAGAAAAATCTACTGTCCGGGACTGTGACACGCCGGCTGTCCACTCACAAGCGCGATGAAAAAGTGTTGACAGATCCCGGATACATCTCCAGAATTACCGGCTCCCTAGGCTATGTAGCTCAGCCGGTTAGAGCACAGCACTCATAATGCTGGGGTCGGTGGTTCGAGTCCACCCATAGCCACCAAGTTCATCTTGGTTTTGTAGGGAAAAAGTGCAATACTTGCACGCAGATATTGCCCCGTCGCCAAGCGGTAAGGCACCTGACTCTGACTCAGGCATTCGGTGGTTCGAATCCATCCGGGGCAGCCAAATAAAACAAAAGGCCTGATCGAAAGATCAGGCCTTTTGTTTTATTTGGTGCGGTTGGCTGGGCGCTATGCGCCCAGCACCCAACCTTGCGCGGCAAGCTTGGGGTCCGCCTCCTTCACCTCCACATCCCGCGCCTGTCGGCGCGCGCCTTGAACTCCAAGGGGGCTCCTTCGCCTGATGGTGCAGGACGGGCGCTGGGCGCCATTGGGGCGGGCGGGCAGCATCTCGCCATCGACGGCGAGATGCGCCGTGATTGATGGGCGATGACGCCAGCGCGGGCAGCGGCCCGGATGATGGAAGCGCGCAATCGGGGTCGCGACCATCGCAGGCGACACCATCGGCCCGCGATGGGCGACGAGGTTGCCGGCCAGCGGCCGGCACTACCGATTCAAAGCCTCCAGGCGCCCACCCCGTTTCGCCTCGCTTTTCCCTGCGCACCAGCCAACTGTCGAGGGTCGGCGCGGGTGGGTTGGCGGGACCCTGAGCCGCATGGATGCGGCGACGGAGCTTACACGGATGTACTTGCAGCGTGTCCCGACAATCCACCCGCGCCGACCCAGCCAGGCCAATGCGCAGAGCAGATGCCTTGGCTTTGGCTTTCGTTATCGGGCAATGGCAACAGAAGAGGTAGAGGGGACGGCGACGGCGACGGCGACGGCAGCCGAGCATGGCTCGGCTCTACGCGGCCTGTTTCCGGCACCCTGCACCGCCCTTGGCAATGCGGCATCCCACAAACGACAAAAGCCCGGCCGAAGCCGGGCTTTTGCTGTCCTCCCAGCGGGATCCCGAAGGATCCCACGCCAGGGGCGTTGGATCAGCGCTTGGAGAACTGGGTGGCGCGACGTGCCTTGTGCAGACCGACCTTCTTACGCTCGACTTCACGGGCGTCACGGGTCATGAAGCCAGCCTTGCGCAGCTCGGACTTCAGGGTTTCGTCGTACTCGACCAGCGCACGGGCGATGCCCAGACGGATCGCACCGGCCTGGCCGGTGGTGCCGCCGCCAGCGGCGGTGACCATGATGTCGAAGCTTTCGGTGTTCTTGGTCAGCTCCAGCGGCTGGCGCACGATCATGCGCGCGGTTTCACGGCCAAAGAACTCGTCCAGCGGACGGCCATTGACGGTGATGTTGCCGGCGCCCTTGCGCAGGAACACGCGGGCGGTGGAGGACTTGCGGCGGCCGGTGCCGTAGTTTTGAGTGATAGCCATGATTAGATATCCAGAACCTGAGGCTGCTGAGCGGCGTGCGGGTGCTCGGAACCCGAGTACACCTTGAGCTTGCGGTACATGGCGCGGCCCAGCGGGCCCTTCGGCAGCATGCCCTTGACGGCGGTCTCGATGACGCGCTCCGGGTGGCGCTCAAGCGCCTGGGCCAGAGTTTCGGTCTTCAGGTTGCCGATGTAGCCAGTGAAACGGTGATACAGCTTGTCCTGCAGCTTCTTGCCGGTGACGACAATCTTTTCTGCATTGATGACAACCAGGTAATCACCGGTATCAACGTGAGGGGTGTAAACCGGCTTGTGCTTGCCGCGCAGACGGCGGGCCAGCTCGGTGGACAGACGGCCCAGCGTCTTGCCGGAAGCGTCGACGAGATACCAGTCACGCTGGACGGTCTCGGACTTTGCAGTGAAAGTGCTCATGAAAGAACTCAAGTAGGTCGGGCTCATTGCGGCGCTGAACGGCCGGAACTCTGCCACGCGTTGTGAAGAGGCGGGATTGTACCGGCGCGCCCCCGCACATGCAAGTTGACCCCCGCCGTGGCTTGGCACGCCGCCCCCGGGGGGCGAGAATCGACGATCCCCCGCTGCACGCCGCCCCGCCATGACCGCGACCCGCCAGATCACCCCGCTCGATCACCTGCTGACCGAAGCCCAGCGCGCCCTGGACACGGTGTTCGGCAACCCGCCGGCCAGCCGCCCCTACCCCGCCCAGGCCACGCCGGACGTGCAGATGGCCACCGCCGAGCGCCGCCATGCCGCCGGCCTGATGCGCATCAACCATGTCGGCGAGGTGTGCGCCCAAGGCCTGTACTTCGGCCAGGCTGCGGTCGCCCAGGAGCCGCAGACCCGTGCGCACCTGCTCGACGCGGCCCAGGAAGAGACCGATCACCTGGCCTGGTGCGCCCAGCGCCTGCGCGAACTGGACAGCCGCCCCAGCCTGTTCAACCCGATCTGGTACGCCGGCAGCTACACCATCGGCACCCTGGCCGGGCTGCGCGGCGACGGCTGGAACCTGGGCTTCGTGGTGGAAACCGAGCGCCAGGTCGAAGCCCATCTGGACGAACACCTGGACACCCTGCCCCCGGCCGACCTGCGCAGCCGCGAGATCCTCAAGGTGATGAAGATCGACGAGGCCCGCCATGCCGACCACGCCGAACATGCCGGCGCCCGCAAGCTGCCATTCCCGATTCCCTCGGTGATGGCGCTGGCGTCCAAGGTGATGAAGACCATCGCCTACCGCCTCTAGGCAGTGCCGGCCGCTGGCCGGCAACCACATGCCCCCCCCTCGAGGGACGCGTTGCCGGCCAGCGGCCGGCGCTACCGGGGGGCGCGCGTGCGACGTCCTTCAGACGCGCCGATCAGCCCCCGACCAGCTTCAACCCGATCACGCCGGCCACGATCAGACCCACGCAGGCCAGCCGCGGCAGCGAGGCGCTGTCGCCGAACAGGACCATGCCCAGCGTCGCCACGCCGAGAGCACCGATGCCGGTCCAGATCGCATAGGCGGTGCCGACCGGGATCGACTTCATCGCCTGGCTCATCAGGTACAGGCTGACCAGCGCCGCACCGACGGTGGCCAGGGTGGGCAGCGGCTTGCTGAAGCCCTCCGAGTACTTCATTCCGATCGCAAAGCCGATTTCGAATAGACCGGCGAGCAGCAGATATATCCAGGGCATGGGGGCACTCCTTGGGTTGCCGGCCCGTCGGGGTTGCCGGCCAACGGCCGGCACGACAGAAAGCAGGCCGTTGAAAACAGAAACGGCCCGGTGTCTTCACACCGGACCGCCGTCGGTTGGCTCCCCTGGCACCGGATCTGCGCAGATCCGGACACCACGGGGGGCGGGCCGTCCCGCCAGGTGCAGCACCGCCACCGGTTGCCCGGGGCGGCTGTCACGTGTGTGTTACTCGGCCAGGTTGCGCCCGTGGAACAGCTCTTCGATCTCACGACGCAGCAGCGCCTCGATCTTCATGCGTTCCTTGAACGACAGGTTCTTGGCCTTCTCTTCGAACAGGTACTGGTCCAGGTCGAAGTCCTTCAGGTGCATCTTCGTGTGGAAGATGTTTTCCTGATAGACGTTGACGTCGAACATCTCGTAACGCGACTTGATGTTCTTGGCCAGGAAGTTCTGGATCGAGTGGATCTTGTGATCGATGTAGTGCTTCTTGCCCTTTACATCACGGGTGAAGCCACGCACGCGGTAGTCCATGATCACGATGTCCGATTCCAGACTCTCGATCAGGTAGTTCAGCGCCTTCAGCGGCGAAATCACGCCACAGGTAGCCACATCGATGTCCGCGCGGAACGTGGCGATGCCCTCCTGCGGGTGGGTCTCCGGGTAGGTATGGACAGTGATGTGGCTCTTGTCCATGTGCGCGACCACGGCATCGGAGATCAACTCCTTGCCGGCCTGCTTCTTGTCGATCACCGGTTCTTCAGAGATCAGGATCGTCACCGAGGCACCCTGCGGATCGTAATCCTGGCGCGCCACGTTGAGGATGTTGGCGCCGATGATCTCGGCGACATCGGTCAAGATCTGAGTAAGCCTATCGGCGTTGTACTCTTCATCAATGTATTCGATGTAACGCTGACGCTCTTCTTCGGTGCGCGCGTAACACACGTCATAGATGTTGAAGCTCAGCGCCTTGGTGAGGTTGTTGAAACCCTGCAACCTCAGGCGAGGCAACGGCTTGACCACGGCGGTGGATCCTGTGAGTGGTGGGAAAGGCGCAATTATGGGGCAAAGTGATCGGGGGCGAAACTTGCATCGAAAGGAATAGGTGTGCTCTGTTTGCCCTTAACAAACCGGATCGTTAAGCTCGCGGCACATAGCCGTGAATTGTTCATGAGCAAAGGGAGCGCCTCAAACGTGTCAACTGTGCGCCTTGCCACAAGTCCACTGGCCCTGGATATCGCCACCATCGACCGTTTTCTGGCCCACAGCCATCGCCGCCGCTACCCCGCGCGCACCGATGTGTTCCGCCCCGGGGACCCGGCCGGCACCCTTTACTACGTGATAAGCGGCTCGGTTTCTATAATTGCTGAGGAAGAGGACGACCGCGAGCTGGTCCTCGGCTACTTCGGTTCAGGTGAATTCGTCGGCGAGATGGGGCTGTTCGTCGAATCCGACCGCCGCGAGGTGATCCTGCGCACCCGCACCCCCTGCGAACTGGCTGAAATCAGCTATGAACGCCTGCACCAGCTGTTCCTCGGCCCGCTCTCGGCCGACGCCCCGCGCCTGCTGTACGCGCTGGGCCAGCAGATCTCCAAGCGGTTGCTGGACACCAGCAGGAAAGCCAGCCGCCTGGCCTTCCTGGACGTCACCGACCGCATCGTGCGCACCCTGCACGACCTGTCGCGCGAGCCGGAGGCCATGAGCCACCCGCAGGGCACCCAGCTGCGCGTCTCCCGCCAGGAGCTGGCAAGGCTGGTCGGCTGCTCGCGTGAAATGGCCGGCCGCGTACTGAAGAAGCTGCAGACCGACGGACTCCTTCACGCCCGCGGCAAGACCGTGGTCCTGTACGGCACCCGTTGACGCCTGCCCCTGCCCCGGACCGCGCCCTGGCCGGTCCCGGACCGCGCACCTGCCGGTCCCGGTAGTGCCGGCCGCTGGCCGGCAACCCGGCAGCCCCAGACCCGGGCCTGCCGGGCCTGGCGCAGGCTGCCGGCCAAAGGCCGGCGCAACCCGAACCTCCCCCTCATCGGTTTGCCGCTAGGCTGTTCACATGGAACTGGGCAGCGAATTCTATTGGTTCATCCTGATCGGCCTCGGCGCGCAGCTGGTCGACGGGGCCCTGGGCATGGCCTTCGGGTTGGTCTCTTCCTCGGTGCTGCTCAGCATGGGCCTGCCGCCGGCGGCCGTGAGCGCCAGCATCCATACCGCCGAAGTGTTCACCACTGGCGCCTCGGGCGTCTCGCATCTGGTGGCCGGCAACGTTGACCGGCGGCTGTTCCTGCGCCTGGCCTTGCCCGGTGCGGTCGGCGGGGTGGTCGGCGCCTACGTGCTGACCCAGCTGCCGGGGGAGTTCATCCGCCCATTCATCTATGCCTACCTGCTGATCCTGGCGATCTTCATCCTGTTGCGCGCCGCCGGCCGGCTGCTGCCCGCCCAGGAAGTGAAGCACGTCCCGGTGTTGGGCTTCGTGGCCGGCCTGCTCGATGCCAGCGGCGGCGGCGGCTGGGGGCCGGTGGCCACCTCCACCCTGCTGGCCCGCGGTGGCCAGGCCCGCACCACCATCGGCACGGTCAATGCGGCCGAATTCGTGGTGACGCTGGCGGTGTCCATCACCTTCCTGCTGACGATGGGCCTGCAGTACCTGAACATCGTCGCCGGCCTGATGATCGGCGGGATGATGGCCGCGCCGGTGGCGGCGCTGCTGGTGAAACGGGTCAAGGAGCGCTGGGTGCTGGTGGCGGTCGGGGTCCTGGTGCTGTCGATCAGCCTGTTCCAGATCGGCCACGCGTTCCTGCAGTGGCGCGGCGCAACCTAGGCCGAAGACGTCATCGAAGGATCAGACCGGATCGCCGGCCCGATCCACGCAGCCCCAGTTGAGCACGGGGGTTCCCGGCGGCAGCACCTGGCGGAAATGCGCCACGCGCGAGGCCTTGGGATTGACCACCACCGGCGCCTTGGCGGCCAGCAGCAGTGGCAGGTCGGCACTGCTGTCGGAGTAGGCGATGGCGATCTCGCCGTAGCCGCGCTCGCGCAGCATGCGCATTTTCTCTTCGTTGTGGCAGTGGCGGGTGGCAATCACCGCACCCATACACGGGCCGACCTCGGTGCCGATCACCGGCACGTCCTGGTGGGTGACGAAGGCCAGGATCGCGCGGGCCAGCTCGGGCGGCGCGCCGGTGGCGACCACCACGCGGTCACCCTGCGCACGATGCCTGGCGAACACCTCCAGCGCGACCGGCAGCAGCCGACGGCGGATGTCGGCCTCGTGGGTGAGCACGTAGCGGTCGATCACCTTGTTGAACTCGCGCGCCCGATGCAGGCCGAAGGTCGCGATCCAGACATAGCCGGAAATACCACGACGGCGGGTGGGCAGGAACGCCACCAGCGGGCCCAGGATCGGCGTGGCCAGCAGCGCGGCCAGCACGCGCAGCGGATTGCGCTTGATCAGCCAGGCGAACAGATGGCTGCCGGAGTCGCCGTCGTAGAGGGTGTGATCGAAATCGAAGACCACCAGCGTGGCGTCGTCGCGCGGCGTTGGGTAGTTCGCAGTCATGCGCTGAAGAATAGCTGACGCAGGCCCTCGCCGGGCTCTTCCACGCGCATGAAGGCCTCGCCGACCAGGAATGCATTGACCCCGGCCTCGCGCATCACGCTGACGTCGGCCGGGCCGAGGATGCCGCTCTCGGTGACCAGCAGGCGATCGCGCGGCACCGCCTGGCGCATGTCCAGGGTGGTCTGCAGCGAGACCTCGAAGGTGCGCAGGTTGCGGTTGTTGATGCCGATCAACGGCACCGGCACCTGGATGGCGCGCTCGAGTTCGTCGATGTCGTGCACTTCCACCAGCACGTCCATGCCCAGCTGCATGGCCAGGTCGGACAGTTCGGCCAGCTGGCGGTCGCTGAGTGCGGCCACGATCAGCAGGATGCAGTCGGCGCCGAGCACGCGCGCTTCATACACCTGGTAGGCATCGATCACGAAGTCCTTGCGCAGCACCGGCAGCGTGCACGCCTCGCGCGCCTGCTGCAGGTAGGCATCGCTGCCCTGGAAGAAGTCCACGTCGGTCAGCACCGACAGGCAGCTGGCGCCGCCGAACTCGTAGCTGACCGCGATATCGGCCGGATGGAAGTCCGGGCGGATCACGCCCTTGGACGGGCTGGCCTTCTTGATCTCGGCGATCACCGCAGGGTTGCCGGCAGCGATCGAGGCGCGCAGCGCGTCGGCGAAGCCACGCACCGGCGAGGCCTGCGCCACGCGGGCGATCAGTGCCTCCAGCGGCACCTGCGCACGGCGGGCGGCGACTTCTTCGGCCTTGCGGGCCAGGATGGTGTCGAGGATGTCGCTCTTGTCGCTCATGTCGGTCAGGGTCCTTCAGGCCGGCCATTATCGACCAGCCACGGGTAAAGCGTGAAACGGAGGGCTCAGGCCCCGGCGCGGATGCGCTGGGTGGCGGCCACGTACTGCTCCATGCGCGAGCGCGCACTGCCGTCGGCAATGGCCGCGCGGGCGCGCGCCAGGCCGTCGGCGATGCTGTCGGCCACGCCGGCCACGTACAGCGCCGCGCCGGCGTTGAGCGCGACGATGTCCAGCGCCGGGCCGGGCTGGTTGTCGAGCACGCCGCGCAGCATGGCGATCGATTCCTCCGGGTTGGCCACCTTCAGGTTGCGGCTGGCCGACATGGCGATGCCGAAGTCTTCCGGATGGATTTCATACTCGCGCACCTTGCCGTCGCGCAGTTCACCCACCAGGGTGCCGGCGCCCAGTGAGATCTCATCCATGTTGTCGCGCCCCCATACCACCAGCGCGCGTTCGGCGCCGAGCTCACGCAGCACGCGCGCCTGGATGCCCACCAGGTCCGGATGGAACACGCCCATCAGCACATTGGTGGCGCCCACCGGATTGGTCAGCGGGCCGAGGATGTTGAAGATGGTGCGCACGCCCATTTCGCGGCGCACCGGCGCGACGATCTTCATCGCCGGGTGGTGCATCGGCGCGAACATGAAGCCGATCCCGGTCTCGGTGATCGCACGCGCGACGTCCTCCGGGTGCAGGTCGATGATCGCGCCCAGGGCTTCGACCGCATCGGCGCTGCCGGACTTGGACGACACGCTGCGGTTGCCGTGCTTGGCCACCTTGGCCCCGGCTGCGGCGACCACGAACATCGCGCAGGTGGAGATGTTGAACGTGTGCGAGCCATCGCCCCCGGTGCCGACGATATCCACCAGGTGGGTCTTGTCCTGCACCGGCACTGCCAGCGCCAGTTCGCGCATCACCGTGGCCGCACCGGCGATCTCGCCGACGGTTTCCTTCTTGACCCGCAGGCCGGTGAGGATGGCCGCCGTCATCACCGGCGACACGTCACCGCGCATCACCTGGCGCATCAGATCGACCATTTCGTCGAAGAAGATTTCGCGGTGTTCGATGGTGCGCTGCAGGGCTTCCTGGGGGGAGAAGGTCATGTGGGGGTCCTTTGCGGTACAGGTGCGGCGCGCTCAGCGCTGCAGGAAATTCTTCAGCAGGGCGTGGCCATGCTCGGTGAGGATCGACTCGGGGTGGAACTGCACGCCTTCGACCGGGTGCTCGCGGTGGCGCAGGCCCATGATCTCTTCGACGGTGCCGTCCTCGTTTTCGGTCCAGGCGGTCACTTCCAGGCATGCCGGGAGCGTGGTCTTGTCCACCACCAGCGAGTGGTAACGCGTGGCCTGGTAGCGGTCCGGCAGGCCGGCGAACACGCCCTTGCCTTCATGCCGGATCGAGGACGTTTTGCCGTGCATGATGGTGCCCGCGCGGATCACATCGCCGCCGTAGACCTGGCCGATGCTCTGGTGGCCCAGGCACACGCCGAGGATCGGCGTGGTCGGGCCGAGCCGGCGGATCAGCTCCAGCGACACACCCGCTTCATTGGGCGTGCACGGGCCGGGCGAAATCACGATGCGCTCGGGGGCGAGCGCGGCGATCTCATCCACGCTCAGGGCATCGTTGCGCACCACCTTGACCTCGGCGCCCAGCGTCTGCAGGTACTGCACGAGGTTGTAGGTGAAGCTGTCGTAGTTGTCGAGCATCAACAACATGGTCAGGATCCGTCTTTGATGAGGAAAATGGCGTACACGTTTTCGGTGTACGTGATGGGGGCTGCGGCGAGAAGTTCGCCCACGACGGCCGGAGCGGCTGCGCTACGTGAGCCGGTCACTTGAACGCGATCCAGGCCACGCCCGTCGGCGTAGTCGTCGCTGACCGCCATGCCGGCAACGGTCGGCCAGCTACCTGCCTGCACGCCGTAAGCGAAACTCGGCGCCACATCGGAGATGCTGTACAGCCCGGTCACCCGCGCGCCGTACGCCTCCGCCAGCCCTTTGGCGGACGCACGCGTCTGTGCAGCGGCCTCGGCCTTGAGTTCGGCGCGCAGGCGGGCAGCCCCGGAATAGGTAGGCGTGGCTGTGCTGACCTGGACCTCGCGACTGGCCTTCAATTCGCCCAGGAACGCCTGCAACGCTTCGGCGTTCGGAAACGCGGCTTCCAGATTCCGGCTGACCGCCGTGCCTTCGAACACGTCTTTGTCGTCGCGGTAGCGGGTAGAGGGCGCGATGCTGAGGTTGTCGGCACGTACGGTGTCGGCGATGGCGCCATGGCGGTTGAACAGCTGCATCACCCGTTCGCTGTTGGCCTGCACCCGACGTCGGGCGATGTCGGTCTGCATATCCACGGTCTCCAGCGCGATCTTCACCAGGAAGCGATCGGGCAGAACGGTGCGACTGGCATTTCCCTTCACCAGCAGATGCGGCTCGGACGGAACGGTATTGGCCTGCGCCCACGCGTTCGGGGCCCCCATGGCAAGCGTCGACAACAGCAGCAGTGCGTGCAGCAGCTTCATGCGTTTGATCCTTGTCGAGTGATGGATGCAGCGATCGCCGCGGCCAAAGCCACGGCATGAAAGCGTTACAGGCCCTTGGCAGCCTGGGCCACGGCACGGAACAGCGCGCGGCCCTTGTTCATCGTCTCGTCCCATTCCTTGCCCGGATCGGAGTCGTAGACGATGCCGGCACCGGCCTGCACGTGCAGGCGGCCGTCCTTGATGACGGCGGTGCGGATCGCGATCGCGGTGTCGGCATCGCCATGCCAGCCGATGTAGCCGATGCTGCCGGCGTAGACATTGCGCTTGATCGGTTCCAGCTCGCGGATGACTTCCAGCGCGCGGATCTTCGGCGCACCGCTGACGGTGCCCGCCGGGAACGTCGCGCGCAGCACGTCGGCATAGCTCAGGCCCGGCTGCAGCTGCCCGGTCACTTCGCTGACGATATGCATGACGTGGCTGTAGCGCTCGATCACGAACTGCTCGCCCACTTCCACGGTGCCCGCCTTGGACACGCGGCCCGCGTCGTTGCGGCCGAGGTCGATCAGCATCAGGTGCTCGGCACGTTCTTTCGGATCGGCCAGCAGTTCGACTTCCAGTGCATTGTCTTCTTCCACCGTGGCGCCGCGCGGGCGGGTGCCGGCGATCGGGCGCACGGTGACTTCGCCATCCTGCAGGCGCACCAGGATTTCCGGCGAGGAGCCGACCACCTGCACGTCGCCGGTATCGAGGAAATACATGTACGGCGAAGGATTGAGCGCGCGCAGCGCGCGGTACACATCGACCGGGCGCGCCTTGAACGGCACGCTCAGGCGCTGGCTGAGCACCACCTGGAAGATGTCGCCGGCGCGGATGTATTCCTTGGATTTCTCGACCGCGGCGATGAAGCCGTCACGGGTGAACCCGGAGACGAAATCGTTCTCGTCCAGCACGTCGCGGGTGATCGGCGCAGGGTAACCGGCGCCGGGGGCGCGCAGTTTGGCCACCAGCGCGTCCAGCCTGGCCTGGGCCTGGTCCCACGCCCCGGACTGGCCCGGGTCGGCGTGCACGATCAGGTACAGACGGCCCTTGAGGTTGTCGAAGACCGCCAGCTCTTCGGAGTGCAGCAGCAGGATGTCCGGCGTGCCCAGCTCGTCGCGGCCACGCGGCGGCGCCAGGCGCGGTTCGATGTAGCCGATGCACTCGAACCCGAACCAGCCCACCAGGCCACCAGTGAAGCCGGGCAGACCGGCCAGCTTGGGTACCGAATGGGCGCTGCGCAGCGCCTCGACCTCGGTGAACGGGTCGGCCACGTCGCGGGTTTCCACCACCTCACCGGACTCGCTGACGGTCAGGGTATGGCCATGGAAGGCGTACACCCGGCGCGCCGGCAGGCCGATGATGGAATAGCGCCCGAAGCGTTCACCGCCCTCGACCGATTCAAACAGATAGGTATGCGGGCCGTCGGCGAGCTTCAGATAGACCGAAAGCGGCGTGTCCAGGTCGGACAGCACTTCGCGGACGACGGGGATGCGGGTGTGGCCTTCAGCGGCCTGCTGCTGGAACTGCTCGAACGTGATCAAGACGACTTTCCTTCCGGGAAACGGCGGTGGCGGGACGGACGACGGCAACAGGCCACCATCGCCACCAACGGCGAGCGGAAGAAAGGGTATGCGGGGTCGTCAGAATGGACACCCGGCGACTGTACCGCATTGGCGGCATGGGATGGAACCCGTTGGCCGGGGCGGGTCAGCCCGGCGCACGGTCGCGGCGGACGTTCCCGTCAGTCGTGCAGGGCGGTCAGCCCATCCGCCGGGCCGCCGTCTGCTGCTCCTGCGCCTGCGGCTCGGCGGTGACGCTGGCGGTCAGCTGCGGCGCGTTGGCCGCCCGTTCCTGCTGCCGGTCGACCTCGGCGGCCTGCTCGGTGCTGACGCTGAGCGGCTGCTGCCGGCCGGCGACGACATCGACATAGGCCAGGTGGCGGTTGACGGCGGCCAGGTCCGGCGTATCCACCGCGAACGCACGCGCGCGGTCCGCGCTGAGCACCACCCGCTCGATCGACTGCAGGCCTTCCTGCTTGGCCTTGGCGGCCAAGGCCCCGGCGAGCTGGTCGCTGTGCAGGTCGGGGGTGTGGTTGAAGCTGGCGTCGATACCGTACACGCCGGTTTGTGCGCCTTTGAAGAGGCTGTTGTCCTGGTGACTGGGGTCGTTGATGGCGACCGATCGCGCGGCAGGCTCGGTACCGAGGCTGGCTTGCCGACCGCTGTCCGGGTGCTGGATGCGCTCGTGCTGCTGCACCAGCTTGCGCGCCGCCGCTTCCTGCCGGCCCAGTTCCGCGTCCAGGCTGGGGATGACGGTTTCCTTCATCCCATGGCGCTCGACGGCCTCGCCGAAGGCCGGGCCGATGCGGTCGTACAGCCGCTTGGTTTCGATGATGTTGCCGATATTCTGCGGCGCAGTCGGGCTGGGCACATAGTTCCTGGCCGTGCTCTGCAGCCCGGCGGCAATGCCGCCGACCGATGCAAGCACGGCCGGTGCCTGCGCCGTGGTTGTTTTCACGTGATGCGCGGCCAGGTCATACCCCTTGTCCACGTATGCACCTGCCGTGGCGTAGCCGTTGCGCAGGCCGCCGGCCACCCACTGACCGCCATGGTCGATGGAATCGGCGACGCGGCGCCCCGCGCCCCGCGCCGCATCGGCGTCCTCACGGGCGTGGCGGGAGGCGGCCGTGGCGCGCGCCTCGCCGGCAGCATGGACCGCATCCGCGTCTCGACCGAGTTCCTTGGCGGTGTCATCCATGCCCAGCTTGCCGGCCCCCCAGGACGCGAGAGACAGAACGCCGGACTGCACTCTGCTTTCCACGCGGTGGCGGGTGGACTCGATCATGCCGGTCAGCTCGCGCCCTTCGGCATACACCGTCGTGGTGGCTTTCGCGCCGACCTGCAGCGTGGTCGACCCCATGTCGACCACTTTGCCGAGCACCATGCCATTGACCCGCGCAACCTGCGCTACGCCGTCGCCGGTCCTGTCCAGCCCGTGCGCCACCACCGCGCCAGCGCGCTCGACCTGCTCACCTACCACGCGTCCGTCGTGCATGCCATGCGCCGCCGCGTGCAGCACCTTGGACAGCGGTCCGGCCAGTTCGGCCACCTGGCTCGGCGCATCGGTGCGCGCGCGGTCCACCAGCTTGCCCTGCGCATCATGGGTCTTGGGGTCGAGCACGATCTCCATGCGGCCAGCGGCCACCGGAATGTTGCGCAGCGCCTCATAGCCCGGCTTCGTCGCCAGCTGCTCCACAAACTGCGCGGCGGCGGTCTGCGCGCCCGGCGGCAGCATCTCGCGCATCTTCTCGGCGACCTTGGCCTGCATCATCGGCTCGCGCAGCAGCAGGCTGGCCTCGTTGGCCAACAGGCCATAAGCATGCCGCTGCTGCGCGTTCAGACGCTGCATCCCGTTCTGCACATCGTTGAGCACCTCACCGCTGGTCTGGTAGGTGTGCACGCTCTGCTGGGGATCGAAGGTCGGCAGGCCGTTGTCCTTGGCAAAGCGCGCTGGTGTATCGGGGTGCAGTCCGGCGGCGTTGAAGGTGGTGGCGCGTGCACCGGTGACGGCTGAGGCCGCGGAAGCCATGCCGCCGCCGAGGGAGTGGCCGGCGATTTCGAAGTTTCCTCTGCTCGCCTGGTTCATCACCACTGCAAGCTGCATGGCGCGATCATAATAATCACTGCGCATCCCGATGCCTTGCTGACCGTTGTTGAGGAAGTCCTCTCCACCGGATTCGCGGCGCCCCCTTGGGGCATCAGGATCAATGATCTCGCCGGTTGAGCCCTTGAAGACGAGGACGGGCTTCGCATCTTCTCCAAACACGCTTTTGTCAGGGATGTAGATTTCTGCTCTGAAACCTGACTGCTTGGGCTGCAATTGCTTGCGAATTTCTTCGTCCGACAGGTTGATCCCCGCCGCGCGCAATGCCGCTGGATCCACGCTGGCGCGCGTCCAGCCCGAAGGCGGGTCACCGTCGCGCTTGGCTGACTGGTAGACGTCCGCCGCCAATCCGGACATCTCACGCGCATGGTAGGTTTCCTGGAGCTTGTCTGCTGCAGTGTCCTGCCCGCTGTCGCGAAGCTGCTGGACAAGGACATTCTGCTCCTGGATGGCGCGGGCACGCGCCTCAATCTCGGGACGACTCATGGCAAGCTCCATTGCACTGTGAAGTGAGCGCGACTCTCCCGAGTCACGACCATTATCGGATAACAGAACATTTTGCTAATGTCATCCGCCAGGGCTCAATACTAGGACCACCGTGCGTACCAGCCTTCACATGATGACAATGAAAGCCCTGCTTTCTGCGGCTTGGCTCACACTTTTCGTCCTCAGCGGCTGTGCAGCTACCTCCGCCCAGGGCGCTGGACAGTATTTCGACGGCAAGGCATTGGAGTTGGCCATCGCAAGTGAACAGGGCGATGCGAAAACCATTCGCCATCTGATCAAGGACGAAGGCGTTGATCCCAACAAGGAATTCGCCAAACGCGACGGCATTCCGCTAATTGCGTGGCCGCTTCGGGCGAAGAGCCTGGACGGCCTGCGCGCCATGCTTGAGAACGGCGCAGATCCGAACGCCCGATTGTCGAGAAAGGTGGACGGCGAAGACTACCGCCCCAACAACGCAATGGTTTATGCAGCAAAGATGGATGACCCGCGATTTTTGGAAATGCTCCTTGACCATGGCGGAGATCCGAACACGCGCAACTCAAACACCGAGACGCTGCTGTTTCAGGCGTTCATCAGTGGGAATCAATGGAAGAACGTGCAGTTGCTCGTTGAGCGCGGCGCAAACATCAATGAGGCCAATCTCGGCTCCGCAGACACGATATTGAGCCTGTACACCAGTCGAGGCGGTTTCAATTACGCCTACTGGCTGCTGGAGCATGGCGCAGATCCGACTATCAAGACCAAGATACTGACAGGATCGGGTGAAGCTCCCCCCATGCGGATGGTCGAAGACATCTACTGGGAGATCACCACGCCCGACCTTCTGCCCTGGCAGAAGAAATGCCAGCAGTGGTTGATCGCTCGCAACATCCCGCGACCGCCGATGCCCGAGCACATCCGGAAGAAGCGTGAAGCCTTCAAGTTCCCCAGCAAGGAAGAAGACATTCCGCTGCTGTGATGCGCACCCGCACAGCGCACGCCCGGGACTCACGCCCCCAGCAGATGACTCCCCGGATGCAGATGCATCCGCACCCGCGACGCCACGCATTCGATGCGGAAGTGCGTTGCCTGCACCGGCTCGCCATCCAGGTTCAGGGTGATCGGCTCAGCCGCCTCGATCTCCACCCACGGCGCACGCGTGCGCTCGGCCACCTGTTCCAGCGCGCCCTGCTTGCCGCCCTTGATCAGCGCGGCGAAGGTCGAGGCGACTTCGCCGCTCAGTTCGGGGATGACCGTGACATCCAGCAGGCCGTCGTCGACCACGGCGTCCGGGCATAGCACCTGTCCACCGCCGGCCTGACGGCCATTGCCGATGCCGAGCGCGATGAAGCCGCCTTCCCAGTCGAAATCCGGGGTGCGCAGACGCGCGCGGATTGGATCGATCCGGCCCAGCCGCGAGATGCCGGTCACCAGATAGGCCAGCCCGCCGAGCACCTTCTTCAGGCCTTCATCGGTCTCCACCGTGACCTCGGTACCGAAGCCGCCGCTGGCCACGTTGGCGCACCACCAGTGCTCGCCGTCGGCGTCGATGCTGAGCAGGTCGATCGGGCGTGCCGGCTCCTGCTCGATCAGGGTAAGTGCCTCCAGCGGATCGACGGGAATGCCGGCTGCCGTCGCGAAGTCATTGGCGGTCCCCAGCGGCACCAGGCCCAGCGACGGCAGCGCGTCGGCCGACTCGGGGCGATGGGCCAGGGTCTCGGCCACTTCGCTCAGGGTGCCATCGCCGCCGGCGGCAATGATGGTGTCCACGCCGTGCTCGATGGCCTCGGCGACATAGCGCTCGGCATCGCCGTCCTCCCACGTCACCCGAACCTCCAGCACCACCCCGCGCTCGCGCAGGGCCTGCACGGCCTCGCGCAGGTCCACGTTGCCGGTGGCCTTGCCGTTGAGGATCAGACGCCAGTGGGCACTACGCATGCAGCACTTCCAGTACAGAGGGAAGCGCAGGCTAGCAGCGGATGCCGTGGTGGCCGGTGAACGTCATCAAACGGTCACCGAGCGCCCGGAGAATGGAAGGCCATAGCAAGGACGATGGATGGAGGCAGGATCAGCCTCCCGCTTTTCCCAGGGCCGCATCCGCGAGGGTGCGGCCTTTTTTTTAGCGGCGATGCGCGCAGCCGACCAACGGTCGGCTCTACGGGTGCTCAGCCTTCGGCGAAGTTCCGCAGCGCCTCGCCTTCCATCCGGTACACGGTCCACTCGCTCTGCGGCTTCGCACCCGCGGCTTCGTAGAACGTGATCGCCGGTGTGTTCCAGTCCAGCACCGACCACTCGAAGCGCCCGCAGTTCTGCGCCACCGCGATGCGTGCGATGTGCTGCAGCAGCGCCTTGCCGGCGCCGCTGCCGCGGCGGTCCGGGCTGACGTACAGGTCTTCCAGGTAGATGCCGTTGCGGCCCAGCCAGGTGGAGTAGTTGTAGAAGTACACCGCGTAGCCGATGGGATGGCCGTCGGCCTCGCAGATCAGGGCATGTGCCTTGGCATCGGGCCCGAACAGGCTGGCGCGGATGCCGTCCTCGTCGGTCTGCACCGAGGACTCGGCCTTCTCATAGATGGCCAGTTCGCGGATGAAGCGCAGGATCAGCGCCGCATCGTCAGCGGTGGCCACACGGATGTTCACGGCAGCCACCGGCATGGCTCAGGCCCTCGCCTTGGCGACGTTGTGGCGCATCTGCGCGATCACGTCCTGGTAGCTGATCGGGGCGTTGAAGATGGCCGAGCCGGCCACGAAGGCGTCGGCACCGGCAGCGGCGATCGCGCCGATATTGTCGGCCTTCACGCCGCCGTCGATCTCCAGGCGGATGTCCCTGCCGCTTGCATCGATCTTCTTGCGGACCGCACGCAGCTTGTCCAGCGCCGAGGGGATGAAGGCCTGGCCGCCAAAGCCCGGGTTGACCGACATGATCAGGACCAGGTCCAGGTCGTCCAGCACCCAGTCCAGGATGTCCACCGGGGTGGCCGGATTGAGCACCACGCCCGGCTTGCAGCCCAGCGAGCGGATCAGCTGGATGGTGCGGTGCACGTGGCGGCTGGCCTCCGGGTGGAAGCTGATGTAGGTGGCACCGGCCTCGGCGAAGTCCGGGATGATGCGGTCCACCGGCTCGACCATCAGGTGCACGTCGATCGGTGCGGTGATGCCGTGCTTGCGCAGCGCCTGGCAGACCATCGGGCCGATGGTCAGGTTGGGCACGTAGTGGTTGTCCATCACATCGAAATGCACCCAGTCCGCACCGGCGGCGAGCACGTTGTCCACTTCTTCGCCGAGGCGGGCGAAGTTCGCGGACAGGATGGAGGGGGCGATGATGCAGTTGGACATGGCCGGGGCCTTCAGTACGTGGAAAGGGGGCCGCGCGCGCTCAGCGCCTGCGCAGGGTCTTGATGCGGTCGTAGGCGGCGTTGATCAGGCGCGACTTGCGCTCGGCCTGCTGGCGCAGCTCCGGGGCGGCGCCGACGACCTTGTCGGGGTGGTACTGGGAGATCAGGCGGCGGTAGGCCAGGTCGACCTCGGCATCGGTGGCCTCGGAGGTCAGCCCCAGCTCGCGGTAGGGGTTTTCCTTGTTCAGTCGGAACCAGTCGGCGTCCAAGGCGTGCCCGATCAGCAGGCCCACCACGGCACCGAACAGCGGATTGGGCCTGAACAGCAGGGCCCCGGCGATGAATCCGAGCAGTTTTCCGTACCAGCGCATGAGGGTCTGGGCGGCCGTGGCAACAAAGGAGCCTCATTTTACGTCACAGCGGGCCCAACCGGCTTTACACTAGGCCGCCCGCTGTCTGTGCGGGCCCTCCGGGTCCCCTGGACAGCTGTCATGACGAAGCCCCAGGAGTGCCCGTGCCGACCACGTTGTTGCAATCCGATCTCCCCGGCCTGCCCTTGCGCCATCGCGGCAAGGTGCGTGATGTTTTTGACATTCCGCGCGACCGGCTCCCCGCCGGCACGCCGCCGGGGGACTACCTGCTGATGGTCGCGACCGACCGTCTGTCGGCCTTCGACGTGGTGCTGCCCGATCCGATTCCGGGCAAGGGCGAAATGCTCTGCCAGGTCTCCAATTTCTGGTTCGCCAAGACCGCGCACCTGATGCCCAACCACCTGACCGGCATCGACGTGGCCAGCGTGCTGCCCGAAGGCGTCGATCCGGCGCTGTACGCCAGGCGTGCGGTGGTCACCCGCAAGCTCAAGCCGGTGCCGGTGGAGGCGATTGCCCGCGGTTACCTGATCGGCAGCGGCTGGAAGGACTACCAGCGCACCGGCAAGATCAGCGGCATCGAGCTGCCCGACGGGCTGCGCCAGGCCGAGCAGCTGCCCGAGCCGATCTTCACCCCGTCGACCAAGGCCGCCGTCGGCGACCATGACGAGAACATCGATTTCGATGCGATGGTCAAGGCGGTCGGTGCGGACCTGGCCGAGCGCGTGCGCGATGCCACCCTGCGCATCTACAAGTTCGCCGCCGATTACGCGCGCGAGCGCGGCATCCTGCTGGCCGACACCAAGTTCGAGTTCGGCACCGATGCCGACGGGCGTCTGTACATCATGGACGAGATGCTGACCCCGGATTCCTCGCGCTACTGGCCGGCTGACGAGTACGAGGTGGGCACCAGCCCGCCGAGCTACGACAAGCAGTTCGTCCGCGACTACCTGGAGACGCTGGACTGGGGCAAGACCGCCCCCGGCCCCAGCATTCCGGCGGAGATCATCGAGCGCACCCGCGCCAAGTACGCCGAGGCCCTGCAGCGCCTGGCGGGTATCTCGGTCGACTGACCCCGACGGCCTCCCCCGGCCGCGCGCCGGGGGACGCGGTTTTTCGATGGCCGACGTCGATGGAATCGCCGGCCCACGGTCGGCCCCGCCCCCACAGCGCTATGCTCTGTTGATCCTGGGAGGGAACATGGCCACCACCACCACCGTCGCACGCCCGATCGACCGCTACTTCGCCAGCTATTCCGACGACCACCGCAATGTGCTGAACCAGCGCATCCACGTGGTGGCGGTGCCGGCGATCCTGTGGTCGGTCGTGGCCCTGCTGTGGTGCCTGCCGCCGCTGATCACCTGGTTCCAGAACGGGATCTGGGCGGGGTTTGCGATGTTCGCCGCATGGTGTTTCTACAACCGGCTGTCGCGCCCGCTGGGCATCGGCATGCTGGGCATGCTGTTCGTGTTCGGCTGCCTGTGCCGGCTGCTGGAGGCCGAAATCGGCCTGCATAACCTGCTGTGGACGGCGGTCGGCGTGTTCGTGGTGGCCTGGGTGGCGCAGTTCGTCGGCCACAAGTACGAGGGCCGCAAGCCCAGCTTCCTGACCGACCTGACCTATCTGCTGATTGGGCCGGCGTGGGTCCTGGCCAAGGCGTATCGGCGGCTGGGCATCCGGTATTAGTCTATGGGCCCGGACGGGTCGAGGTGCCAGCGGGCGGCCGGCGCTACCCAGCGCGAGACGCGATCGGTTTTTCCTGAACGAAATGGATGCTCACCGGCGCTCTACGGTGCGGCGTCCAGCATCGTCGTGGGCGGCGTTCGACGGCTGTGATCCGTTCATCTTCGTTGCGCCATGCGGGGCCCCTCAGCCCCTGCCGTTGCTGGCGCGGGACCCTCGCGACGGGCCAGATACGGCAAAGTCGCAACGACACTTCCATACGGCGTTCAGCGCTCTCGAATGGGCGCGCGACAAGGGCTGAAAAAATGAATCACGCACGTTACAAGCAATTGCTGGCGTATTCGGGTCTATCGGCAGCAATTGACTGCCTGTTAGACTAAACAACCTGCTCGTGAATCCCGTATTCCCTGCATGAATCCCAGCCAGCTCCTGCTGCTCGCCCTGCCGTTCATCATGGCCGCGGCGGTCGCTTCATTCCGCCGCACCTCCCGCTCCACGGCCGCCTGGTTGGCCGCGGCCGCCCCGCTGGGTGGGCTGGCGTTGCTGGCCACGATGACCCCCGACATCCTTGCCGGCGGGGTCGTACGCAGTTTCGGCCAATGGCTGCCGCAGATCGGGCTGGCCTTCTCGCTGCGCCTGGACGGGCTGGCCTGGATGTTCGCCGGGATGGTGCTGGCCATCGGCGCGCTGGTGGTGATGTACGCCCACTACTACCTCAGCGCGCGCGACAGCGCCCACCGCTTCTACTGCTACCTGCTGCTGTTCATGGGCGCCATGCTGGGCATGGTGCTGTCGGGCAACCTGTTGCTGCTGATGGTGTTCTGGGAAATGACCAGCATCAGCTCGTTCCTGCTGATCGGCTTCTGGTCGCACCGCCAGGACGCCCGCGAGGGCGCGCGCATGGCGCTGGTGGTCACCGGCGGCGGCGGCCTGGCCCTGCTCGGCGGCGTGCTGCTGATCGGCCGCATCGTCGGCAGTTTCGAACTGGATGCAGTGCTCGCCTCCGGCGATGCGATCCGCGCCAGCGCGCTGTATCCGTATGCGCTGTTCCTGGTGCTGGCCGGCATCTTCACCAAGAGCGCGCAGTTCCCGTTCCACTTCTGGCTGCCGCAGGCGATGGCCGCGCCCACGCCGGTGTCGGCCTATCTGCACTCGGCGACCATGGTCAAAGCCGGTGTGTTCCTGCTGGCACGGCTGCATCCGGCGCTGTCGGGGACCGACCTGTTCTTCTATACGGTCAGCGGGATCGGTGCGATCACGCTGCTGATCGGCGCCTGGAACGCGATTTTCCAGCACGACCTCAAGGGCCTGCTGGCCTATTCGACGATCTCCCACCTGGGCCTGATCACGATGCTGTTCGGGTTGTCGGCGCCGATGGCGGTGGTCGCCGGCGTGTTCCACATCCTCAACCACGCCACCTTCAAGGCCTCGCTGTTCATGGCCGCGGGCATCATCGACCACGAAACCGGCACCCGCGACATGCGCAAGCTGGGCGGGCTGCGGCGGTTGATGCCCTTTACCAGCACACTGGCGATCATCGCCTCGCTGGCGATGGCCGGCATTCCGCTGCTCAACGGCTTCCTGTCCAAGGAAATGCTGTTCGCCGAAGCGCTCACCGCCGGTGGCCCGGAAACCATGCGCATGGCGATGTCGATCGCCGCATTGCTGGCCGGCGTGTTCGGCGTGGCCTACAGCCTGCGCTTCGTGCACGACACCTTCTTCGGCGACGGCCCGCATGACCTGGACCGCGTGCCGCACGAGCCACCGCGCTGGATGAAGGTGCCGGTGGAAGTGCTGGTGGTGGTGTGCGTGGCGGTCGGCGTGGCCCCGGCGATCACCATCGCCCCGGTACTGCATGCCGCCGCCTCCTCGATCCTGGGCCCGGCGATGCCGGCCTACAGCCTGTCGGTGTGGCACGGCTTCAACACGCCACTGATGATGAGCATCGCCGGGGTGATCGGCGGTATCGCGCTGTACTTCGGCCTGCGCCGCCTGATCGACCTGCATGCGGTGGTGACCCGCGCGATCGGCCGCAACCTCTTCCACAAGCAGCTCGACCTGGTGTTCGGGTTCGCCCACCGGCTGACCCAGGCGCTGGCCAACGGCAGCCTGCAGCGCATGCTGATGGCGCTGGTGCTGGTAGCGATCATCGTTGCGCTGGCCCCGTTCGTGGCCAACCCCGGCTCGCCCAACTGGCCCTCGCCCCAGCCGTTGCCGCTGCTGGGCTGGGCGCTGTGGCTGGTGATGATGGCCTGCGCGGTGAGTGCGTTGTTCGTGTATCGGCAGCGTCTGCTGGCGGTGCTGGTGATGGGCGGGGTCGGGCTGATGGTATCGCTCACCTTCGTGTTCCTGTCCGCGCCGGACCTGGCCCTGACCCAGCTGCTGGTGGAGATGGTCACGCTGGTGCTGATGCTGCTGGGCATGAACTACCTGCCTACCCAGTCGCCGCCGGAGCATTCACGCTGGCGCAAGCGCCGCGATGCGCTCATCGCGGTGATCGGCGGTGGCGGCCTGGCCGCGCTTGCGTACACCGCAATGACGCTGCCGCCCAACACCATGGCCGGCGAGCTGGTCGCGCGCGCCCTGCCCGAGGCCTATGGGCAGAACGTGGTCAACGTGATCCTGGTCGACTTCCGCGGCTTCGATACCTTCGGTGAGATCACCGTGTTCGGCATCGCCGCGCTGGTGGTGCACGCGATGCTGCGGCGCTCGCGGATGGCGCCGGAGCAGATCATGCCGGGTCCGCCGATCAAGCTGCCGGTGCCGGCCGATCTGGCCCAGATCATGTTCCCGCTGACCTTGACCGTATCGATCTTCCTGTTCCTGCGTGGCCACAACGCGCCCGGTGGCGGCTTCATCGCCGGCCTGGTGCTGGCCGTGCCGCTGTTGATCCAGTACGTCATCCAGGGCACCACCTCGGTGGAGTCGCGGTTCGGTTTCGACTACATCCGCTGCATCGGTGCCGGCCTGCTGATCGCCATTGTCAGCGGCAGTGCGTCGATGCTGTTCGGCGTGCCGTTCCTGACCAGCGGCCACCTGGACCTGCACATCCCGCTGATCGGTGAGGTGCCGCTGGCCAGCGCGATCGGGTTCGATACCGGCGTGTACCTGGTGGTGTTCGGCGGGGCGATGCTGATCCTGTCGATGATGGGCACGATCAAGCCATCGCGTACCCGCAACGCCCGCAAGGGTGAGATCGATCCCAACCGTCGTTCGGCAGAAACCGGGGAGATGCACTGATGGAACTGGCCCTGGCAAGCGCGATCGGCGTCTTGAGTGCGATCGGCATCTACCTGCTGCTGCGTGCGCGCACCTTCGACGTCATCCTTGGGATGACCTTCTTGTCCTACGCCACCAACCTGCTGATCTTCGCCGGGGGTCGCCTGGTGTCGGGCAAGGCGCCGGTGCTGCGTGAGGGCATCGACAGCGACCTGGGCAACTACACCGATCCGCTGCCACAGGCGCTGGTGCTGACCGCGATCGTGATTGCCTTCGCGATGACCGCCGTCAGCATCGTGCTGGCGATGCGCAGCCGCAGCGACAACCACAGCGACCACGTCGACGCGCACGAAGAAGAGGCCGACGACGCCCCCGCCGATACCGCGCCAGGCCGGGAGGGCGGCGCATGAACCATGCGGTGATCCTGCCGATCCTGATTCCGCTGTTCGGCGCGGCCTGTTCGTTGTTCGTCGAGCACCGCCGCTATGGCCCCCGGGTGCAGCGCGCGGTGGCCTGGACCACGTTGACTGCGCTGGCGGCGGCGGTCGCACTGCTGTTCTCGCAGACCGCCGATGGCAACATCGCGGTGTACCTGCTCGGCGACTGGCCGGCACGGCTGGGCATCGCGCTGGTAGCCGACCGGCTGTCGGCGTGGATGCTGGTGACCACGCTGCTGCTGGCCATTCCGTGCCTGCTGCACGCCTGTTCGGGCTGGGACCGGCGCGCGCCGCATTTCCATGCGCTGTTCCAGTTCCAGCTGGTCGGTCTCAACGGTGCCTTCCTCACCGGCGACATCTTCAACCTGTTCGTGTTCTTCGAGGTGATGCTGATCGCCTCCTACGGCCTGCTGCTCAGCGGTGGGCGCGGCCTGCGCATGCGCATCGGCCTGCATTACGTGGTGTTCAACGTCACCGCCTCGACCCTGTTCCTGATCGCACTCGGCCTGCTGTATGCCTCGCTGGGGTCGCTGAACATGGCCGAGCTGTCCCAGCGCATCGCCGACGTACCGGCCTCGCATCTGGTGCTGGTCAAGGCCACCATGGGCCTGTTGCTGCTGGTGTTCTGCAGCAAGGCCGCGCTGATGCCACTGTACCTGTGGCTGCCCGAGGCGTATGCGCGCGCACCGGCCGCGGTGGCCGCCCTGTTTGCGATCATGACCAAGGTCGGCCTGTATGCGGTGCTGCGGGTCAGCACGCTGTGGTTCGGCGAGGACGCCGGGGCGATGGCCGGCTACGGCAGCGACTGGCTGCTGTGGGCCGGCGTGGTCACGCTGGTGCTGGGCGGGCTGGGTGTCCTGGCAGCGGCGCGCCTGAGGGTGATGATCTCCTACCTGGTGGTGGTGTCGGCTGCGACCCTGTTCATCGCCTTCGCCGTGCGTACCCCGCAGGTGCTGTCGGCCGGGTTGTATTATCTGCCGCACAGTACGTTCGTGGCCGCCGCGCTGTTCCTGATCGCCGACCTGATCCGTCGCCGCCGTGGCGGTGCCAGCGACAGAAAGGAAATCATCGCGCCGATGCCCGGCAAGCAGACCCCGGCGGTGCTGTTCCTGATCGGCGCGGTCGCGGTGGCCGGGCTGCCGCCGCTGTCCGGCTTCCTGGCCAAGGCCGCGCTGTTGGCCGGGATGCCGGCGCAGTACACCGGCGTGGTCTGGACCGCAGTGCTGGGCAGCAGCCTGATGGTGATCGTGGGCCTCACCCGCGGTGGCATCCGCCTGTTCTGGCGGGTGCCGGTGCAGGAAGAAGGCGTGCCGCCGCCGCGCAAGGCGCCCACCCGCACCGTCGAACTGTTCGCCGCCGCGCTGCTGCTCAGTTACGGCATCGCGATGAGCCTATTCGCCGGCCCGCTGATGCAGCACACCGATGCGATGGCCCAGCAGCTGCTGCAGCCGAAGGAATACGTTGGTGAGCTGCGTGCCGCCACGCCGGAGATCCGCCAGCCATGACGCCCAGGCCTTCACTGTACAAACGCGTGATTCCCTCGCCCTCGCTGAGCGTGATGGTGGTGGCGTTCTGGCTGCTGATGTCCGACAGCTTCACCGTCGGCCAGTTCGTGCTGGGCATGCTGCTGGGCCTGGTGGTGCCGCTGTTCGCCGCGCGCCTGGACCGCGAGTTCGCCCGCATCGGCTCGCTGCGGCCGGTGCCCAAGCTGTTGTTCGTGACGCTGTGGGACATCCTGGCGTCCAACATCCGCGTGGCCATCCAGGTGCTGGGTCCGGAGCGTCGCATCCACCCCGGCTTCATCTGGCTGCCGCTGGACATCGCCAACATCCACGGCATCGCCGCGCTGACCAGCATGATCACGCTGACCCCGGGCACGGTATCGGCAGCGTTGTCCGACGACCGCCGCTACCTGCTGGTGCACGTGCTGCACCTGGACGACCCGGACGAACTGATCGCGCAGATCAAGCGCCGTTACGAAGCCCCGCTGATGGAGATCTTCCCATGACCGGTTACACCTTCATCCAGACCACGATGGCCGTGTGCATGCACGTGGTGGGGCTGGCCATGCTGCTGGCCACCTGGCGCCTGCTGCGCGGCCCGACCGTGCCAGACCGCATCCTCGCGCTGGACACGCTGTCGGTGACGGCCATTGCCGAGCTGATGCTGTTCGGCATGTACCTCAACTCGGCGGTGTACTTCGAGGCGGCCTTGATCATCGCCATGCTCGGCTTCGGCAGCACGGCGGTGCTGAGCAAGTTCGTGCTGCGCCGGGACATCGTCGAATGATCACCTTCATCCAGATCGTGCTGTCGATCCTGCTGCTGTTCGGCTGTTTCTTCATCCTGGTCGGCGCGCTGGGCCTGGTGAAGCTGTCGACCTTCTTCAAGCGCCTGCATGCGCCGACCAAGGCCAGCACGCTGGGGGTAGGCTGCGTGCTGGTGGGTTCGGTGTGTTACCACATCTTCCTGGGCCAGGACCCGCAGCCGCGCGAACTGTTGATCACCGTGTTCCTGTTCATCACCGCGCCGATCAGCGCGCACATGATGGCCAAGGCGGCGCTGTCGCTGATGATGGAAAAGCGCCCGAGCCTGCCAGGGCATGAAACGGCCAAGGAAGAACAGTTGCCGCCGCCCCGCCCTGAAGGCGATCAAGCGCCGTAGAGCCGACCGTTGGTCGGCTGCACCAAATCCAAACGGGTAGAGCCGACCGTTGGTCGGCTGCACTTCGGCACGCTACGCGTAGCCGACCAACGGTCGGCTCTACCGTGTTGCGGCGTCAGCCGCCCTGGACCAGCGCCAGCTCCAACCCGATCCAGGCCAGGAACGCCACCACAAGCACGCCGCCTTCGCGGCGGCTGATGGTGAGGTCGCCGCGCAGCATCGGGTACAACACCAGCACGAAGGCGATCGCCGCCGGCAGCTCCAGCTTCACGAACGACGCGGGCACCGCCAGCGGCCGCAGCGCGGCCATCCCGCCTACCACGACCAGCAGATTGAACAGGCTCGAGCCGATCACGTGGCCGAGCACCATGTCGCCCTGCCCGCGGCGCGCCGCCGCGATCGCCGCCGCCACTTCCGGCAACGCGGTGCCGATGGCCACCGGCAGCAGGCCGACCAGCAGCGGCGACCAGCCCAGTCCGGCACCGAACACCGGCGCGGCCTGTACGATCCAGCGCGCGCCGTAGTACAGGCACAGCCCGGCGAACAGCAGCCTCAGCACATTGAGGAACAGCCCGGTGCGGGTCATCGCGTAGCCGGCGATGGCCTCGCGCACCGGTTCGGATTCCAGCCGCGCACGCCGCAGCACGAACACCAGCACGGCAACGAAACCAAGCAGCAGCAGGCCACCCTCCCAGCGCGTCACCACCCCGTCCAGGCCGAACACGATCAGCGCCAGGCTGGCCACGGCAAGCAGGATCAGCAGGGGCGAGAGCAGCCGGGCGCGGACCAGCAGGGGCGCGGCCAGCGCGGCAAGGCCGAGGGTGAGCCCGACGTTGACGATGTTGCTGCCGACCGCATTGCCCAACGCCAGTTCTTCGGCCCCGACCACGAACGCGCGGGCGTTGACCACCAGCTCGGGCAGTGAGGTGCCGAAGGCCACCAGCAGCAGGCCGGCCACGAACGGCGACGCGCCGAAGCGCTGGGCCAGGCCGGAGGCGGCCTTGACGATCGAGTCGCCGCCCAGCGCAAGCAGCAGCAGGCCCAGCAGGAACCACGCGGTAGCAGCAATCATCGGCACATCCCCAGGCAGCAATGGCCCGATTCTAGAGCCAGCGCGCTTGCAGGGGGTGAGGAAACCGCCGAAGCGGGGATGCAGCGGCGCGGCCCGTCATGGGCACGCGCCGCCGCCGGCTTACGAGCAGCCTTCGACGTAGTCGACCTGCGGGGTCTGGCCGACCCGCCAGGCGGTGACATTGCCGTCGCCGCCGATCTCGAAGTTGATCAGCGCACCGCCCTCGGTGGCCGGGCGCACACGCAGGTTATGGCCGTTCTCGTCGTACTTGTGCGGGGTGACATCGCCCCGATCGGGATACAGCGTCTGCAACTGGCCCAGCGACATGCCGACCTTGCCGCCGCCGGGCGCGACGATGCGGTCGTTGCGCACGTCGTAGCGGACCAACCGCTTGCCTTCGATCATGAAGACCACATCGTCGGCCTGCGCGCCCTGCGGCCGCAGCGCGTGGCAGTAGTCGTCCGGAACGTCGCCCTGCAGTGGTTCCTTCCAGGCCGCCTGCACCTGCTCCAGCGTGCTGCCCAGGGCGATCGGGCCGTAGCCGTCCAGTCGCGCCGGACCGGTGGCCGCGGCAGCCTCCGCGCCGGCGGTCGGAGCGTTGTCGGCGGACTCGCCAACCGCCGGCACGGCAGGCGCCGGCGCGCTCGCCGCGGCGTCCGTCGACGGGGTTTCCGGGCTGCGCCCGCAGCCTGCCAATGCCAGCACGACGCCCAGTGCCAAAACGCTTCCCAGCTGCTTCATGTGGTGTCCTCCAGTCGGTGGCCGCAAGCCTAGCGCGATCCCCGTGCAGCGGCTGCATGCGATGACGCGATTGTCATCGTCGTTTCACCTGCCGCGTTCAGGCTCGGCCTGCACCGCACCGACCCCACGCCCATGCAACCGCGCAAGACCGACCTCGCCCGCACCGCCCTGCAGGCCCACCGCGCGCCGCTGGACATGCGCCAGCGCCGCCTGCTGATCCTGTGCGACGGCCAGCGCGACCTGCCCCAGCTCAGCGCCATGATCGGCGCGGAAGCGTCGGCCATGGTGATCCAGCTGATCCAGGCCGGTTACCTGGTGTCCGCCGCGCCTGCAGAACCGGCCCCGCAGGACGCGCCGGCCAGCGCGCCCACAGCCGCACCGGCTGCGCCCCCGCCCACCGAACGTCGTCGCTCGCTGGTAGCCGCGCGCATCTACCTGCTGGGCATCCTCGAAATGCAGCGCCACCCGCAGGCCGCCGCGCTGTTCCACGCGCTGCAGCGCGCGCGCAGCGACGAAGACGTCATCGCCTCGCTGCATACCGCCCTGACCGCACTGCCTGGCCTGACCTCGCCCGGGTACGCCGAGCGGGTGCGGCAGCGGGTGGTGGAGGCCATGCCGGACGCGCACGCCGCGCGGTTGGCCCATGCCGCGATCGCCACGGCCTAAGCAGGGTTCGCGACCCGTCGCCGGAACCTGGGATCACTCCACCGCGAGCGCGGCAATCAACGCCGCGGCCAAGGCGGGGTCTTCCACACGACACAGGTTGTCCAGGTTGAGAACGGTGCCCTGCATCTGCGCATAACGGCGAAGTCGGCGCATGAGGACCTTGGTAGCCGCATCGTCCGGCGCGGCCGGCAACGCATCCAATGCGCGCCGCGCGCGCACCGCGATGTCCGGCAGGTAGGCATGGCGGGGATCACGCGGTGGGATGACGTCGTCCAGCCGGCAGTTTTCGAAGGACACGTAGTCCAGGATGCACCGGCTGAAATCGGCGTCCAGCTGAGCCGGTGCACCGGCGGCAACGAACCTCACGTCTTTCAATGTGCCTTCGAAGCGACACCCGGTGGTAGCCTGCGCGTGCATGTCAGTGTCCACGATCCGGCAATTGATGAACGTGCAGCGGTCGAGCACGCAATCATTGAACCGGCTCTGCCGGAAGTCGCACCGGTCGAAGACGCACTCGCGAAACACCGTGTCATTCAGCCCGCTGTTGCGGAAGTCCGCGCGGGTAAAGCTGCAGCCGGCCAGCTGGTTGCGGTGGAAAAAGCGGACACCGGAGAAATCGCAGTGCGCGAACGTTCCCCGCTGCACCCGGCACCCCTCGAAGATCGGCGCTGCCAGGTTCACGCCCTGCAGCGCCAGGTCGTCGATCTGCTCGTCCACGAAACGCGAACGGGACGGCAACGGCAGCGATGCCCCCGCCGCGCGCAACATCGCCAAGTCGGCCTTCGGCAACGCCGACGTCACGGGACGAAGTTCGCCTTCAACCCCTTCCAGCACTGCTGGTAACCACGCTGCCGGTGCGCGGCGTCCATCGCCTGCGCGGTGGGGCGGATCACGCCACGGGTTTCGAACATGAAGGCCATGGTGTCCTTGATCACGTCCGGCTTGCTCAGGTCGGCCGCCGAGGCCTTGTCGAAGGTGGCCGCATCCGGCCCGTGGCCACTCATGCAGTTGTGCAGCGAGGCGCCGCCGGGGACGAAGCCTTCGGCCTTGGCATCGTAGGCACCGTGGATGAGGCCCATGAATTCGCTGGCGATGTTGCGGTGGAACCACGGCGGGCGGAACGTGTCCTGCGCCACCAGCCAGCGCGGCGGGAAGATGGCGAAGTCCATGTTGCTGGTGCCGGCGGTATCGCTGGGCGAATGCAGCACCAGGAAGATCGACGGGTCCGGGTGGTCGTGGCTGATCGAGCCGATGGTGTTGAAGCGGCGCAGGTCGTAGCGGTACGGCGCGTAGTTGCCGTGCCAGGCGACTACGTCCAGCGGCGAATGGTCGATGTCGGCACGCCACAGCTGGCCGCCGAACTTGGCGATCAGCTCGAACGTGCCTTCGACGTTTTCGAACGCGGCCTGCGGGGTTTCGAAATCGCGCGGATTGGCCAGGCCGTTGGAGCCGATCGGCCCCAGGTCGGGCAGCCGCAGCAGCGCGCCGAAGTTTTCGCAGACGTAGCCACGTGCCTCACCATCGGGCAGTTCGACCCGGAAACGCACGCCGCGCGGGATCACCGCGATCTGCTGCGGTTCGATCTCGATCACGCCCAGCTCGGTGAGCAGGCGCAGGCGCCCCAGCTGCGGCACGATCAGCAGTTCGCCGTCGGCGTTGTAGAAGTAACGGCCCTGCATGTCGGCGTTGGCCGCATACAGGTGGATGCCCACGCCATGGTGCGCATCGGGCGCGCCGTTGCCGCCCATGGTGTACAGGCCATCGATGAAATCGGTGGGGCTGCTCGGCAGCGGCAGCGGGTCCCAGCGCAACTGGTTAGGCGATACCGCGCCATGCGCGAAATCGCCGTGCAGGTGCGGCTGCGCATACGCGCTGAACTCACCGTGCGACACCGCCGGGCGGATCCGGTACAGCCAGCTGCGCCGGTTGCTGCCGCGCGGTGCGGTGAACGCGGTGCCCGACAACTGTTCGGCATACAGCCCATGCGCCACCCGCTGCGGCGAGTTGCGGCCCACCGGCAACGCGCCGGGCACCGCTTCCGTGGCGAACTCATTGCCGAAACCGGTCTGGTAACCGTGGGCTGACATCGGGTTGTTCATGGTGCTGCTCCGCCGAGGCGAGTGGGGGGGTGACGCCAACGACCGCGCCCGCCGTGCAGCGGGCTGCGGTCCTGCAAGCGTAACGGCTTTACAGCACGCCGCGCTTCATCTGGTCGCGCTCGATGCTCTCGAACAGCGCGGTGAAGTTGCCTTCGCCGAAGCCTTCGTTGCCCTTGCGCTGGATGATCTCGAAGAAGATCGGGCCGATGCAGTTGGTGGTGAAGATCTGCAGCAGCTTGCGCTGCTTGGTCTCCGGATCGGCATCGATCAGGATCTTGTTCCTGGCCAGCCGCGCGACGTCTTCACCGTGGTTGGGCACGCGCATGTCGATCACGTCGAAGTAGGTGTCCGGCGTGTCGAGGAACTCCACGCCCTGGGCGCGCATCGCTTCCACGGTGTCGTAGATGTTCTCGGTGAAGCAGGCGATGTGCTGGATGCCCTCGCCCTTGTAGGCGTCCAGGTATTCGTTGATCTGGCTCTTCGGATCGGAAGACTCGTTGAGCGGAATGCGCACGATGCCGTCCGGGGCGGTCATCGCCTTGGACACCAGGCCGGTCTTGAGGCCCTTGATGTCGAAGTAGCGGATCTCGCGGAAGTTGAACAGGCGCTCGTAGTAATCCGACCACTGCTGCATGTTGCCGAAGTACAGGTTGTGGGTCAGGTGGTCGATGAAGGTCAGGCCGAAGCCCTTGGGACGCTGCTCCACACCCTCGATCGGGGCGTAGTCGGTGTCGAACATGCTGCCGTTGGCGCCGTAGCGGTCCACCAGGTACAGCATGCAGTCGCCGATACCCTTGATGATCGGCGCGGCCACCGCGCGGGTTTCCGGCTTGAAGTCGATCGCTTCGGCGCCGTTGCCCAGCGCCATCTGGTAGACCTCATCGCCCGGCTTCTTGAAGCGGATGGCAAAGCCGCAGGCGCACGGGCCGTGCTTGTCGGCAAAGTCCGAGGCGAACGAATCGGGTTCTTCGTTGACCAGGAAATTGACGTCGCCCTGGCGGTACACGGTGATCGCGCGCTGCTTGTGGCGCAACACCGCGGTGAAGCCCATCTTGCGGAAGTAGTCGTGCAGTTCGGCGCCACGGCCGGCCGGCGCGGCGAACTCGACGAACTCGAAACCGTCGATGCCCATCGGGTTTTCGAAGGTGGTGACCTGCATGCCCGGGTCGGGTGCGTGGGACGCGGTGCTCAGTTGGCTGCTCATGATGTGGCTCCAAAGCAAGTCCGCATCGGAAAAAACCAGGTGCGGTGGGGCGGCAGACCCGCGAGAATGCGGTGTCCGGAACGTAGGTTATAGTTTCACATGAAACCACCATCAAGGTGCACCGCAGCATGAGCCCGCCCGATCCCAGCAGCCACAGCATCCGCGCCTCGCACGCCCTGCTCGACCTGGAGCAGTTCCTGCCGTACCGGCTCAGCGTGCTGTCCAACCGGGTCAGCGGCAACATCGCCAAGCTGTATGGGGACCGTTACGGTCTGGCGATCCCGGAATGGCGGGTCATCACCATCCTGGCGCTGTACCCCGGCTCATCGGCCAGCGAGGTCTCCGACCGCACGGCGATGGACAAGGTGGCCGTGAGCCGGGCCGTGGCCAGACTGCTCGAGCGTGGCTTCATCAAGCGTGAAACCCATGGGGACGATCGCCGTCGCTCGGTGCTGGCGCTGTCGGCGGCCGGGTTCGAGGTGTACGAGACCATCGCCCCGCTGGTGATCGAGATCACCCGCAAGCTGATGTCCGTGCTCAGCGAAGAGGAGGAGCAGATGCTGGAGTCGCTGATCCTGCGCCTGGCTGGGGAAGGCCTGCAGAAGATGGACCAGGGTTGAGGGCGGGCAACGCCTCCGGGGCGTTGCGCGTCAACTCAGGTGCTTGCGCCTGGCATGCACCCACGGCGCGGCCAGCGCGCCGATGGCTCCCCCGGCAAACGCCAGCGAAGCAGCCACCACGGCCGCTTCGATCGCATTGGGCAGGGCCAGCGCGGCCAGCACGAGAAGCGCCGAAGGCAAGCCGATGAAGGTGGCCATGAAGTAGCCCCAGCGCGGCGCCCACGTGCCCACCTGGAGCAGGCTGACCGGCATCCAGGTTTCGGCCGAGGCGTCCTGCTGGACCTTGGCCGCAACCCGGGTCAGGTCCACTTCCACCGGGCCCTTGCCGGTACGCGCGGTGGCCAGCATCTGCGCCACCTCCTCGACCGGCGGGAACGAGGTCGGCCATGTGCCCGGCGCGCTCACGCCGTAGGCGGTCAACAGCGGCACGCTGATCCACGGCGCCAGCAACGGGCGCAGCTTGCGCCGGTCGAGCACGCACCAGAGCTGGCTGACGCCGTTGGCCACCACGCCATACAGGGCCAGCTGGCCCGGTTCGGGATACGGCAGCAGGTGCACGCGCGCGGCCATGCTGTCGTAGCCCATCTGGCGCAGGAAACCGGGGCGGGTGCGCCCCTCGTGGGCCCAGGCCAGGCCCAGCGCGGCGACCAGGTAGGCTTCGGCCGGATCCTTGGCGCCGGCACTGGCGCGGTCGTCGCTGGCCAGGAAGAACGCCAGGGACTTGGGCTCATCGACGTCGCCGCTGTCCCAGCGTCCGGCGTCGCCGAGCACGTGCTTGAGCGGCAACCGCGCCGGCGCGGTCTCGGCCTTGGCAGCGTTCTGCAGGAACGGCAGCACCGACAGCACGAAGCCCTGGAGGTCCACCGCGCGCACGCCGCTGCCCTGCCATTCGGCCGGGAGCAGGCCGGCCAGGGCCGGGTTGCGCGCGAGCGCGTCGAGCTGGGCTTTCTGTTCGACCAGCTTCTGCACCGCCGCCTTCAGCAGGACGTTGTCCGGCACCGCCACCAGCGGCAGCCGGTAGCGGATCGCGCCGGGTGCGGGCGTGTCCGCCTCGGGAGCGTCGCCAGCGCCATGATCGTCAAGCAGCACATCGACCGGCGGCAGGCTCACGCCGGCCGGGGCCTGGAGGGTGATGTCGGAGGTGCTGTCGCCGGTGCCTGTCTGCATGCGTATCGATCCGTCGGTTGTGCGCCACGAGCAGCGCGGCATGAGGTCCTTGGAGGTAGCGGCAGGGGCGGCAGGAAATGAAGGGGCGCCCAGGTGGGTGGATCCACGCCAGACGAAAAAATCCTGTCCCATCTGGGGGAAGCGTCTTTGTTGCGAGGGCCGTCGCAGAGTGAGCGCGACGCAACGACGGGCAGTGCCGGCGACGTGTGTTCGGGCTGTGTCTTCGCTCAAGTCTGTCGCGAGCGTGAGGACCCTTGGCGGCCGGTCGGCCCCTGGCGTAGTGTCCCCCGGCCGCGGGGCGGCCTCCTCCTTGATTTTGCCCAGGAGCCTACCGGCCGCTAAGGGGCTCGGCTGCGGAAAGCAGGTAGGAGCCAAGCGGGTCGGTGGGATGGGTGCAGGGTCCCCATCCCCTTGGCGGCGAAATAAAGGAGGAGGCCGCTCTGCGGCCGGGGGCGTCGCCGGAAAGGGTATGGGGACCCAGCGCCCGACCCACCGACAGCCACGCCCGCGCCCGCGCGTCGTGCCTGCCACGCGGTTGGGAGAAAAACCAAAAAAAAGCCGCGGAATCCGCGGCTTCTTTCGGTCATGGCGCCTTGGGTGGCGCCCAGTCCTTCATGAAGGCGAAGAACCGCGTGCGGTTGTAGCCCTTGGGCTGGCCCTTGTCGGCCTCCAGCTCACCGGTGAACTGCGAATGCAGCAGCGTGCCGTCGGCGTCGAGCACGAACAGGTGCGGATAGCCCTTGATCGCCGGGAACTGCGACAGGAACGCCGCGTTCTCGTTGTCTTCGCTGTAGTTCACCTTCATCCACACGAAGTTGGCATCGCGGAAGCTGCGGATCTCCGCATCGCCCTCGATGAAGGCATCCATCAGGTGGCACCACGAGCACCACTCCCCGCCCACGTCCAGCACGATCCGCTTGCCACCGCGCTTGGCCTCGACCTTGGCCGTGGCCAGGTCGGCGACCGGATCGCGGCCCGGATCGAACTGCGCGTTGAGCGCGGCGATGGCCGCCACATCGGCCGCGGCCGGCGTGTTGCCCGAGGCCACCGGTGCGCTGGGATCGGCGACCGGCGGCTTCTGCTCGCGGGTATCCAGTGGCTGCGCAGGACCGGCGGTGGGCGCCGACGACGGCGAGCACGCGCTCAGCAGGCCAGCCACGATCATCGCCACACACCCCATCTTCATGCGCATCAGCGACCTCACTTGACGCCGTGCATCAGCTTGTTGATCAGCGGGGCGAGCAGGAACAGCACCGCGCCGGAGATCATCAACGCCCAGAAACCGAAGGTGTAGCCCTTCAGCGCCGACGCCACGGTCATGCCGCCTTCGCCACTGACCGCACCGGCAAAGATGCCCGACAGGTTGTTGCCGATGCCGGTGGACAGGAACCAGCCGCCCATGCCGAAGCCGACCAGGCGCACCGGGGCCAGCTTGGTCACCATCGACAGGCCGATCGGCGACAGGCACAGCTCACCGACCGACTGGATGACGTAGACCATGAACAGCGTCCAGAACGGGATCTTGCCGTCCACCACCATGCTCGACAGCGCCAGCATCAGCAGCGCGAACGCCGCGCCGTTGAACAGCAGGCCCAGGCCGAACTTGCGCGGAATCGACGGATTGGCGCGACCCAGCTTGATCCAGATCCAGGCAATGATGGGGGCCAGGGTGATGATCGCCACCGAGTTGACCGACTGGAACCACGCGGTCGGGAAGGTCCAGCCGCCGAGGTTGCGGTTGACGATGTTGTCGGCCAGGAAGGTGAAGGAGCTGCCGGCCTGCTCGAAGAACATCCAGAACATCACGTTGAAGGTGAAGATGATCAGCATGGCGATCACACGATCGCGCTGCACCTTGCCCTCGCGGATGCCTTCGACCAGCAGCAGCACGCCCAGCGCGATGAACATCACGCCCAGGATCCAGGCCAGCGCGGTGGCGCCGGTGGACAGCAGGAAGTAGGCGACCGGGATGGCGACGACGGCGCCGACCAGCACCATGATCACGCGGCCAAACCCTTCGGCACCCACCGGCGGTGCGCCGATGCCCTTCAGGCCGGCACGACCGATGTAGAACCACACCAGGCTGATCAGCATGCCGAAGCCCGACGCGATGAAGACCATCTTGTAGGACGGCATCGCCTGGGTACCGAAGACCTGCTCGGCCAGGTACTGGGTCAGCACCGGGGCGATCATCGCGCCGATGTTGATGCCCATGTAGAAGATGGTGAAGCCCGAGTCGCGACGCTCATCCTTCAGGCCGTACAGCTTGCCGACCATCGTGGAGATGTTGGGCTTGAACAGGCCGTTACCGATGATGATCGTGGCCAGGCCCAGCTCGAACACTTCCTTGTTCGGCATGGCGACCATGAACAGGCCGGCGGCCATGATCACCGCACCGGTCAGGATGGAGCGCTGGTACCCCAGCACCCGGTCGGCGACATAGCCACCGAAGATGGCCGCGGCATAGACCAGCGCCAGGTAGGCGCCGTAGGTGCGGCTGGCGGCGGCCTGGCCGGCCGAATCGCCTTCGAAGAACTGCGACACGATGTACAGCACCAGCGCCCAGCGGATGCCGTAGAACGCAAAGCGCTCCCAGAATTCGGTCATGAACAGCATCCACAATGGGCGCGGATGGCCCAGGGTGGTCTTGAACTCCGGCAACGCCGGATCGGGGACGGATTTCGCGGCGGCGTCTACGCTCATGCGGGATTCCTGGGTTCGGTGGAAGACATGCACGTCCGATGTGCGAAACAGCGCGGGAGAATCCCAGAACAACGGCGTTCACGTCAAATACACGCCGATTCGTGCAACTGCCGGCACGGTCGCTGAACTTGCATCTGCAACCACCGGCCTTGCCCCGCCAGCGCAGCAACGGCGGGGGCTGCCGCACCCTACGGCGGATGCGGCCGGTAAATATGAATAGGCTTATTGGCGGGGATGTCGGATCAGGCGTCCGGCGGCATCGGATCGTCGTTGCGGATCGTGGTGCGCACCTGGAACAGCTCCGGGAAGAAGGTCAGCTCCAGCGCCTGGCGCAGGAAACCCACCCCGCTGGAACCACCGGTGCCGCGCTTGAAGCCGATGATCCGCATCACCGTGCGCATGTGCCGGAAGCGCCAGAGCTGGAAGGCGGTCTCCAGGTCCACCAGGTCCTCGCACAGCGAATACTCGCGCCAGAAGCGGTCGGTGTTCTGGTAGATCCGTTCGAACACCGGGTGCAGGGCATCGTCGGCCACGTGTGGCTGCTGCCAGTCGCGGCCCTGGTAGGCAGCGGGGACCGGATGGCCGAAACGCGCCAGGTAGCGCAGGAATTCCTCGTACAGGCTCGGTGCGTCCAGCACCTCCTGCAACTGCGCCTGCCCGGCCGGATCGTGTGAAAACACCTGCAGCATCTGCGCGTTCTTGTTGCCCAGCAGGAACTCGATGTAGCGATACTGCAGCGACTGGAAGCCCGAGGACGGGCCGAGGACGTCGCGGAAGCCCATGTACTCCGACGGGGTCAGGGTCTCCAGCACCGACCACTGTTCGGTAAGCTGGCGCAGCACCTGCTTGCTGCGTGCCAGCACCTTGCGGCATTGCCAGACCTGGTCGCGCTGCAGGAAGCCGATCGCCGCACGCAGTTCGTGCGCCAGCAGCTTCAGCCACAGCTCGGAGGTCTGGTGCTGGATGATGAACAGCATCTCGTCATGGTGCGGCGGGTTGGACAGCGGCTGCTGGGCGCTCAGCAGCTGGTCCAGCCGCAGGTAGCCGCCATAGGTCAGGCGTCCCTCCAGATCGGTGTGGATACCGGCTTCGAGGTCGCGTTGGTTCTTCTCGACGGACATGGCGTGGGCCAAATGAGGGGGTCAAAGGGTAGCGCACAGCATGCGCTCCCGGGCGCGCGGCACCCTACGCCGGCGTCTGGTACGGCCGCAGGCCGGGGTTTCGCGCGCGTGGGCCGCCGGGCGAGGCCTACCCGCCGCGACGCGCGGTTCCTGCGTGCGATGCTTGGATGACTCGGCGTCGGATCCCGCCATGCCTCACCTCACGTGCGCGGCGGCAGGTCTTCGCTGCGGCTGTACACCCGCAGCCGGTGTCCGTCCGGGTCCAGGCCGACGAAGGTGTGGCCGAACTCCAGCTTGACCGGTGCCTGCGCGATCACCACGCCGAGCGACTGCCAGGCCTGGTACACGCGCTCGACCTCCGCAGGACTGTCTACCACCATCGCCAACTCGTTGGCTCCGGCATTGCCGTACACAGTCGGTTGCACGGCGTCGCGTCGCCACAGGCCCAACGCGCGACCGCCGGGGAAAACGAACAAGGCGAAGCCCGGCGAGTGCTCCACCGGCGGGCGGCCGATGATGCCGGCATAAAAACCGACGCTGACGTCGACGTCGCCGACGTACTGAAGCAGGGTATCGGGTTGGAACATGGGCGTACTCCTTGGGAAGAGCCCCTATCCTGCTGCCACCCTGCTGACAGTTCCGGTCAGCAGCGGTCCAGCCAGTCCGGGCTGATGCCCCGCTGACGCTGCCAACGCTTGAGCAGCGTGCTGCGCGCGGTCGGGTAGCGACGTTCCTGCGCCTGCGCGCCATCGATACGGTCCAACCGGAAATGCCGGAAATCCCCGCGCGTCTCGCACCATGCGGCCAGCATCGGCACCTCGTCGAAATAGCCCAGCGCGAACGGCCACACCGTGCGCTGGCTGCAGCGACCGGCCTGGTCGCGGTAATGGATGTGCAACCGCTGCTGCGCGCCGATCGCTTCGCGTACGCCCTGCATCACCGACGAGAGCGTGGCCTCCAGTGGCCGCGCCGGGCCTACGCGCAGCCCGCTGGTCTGCAGTTGCAGCCGTCGCTCTGCCGGCAACGCATGCCCGATCCGGGCGAGTGCATCGCGCGCGGCCTCGGCCAGTGCCGCATCGGTACGTGACGCCACCCAGCGCAGGCCGAGGACCAGGGCGTCGATCTCGGCCGGCGGCAGGGTCAACGGTGGCAACGTATCGCCCGGTGCCAGCACGTAGCCAACACCCGCCTCGCCACGCAGGTCCGCACCCTGCTGCTGCAACGTGGCGATATCGCGGTACAGCGTGCGCAGGCTGATCCCCAGTGCGTCGGCCAGGGTCTGGCCACTGACCGGGCGACGATGTCGTCTCAGCAGCTGCAGCAGGTGATTCAGGCGGATCGGACGGGACATGGACGCCGACTCAGGCCAGCTGCGCCGAACCGATGACCTGCAGACCAGCACGCGGTGCCAGCGCGGCCTCGACCATGGCGGCGGCGATGTTCTGCGCGGGGTTTATCCGCCAGGCCTTCGGCAATACCGGGCCGAGTGTTCCCAACACCACGCTGGCCAGGTGTTCGCCGGTGCGTCGTTCGGCGCGCTCGCCGCCGATCAGTCCCGGCCGCACCAGCGTCAGCGAGGGGTAGCCCAGGCCGCGCAGGTCCTGTTCCAGCCGGCCCTTGACCTGGTTGTAGAAGATCCGCGAATCCGCATCCGCGCCCATCGCCGAATTCAGCACGAAGGCATGCGCGCCATGCGCCTGCGCCAGCGTGGCTACCTGCAGCGGGTAGTCGTGGTCGATGCGCGCAAATACCTCGCGGCTGCCAGCCTGCTTGATCGTGCTGCCGAGCGCGCAGATCACCGCATCCACTGCCCACCAGGATGCATCGACCGGCAGCCGGTCGAAGTCCACCACCGGGTTGTGCAGCGCCGGGTCCGACAGCGCCAGCGCGCGCCGGGTCGGGGCCACGACGGCATCGCAGCGTGGATCCTCGATCAGTTGCTGCAGCACCTGCCCACCGACCAGCCCCGTCGCGCCTACCAGCATCACCTTCATCGCACGCTCCTGCCGTCAGATTGCCTACCATCGTGGCATACCGGGCGTGGTGACCCCGGCGTTCAAGCCGGCGTGCCGCGCGCCGATACTGTTCCCACCTCCCCTCGCCCCGGCGCCCCCCCCGCCGGTCATCCGCCAAGGACCTGCCGCATGACCGACCCGCACGACGCTCCTCCCAGCCCCGGCACCGCCGTGGGCCGGCTGCTGTCGCGGCGCCAGGCCGAGACCCGCGTGATCGACGCCGCCAGCGGTGACGCACCCGGCCCGAAGGGGGGCAGCAGCGCGATGCTGCAGCGCCTGTTCGCCGGCATCGACAGTCCCGAGCCGCTGCTGGCCGCCTTCGCCAACGGCATGTCCACCCTGCCCGGCGAACTGGGCGACATGGGCCTGCGCCTGCAGTCGGCGCAGCGCAGTGCCGACTGGGTCAGCTATGGCCGGGCGATGCGCCAGCTGATCGACAAGTACATCCGCACCATCGAGCAGGAGACGCCCGACGGCCAGCCCGACAGCCTCCGCCTGCGCGAGCTGCTGCGGCACACGCTGGGCGTGACCGTGGCCAGCCTGCTGCAGAACATGCCCGAGCTGAAGGAGGAGCCGGCGCAGATCGCCGCCGACCTGCGCCACTGGCATCCCGGCCAGCCGCTGCAGCCGATCGAACTCCGCCTGCGCGAGCTGTCACACCAGATCGGCGTACGCAGCGATGGCTGGCAGGAACAGCAGGAACTGCTGCTGAGCCTGTTCGACCTGCTGCTGGACAACATCGGCGAGCTGCTCGACGACAGCAGCTGGCTCCACGGCCAGATCCACGCCGTGCGTGAGCTGATCGGCGGCCCCCTGGACCGCGACTCGGTCGAGCAGGCGCGCATCAACCTGCGCGAGGTGATCTACAAGCAGGGCCTGCTCAAGCAGGGCATCAGCGAATCCAAGGCGGCCATGAAGGGACTGATGGGCGGCTTCATCGAGCGCCTGGACGGGATGGCGGTGAGCACCGGCGAGTACCACGACCGGATCAGCAGCTATGCGCTGGCCTTGAAGGAGGCGCGCAGCATCGCCGATCTCAACCAGCTGCTGCAGGACGTGCTGCAGGACACCGGCCGGGTCCAGGCGCAGGCGCTGCAGGCGCGCGACCATCTCGGCAACGCACGCCGCGAGGTCGAGCAGGCCGAACAGCGCATTGCCGAGCTGGAGCAGGAGCTGCGCGATGTGTCCGGGCTGATCCGCACCGATCCCCTCACCGGTGCACTGAACCGCCGTGGCTTCGAGGAATTGATCGAACGCGAGCTGGCCCGTGCCGGTCGCCACGACCATCCGCTGGCGCTGGCGCTGATCGACCTGGATGATTTCCACCAGACCAATACCGCGCACGGCCACGCCGGCGGCGATGCGGTGTTGCGCCACCTGGTCGCGGTCTGCCAGTTGCACCTGCGCAGCACCGACGCGCTCGCCCGCATCGGCGGCGACGAGTTCGTGCTGCTGTTGCCGGAAACCCCGGCCGCGGACAGCATGTCCACCCTGTTGCGACTGCAGCGCTCGCTGGCCCAGCGCCCACTGCAGCTGGACCAGGCCCGCGTACCCGTGCATTTCAGCGCGGGGGTGGCGCAATGGCAGGCCGGTGAACCCGCCGAGGCCCTGCTGCGGCGGGCCGACGCGGCGCTTTACGCGGCCAAGCGGGTCGGCAAGAACCGCGTGCAGGCCGCCGACGCGCCCCGATGAGCCACGTCACCCACCACGTGCTGTGATAACCGGCGCGCCCGTGCGAATCATCCGGGTATGGACATGAACACCGCTGCCGCGCGCGACCCGCGCCTTCGCTTCGCCACATTGCTGGACCAGCACCGTGGCATCGTGCTGAAGATCGCACGCGGCTACTGCGCGCACCAGGAAGACCGGCTCGACCTGATCCAGGACATCAGCGTGCAGGCCTGGGATGCGTTCGGCAGCTTCGACCCGGCCCGCGCCCGCTTCTCCACGTGGCTGTACCGGGTGGCGCTCAACGTGGCCATCTCGCAGCTGCGCCGCCAGCAACTGCGCCAGCGCCACCACGCGGTGCTGGACGAGGATGCCCTGCCGTTGGATGACACCGCACCGGCCGAGCAACAGCACGCCGTGCAGCAGCTGGAGGTGGCCATACGCGCGCTTCCGCCGCTGGATCGGGCACTGATGCTGTTGCACCTGGACGACCACGATCATCGTCAGATCGCGGACATCCTCGGCATCAGCAGCGCCAACGTCTCCACCCGCCTGCACCGCCTGCGCCAGCAGCTTCGCGCGCGCTTCGACCCCATTGCCTGAGGCCACCGCCATGCATACCGACCCACTCAAGCAGCTGTGGAACCAGCCCGGCAGCGAGGCCGACGCCGACGACGGCGAGGCGAGCGCCGCGATGAATGCCTGGCGCCGCCACCGGCAGTACGCCGCGCAGCGCCAGCTGTCGGCGTTCAGTGCGGTTCAGGTGATGCAACTGCTGTTCTGGCTGGCGCTGTCGATCTACTGCGGCAGCATCTGGTGGCAGCAGCCGCCGCTGGCAGTGATGCTGAGTGCAGTGGCGCTGCACGCCTACAGCGTGGGAGTGATCATCGTCAGCGCCGCGCGGCTGCATCTGCGCGGGCAGCTGCAGCCCGACCAGCCGGTGGTGCAGCAGTCCCGGCAGCTGGCCCTGTTGCGCATGCAGACCGCGCTCGGCGAACTGCTGCTGGGCGTGCCGTGGTGCTGGTTGTGGCTGGCAGTGCCGGTGCTGATCGCGTGGCAGGCGTGGGGCCTGGACCTGTCGGTGTTCGCCGCACGCTGGCTGCTGGTATCGCTGCTGGCGGGGACGGCGATGATGGTCGCCCTGCTGGTGCTGGCGCGCCGCTGGCTGCAGCGCGCGCCGCAGTCGCCCCGCCTGCAACGGGCGATCGATGCGCTGTCCGGCCGCCGCCTGGCCCAGGCACGCGCCGAGCTGGCGGCCGTACGCGACTGGAGCACCGGCTGACGGTCTCATCGGGTCGCGCCGCATGACCGACGGCGCGGGTCGTTCATCGCATCGCCATGCCCGCGGACACCCAGCCGGGCGCGGCAGATCCTGCCTGCGCCCGCCCCACCGGCAGCGCCGAGCCAAGCTCGGCAGATCCTGCCTGCGCCCGCCCCACCGGTAGCGCCGAGCCACGCTCGGCAGATCCTGCCTACGCCCGCCCACCGGTAGCGCCGAGCCATGCTGGGCGGCATCCCCTCAATGCGCCGCTTTCTTCCCGCGCAGCTTCTGGAACCCCATCACCACCGCCAGCACGATGGCGCCGGCGATCACGCCAACCACCATGTTGCCCAGCGCAGTGACCAGCCAGCCCCAGCGGCCTTCGCCACCGAGCGCCTGCACCAGGTGATGCAGCGCCGGCACGTTGTGCACCAGGATGCCGCCGCCGACCAGGAACATCGCGGCAGTACCGGCCACCGACAGGAACTTCATCAGCCACGGGGCCGTCACCAGCAAGCCGCGGCCGATCGCCGCCAGCGCCGCGCCCTTGCGCGACAGGTACAGGCCGACGTCGTCCAGCTTCACGATGCCGGCCACCAGGCCGTACACGAACACCGTCATCGCCAGGGCGATGATCACCAGCGCGGTGACCTGGTTGAGGAACGGCGCAGCGGACACCACACCGAGTGACAGCACGATGATCTCCGCCGAAAGGATGAAGTCGGTGCGTACCGCGCCCTTCACCTTGTCCTTCTCCCACGCCACCATGTCCACCTTTTCATCGGCCAGCGCCTTGACCCGCTCGGCTTTCTGCTGGGCATCTTCCTCCTGCGAATGCAGGAAGCGGTGCGCCAGCTTCTCAACGCCCTCGTAGCAGAGGAACGCGCCGCCGATCATCATCAGCGGCACCACGATCGGCACCGGGTAGCCCTTGCCGCGCAGCCAGGCCTCCAGCGCGCTGATCGCCAGCGCGGCCGGCACCAGGATCGCCTTGTTGACCAGCGAGCCCTTGGCCACTGCCCATACCACCGGCAGTTCGCGGTTGGCGTTGACCCCGGTCACCTGCTGCGCGTTCAGCGCCAGGTCGTCGCCGAGTACGCCGGCGGTCTTTTTGGCCGCGACCTTGGTCAGGACCGACACATCGTCCAACAGCGCGGCAATGTCATCGAGCAACGCGAACAGGCTGGCACCGGCCATGGCAATCCAATAGATCAAGCGGGAGCGTGGATTCTGCCCGATCCGGGGCGCGGGGCGGTAGCGGGCGGCGGATTCACCGGCTCACCACCCCGTCCCGGCGACACTGCCGGTGATCCCCCTGCTGGAGCCCTGCTTGAATACCACGCCTGTCGCCCCTGGTACGCCGTCGCTGGTCAAGGGCATGAACCGCCGCAGCCAGATCCTGCGCCTGCTGCTGCGTTACCGGCATTCAGGGGTGTTTTCGGGCATGAACCTGGATGCGCGGGCAATGCACGACCTGCCGCCGGAGGGCAACCCGGAGCAGTTCGTCACCGACCTGGAATCGCTCGGACCCACCTTCGTCAAGCTCGGCCAGATGCTCTCCACCCGCCCGGACATGGTGCCGGTGGAGTTCGCCACCGCGCTGGAGCGCATGCAGGAGAAGGTCGCGCCGATCCCGGTCGAGCGCATCGCCAGCATCATCGAGCAGGAACTGGGCGCGCCGGTGTCCAAACTGTTTGCCAGCTTCGATCCGGTGCCGTTGGGCTGCGCCTCGATCGCCCAGGTGCACCGCGCGCAGCTGCACGACGGTCGCGAGGTAGCCGTCAAGGTGCAGAAGCCGGAAGTGGCCGCGCAGCTGCGCTCGGACCTGGAGGTGCTGCGCAGCTTCGCGCTGGCCGCCGACCACCTCACCCAGGTCGGTCGTCGCGTGCGCCTGCGCGACTGGCTCAACGAATTCGCCAAGACACTGATGCAGGAACTGGATTACCAGGCCGAGGCGGAAAACCTGCAGCGATTCGGCCAGCACCTCAAGCCGTTCAAGCCGCTATGGGTGCCGCAACCGGTGTGGGACTACTGCAGCCACCGCGTGCTGACCATGGAACTGGCCCACGGCGTGCGCGTGGACATGATTCCCGACGTGCGCCGCACCGAGCAGCCGATGGCGCCCCTGGCGGCCGCGCTGATCCGCGGCTATGTAGACCAGATCTTCGTGCATGGCGAGATCCACGCCGATCCGCATCCGGGCAACCTGCGCGTGACCCCGGAAGGCCGGCTGGCGATCTTCGACCTGGGCATGGTCGCGCACATGCCGCCGCGGTTGCGCGAGCGCCTGCTCAAGCTGTTGTTCGCCGCCGTGGATGGCCGCGGCGAGGAAGTGGCCGATGAGATCATCGGCATCAGTACGCGGCTGGAATCCTTCGACGAGGAACGCTACCTGCGCGAGACCGGGCAGATGATCGCGCGCTACGCGGCCAACACCAGCTACTCCGAGGGCCGCGTGGTGCTCGACCTGGTCCGCATCGCCACCGCCAGTGGCCTGCGCACCCCGCCGGAGCTGAGCCTGCTCGGCAAGGCGCTGCTGAACCTGGAAACGGTGTGCCGCCTGCTCTCCCCGGATCTGGATACCCGCCGCATCGTGGAAAAGCAGCTGCAGCATGTAATGCGTGCGCGCCTGAAGAAGTCGCTGTCGGCGGCCAATCTGGCCAGCGAAGCGATGGAGATGCAGCAGCTGCTGCGCGAAGGCCCGCGCAAGATGTCCGACATCCTCGCGCTGCTCGCCGAGAACCGGCTGCAGATGAAGGTGACCGGGCTGGAAGAATCGCGCCTGATGGAGAACCTGCAGAAGATCGCCAACCGTGTATCGGCCGGTATCGTCACCGCCGCGCTGATTCTGGCTGCGGCGATGATGATGAAGGTGGATACCGGCTGGCATCTGTTCGGCTACCCGGCCATCGCATTCACGCTGATGTTCATCGGCGTGGTGCTGGGCCTTGGCATCATCCTCAGTGCGCTGATTTTCGACCGTCGCGCACGCTCGAAGGAAGAGCGCGGGCATCGTTGAACCCGCGTTGCACGCATTCATCGGTCCAATGGAGGGGGCGTGCGCGCAGCGATATCGCGCCGCAGATTTCACACTTGTTTTACACGCTGAAACACGATGCGCGCTAACGCTGCGCATGTCGTTTTCAACAAACATTTCAGTCAGGTTCGTGCAGGCATGATCGAGTCATCGGTCTGTCATGCAGGTGTGGTTGGACAGCCGGTCGGATGGGAAATCACGTCGTCATGACGTCCATCACCACCTGTCTCCACTGCCGAAGCTGCCCATGATCTGGATCCTGCTGCTGTCCCTGTTGCTGCTCACCTGGTTGCTGCTCGCATCACGCACGGGGGTATGGTGGAAGGCCGGTCTGATGTCGCTGCTGCTGCTCACGCTCAGCGCATGGTGGTTGATCAACAAGCTGTCCGGTGATGGGCTCAATGCGGCCACGCTGTACCACCTGGGCGCGGACATGGAAGGCGCCGGCGTCGCCGATTTCAAGGGTTACATCGCGGGCTTCATCGCACTGGCCCTGCTCTCGCTGCTACCGCTGGCGGTGCCCCGCCTCCAGCGCGGGCGCGGCATCGCGCACGGCAAGGCGGTGTTCGGCGGGTTCGTCGCGATGTGGCTGCTGGCGATCCTGGTCAGCCCGCTCTACAGCGACGGCCAGCGCCTGTACCTGCAGATGCGCCCGGTGGATTACACCGTCATTGCCCCCGAATATCGCATTCCGCAGCAGGCAGTGACCAAGCCACGCAACATCGTGTGGATCTACGGCGAGAGCCTGGAGCGCACGTATCTGGACGAGACCACCTTCCCCGACCTGATGCCCAACCTCAACCGCCTCGCGGGCCAGGCGCTGGACGTGCGCGGGCTGGTGTCGGCCGAAGGCGGTGGCTGGACCATCGCCGGCCTGGTCTCCTCGATGTGCGGCGTACCGCTGACCACCGCCAAGGAAGACGAGAACAGCATGGGCCGCATGGGCAGCTTCCTGCCCGAAGCGGTCTGCCTGGGCGATTACCTCAAGCAGCAGGGCTATACCAACCACTACATGGGCGGCGCCAACGGGCAGTTCGCCGGCAAGGGGCAGTTCCTGGCCACGCATGGCTTCGACACCGTCGACGACCTGGCGTGGTTCAAGAAACAGAAGGTGGCGCGTTCGCACTTCTCACCGTGGGGCGTGCATGACGATGTGCTGCTGGACAAGGCCTACGATCGCTTCGTGCAGCTGTCCAGGCAGGGCCAGCCGTTCATGCTGACCACGCTGACCATGGACACCCACCACCCGGCCGGGCATCTGCCGGTGGCATGCAAGCGCACCCGCTACCAGAGCGAGTACGGCAACATCGGCATGCTCAACGCGCTCAAGTGCACCGACGGGCTGATCTCCAGGCTGGTCGACCGCATCCAGGCCAGCCCGTATGGCGAGGACACGCTGATCGTGATCGCCTCCGATCACCTGGCCATGCCCAACGACCTCAGCCACATCCTGGCCAAGCAGAAGCGCGAGAACCTGCTGCTGTTCCTCGGCAAGGGCATCGCCCCGCGCCAGCTGGCGGCCGCGCCCGGTTCCACGCTGGATTCCGGTGCCACCCTGCTCAGCCTGGTCCAGCCGGACATCAACGCCATCGGCTTCGGCCGCTCGCTGCTGGACCCCAAGCGCACCGACAGCGCCAGCGCAGCGGCGGTGCGCGACAACGGCAAGGACTATCCGCGCTATCTGGCGTTCTCGCGCTCGCTGTGGCTGGGCGACAAGACCCGCCAGCTGCGCATCGACGAGGACAACCAGGTGGTGATCGGCCTGCAGCACGTGCAGCCGCCGGTGCTGCTGGAATACGACAAGCAGTTCGACCTGAAATCGGTGTACCTGGAAAACACGTCCAAGCAGTTCGACCAGGCCGACCCGACCAACACCCTGGCCTACGTGGATCGCTGTACCGCCTTCGAGGACGGTTCGGCCGATGGCGACTGGTGCGCGATGCTGGTCAACCGCGACAAGGGCATCAAGCTGTATCGCGATGACGCGCTGCGCAGCGGCTTCGCCGTGGATGGCCCGCTGGAGCCGTTCAATGGCCCGCGCCCGAGCATCCGCCAGGCGCACATGATCACCCAGAAGGGCCGCCGCACCCGCGCCGGCCAGTACATGCTGCAGTTCGTGGCCAGGCAGTCGCCGGACCGCGGTTTCTGGGTCGAGGCCGTGTCCTCGCAACGCAAGGTGGTAGTGGCCCAGCAGTGGGTACAGCCCGATGCGCAGGGCCGCATCAGCGTGCCGTTCGGCCTGGATCACGAAGTGGATGATCTGGAGATCCGCGCATGGTTGAACCACGCCGAGAAGCTCGCCGTGGACAACGTCGCGCTGGTCCCCTCGCGCCGCGGCAACCGCGGCTGACGGTAATGCCGGCCGCTGGCCGGCTCCCGACCCACCGCACCACCCGGTTGCCGGCCAGTGGCCGGCAGTGCCCGTGTTCCGCTTACGCCTCTGGTTGCGGCGGCGCGGTGGGGTCGCGGACCAGATGGATATCGGTCGGCGAGGACAACGCGATGCCGGCGGCGGCGAACTTCTGCAGCATCGCGAAGTACAGATCGCTGCGCACCCCGTACACCGCGCGCGGGCCGGACACGTAGGCGAAGCTGTTGATCGCGATCTGCCCGTTGGCGATCGAATCGATGAACACCGACGGCGCCGGATCGGACAGCACGGCCACGTGCTCGGCATAGCTGTCCAGCAGGATCTGCCGCACGGCAGCCACGTCGGTGCTGAGCGGCAACGAGAACTGGATCTGGATCCGGCCCTGCGCATTGCCCATCGTCATGTTGCGGATGGTCTTGGTGATCAGTTCGGAGTTGGGCACGATCAGCGTCGACTTGTCGCCTACCTGGATCTCGGTGGAGCGCACGCTGATGCGCTTGATGTCGCCTTCCTGGTCGCCCAGCTTGACCCAGTCGCCGATCTTCACCGGCCGCTCGGCCAGCAGGATCAGGCCGGAGACGAAGTTCTGGGTGATCGCCTGCAGGCCGAAGCCGATACCCACCGACAGCGCGCTGACCACCAGTGCCAGCTTCTCAAAGCCGATCCCGAGGGCGGTCAGGCCCCACAGCACGGCGGTGATGATGCCCAGGTAGCGGGTGACGGTGCTGATCGAATTGCGCGCGCCGGCATCCAGTTCGGTCTTGGGCAGGTAGGTCTCGGTCAGCCAGTTCTGGAAGGCCTGCATCACCGCCCAGACCGCCAGGAAGGCCAGCACCGCGTAGAGCACGCTGCTGGGCTTGAGCACGGTTTCGCCGATCTTCAAACCACCCGACAGCGAATCCAGCCCGCTGTAGAACGCATTGAGATTGCCGAACGGCGCGGCCAGCGCCAGCACCGCCAGCACGATCACGCCGACGCGCAGCACCGCCGACAGCAGCACGCCGGCCTGTTCGACGCGCGATTCGGTCAGCCCGGTGGTGAGCACGATGCCCTGCCCGACCCGGCTGGTGGGCGAGAGCACCCAGGTGGACAGGTCGTCGGCAAACTTGAGCAGCAACGAGGCCGCCAGCAGCACCACGGAGCCCCACACCAGTTGCTGGGCCACGAACAGGGCGAAATTGAGGTAGCCCAGCAGCGTGGCGATCACTGCTGCAGCCACCACCACATGCCCGGCCAGCCGCGCGATCACGATCCAGCCGCTGCGCCGAGGCGGCGCTTTGGGTTTGGCGCCCGAATCGGCCTGCGCATCCAGCTTGGCCTGGGCTTCGTCGGTCTGGCGCCGATGCAGGCGCGCCAGCGACACCAGGATGGCGATGATCAACGCCATGTAGGTGATCGCGATCAGTCCGTCCACGGCGACCGTGGTGATGGCACTGGTGCGCGAAGCGCGGTTGATCTCCACCAGAAGGATGCTCAGCCAGGTCAGGCCGGCCGCGCCCCAGGCGTACTTGCGCAGGCGCCACGCCGCCGTGTCATCCAGGGTGAGCAGGCGCCACGAAGGCCGCTTGGGCACCAGCAGGCAGGCGCTGAGCGCGGCGATGAAGGCCGCCACGAAGGTGGCCACCTGGAAGTGCTGCGCCAGCTGCTCCAGCCGCGGCGGGATGGCCCCGATGGAGGCCAGTGCGGCCACCAGCACCACGGCGGCAAAGCCGGGCAGCAGCGTTCCGACCGCCAGCAGCCACACCGCCAGCCCGGACCGGCGCAGGCGCCCGTCCGGCGCGCGCTCGGAAGCGGCGTAACGACGCCCGGCAGCACGCAGCCACAAGCGCAACGGGAAGAACATCAACAGCGCCAGCACCAGTCCGGTCACCGGCGCCGCCCAGCCATGCTCGGCGATGGCCTTGCGCGGGGTGCTTTCGCCCTGCCGGTACAACGACACCAGCCGCCCATAGTCGGCCGGCACATGGGTGGCGAACTGCTTCCACAGCGAAGGCGACAGCGGCGAATTGACCTTGCGCGCCAGTTCCTCGCTGAACTGGCTGACCCGCATTTTCTCGATATCCGTGCCCAGCTGCTTGGCATCACCCGCCAGCAGCTTGGCCCGCGCGATCGCCGAGGCGATGTCGCTGCGCTGCTGGTTCAGGGCCTTGCGCTGCAACGCGATGTCGCGTGCCTCGACGGTGCCTTCCGGCACAACGCCAAGCTGGGCAACGCGCGCGTCCATCTGATCCAGCTGCGGCTGCAGCGTATTGCGTGCGGCATCGGCATCGCGCTGCACGGCCAGCGCGCGGTCGGACAGGGTCTTGAGCGTGTCGCGGGTATCGGCATCGTCCAGCGAGGCCTGGATCTGCTTGAGATCCTTGTCGGCCTGCGCCAGCTGGGCGATGGGATCGGCCTCGGCGGCATCATCGGCCTGGGCCATGGCCAGCGGCGCCATGCTCAGCCAGGTGCACACCATCAGCCAGGCCAGCGGCCGCCGCAAAGATCGGAAAAGACGGGAAGACAAACCGGTACACCGCAAGGTTCGCGCGGACCACCGCGCCTGCGCGAACTATAAACCGGGCCCTGTTCACAACGGGTAGAGGCCCGCTGGGCCCCGCCTTCAGTACTTCAGGCGCAGTTCCTCGACCTGCGGCTGCAGCTGGAGGTACCAGTCCTGGAATTCCTCTTCGCTGATTTCCTCCGGTGCGTACACCGCCACCGGGTCCCACGCGTGGTCGGTGGGCAGGGGCTGGCGTGGGCCGGCGCGCAGCGAGTAGGTCACGCCCTCATGGTCGACCACATCGTCAACCGCCTCCCAGTGCCCGCGCGTAAAACTGCTGTCGCTCGTGAGCAGGATCACCTGATACATCCGCACCTCCCATGCATGGAAAAACCGGCGTTGTGCCGACCCACACCATAGCGCCGTCGCCGGCAGCGATGCATGACGCGACGGCAACGCAGCGTTCTCCACGCCGCACTCGCCCGGGCTTCACCCGGCCGTGGCAGCGGGCGCGGCATCGTGGCGGCGACCTTCACAACCTGCCCTCGATGAACACTCACGCCGACCTCAAGACCGTCCCCGACCTCAAGCTGCCGCGCTACCTCGGCACCTGGTATGAAATCGCCCGCCTGCCGATGAAGCACGAGCCGGAGGACTGCACCGATGTGTCGGCGCATTACAGCCTGAAGGAAAACGGCCACGTGGCCGTGCTCAACCGCTGCCGGCTCGGCAACGAGATCGAGGAAGCCGAGGGTGAGGCCTGCCCGGTCGACAACGACAGCGCGCGGCTGGAAGTGAGCTTCCTGCCCAAGGGGCTGCGCTGGATCCCCTTCACCAAGGGCGACTACTGGGTCATCCAGGTGGCCCCTGATTACAGCGTGGCGCTGGTCGGCAGCCCGGACCGCAAGTTCCTGTGGCTGCTCTCGCGCACGCCCACGCTGGATACCACCACCCAGGAACACTACCTGGCCCAGGCGCGCCAGCAGGGTTTCGACCTTGCCCCGCTGATCCACACCCCGCACACCGGCCGACCGACGGCCTGAGCGCATGGATCTCAAGAGCGGGTACCCCTTCTGGGCGGTCCGTAACGGGCTGATGCACGCCTTCCCGCCGCTGGAGCAGGACCTGACGTGCGAGGTGCTGGTGGTCGGCGGCGGCATCAGCGGTGCGCTGATCGCCGATGAGCTGTGCGCGCACGGCCACGACGTGGCGGTGATCGAGCAGCGCGATGTCGGCTGGGGCAGCACGGCGGCCAGTACCGCATTGCTGCAGTACGAGATCGACACCCACATGGTCGACCTGGCCGAACAGTACGGCGAAAAGGCGGCGGTGCTGGCCTACCAGGCCTGCGCCGATGCGATCCCGGCACTGCGCGAGGTGGCCGGTGCGTTCACCGGTGTCGACTGCCATCGCATGCAGAGCCTGTACTACGCCAGCAAGCGGCGCCACCACGCGGTGCTGCACGAGGAATACCTGCTGCGCAGGAAGCATGGCTTCGATGTGCGTTGGCTGGAACAGGACGCGGTGGAGCACGAATTCGGCATCCGCGCGCCGGGGGCGATTCTCAGCGGACTGGCCGCGCGCGTGGACCCGTACCGGCTCGCCTACCGGCTGCTGATGCGGCTGCAGAAGCGCGGCTGCGGGGTGTACGACCGCACCGTGCTGGATACGCTCACACCCACCAGCCGCGGCGTCACCGCGCGCACCGTCGACGGCATGCAGATCCACTGCAGGCACGTGGTGATGGCCGCCGGTTACGCCAGCCAACGCTGGCTCAAGCCATCGGTCGCGCGCAACCGAAGCAGCTACGCCTTCATCACCGACCCGATCGACCCCGAACTGCTCGGCCCGCTGGCCCAGACCATGGTCTGGGAGTCGGCACGGCCCTACCTGTACCTGCGTGCCACCGGCGACCATCGGTTGCTGGTCGGCGGCGAGGACGATGCGATCGACATCCCGGCCCGGCGCGACCGCCGCGTCGCGTCCAAGACCGGCACCCTGCTCAAACAGGTGGCCAAGCTGTTCCCGCACCTGCCACTGCAGCCTGCCTTCTCCTGGGGCGGCACCTTCGCCGAGACCAAGGACGGGCTGCCGTTCTTCGGCGCGCACCCGCAGTGGGGGCCGCGGGTCCTGTTCGCCATGGCGTACGGCGGCAACGGCATCACCTACTCGATGATCGGCGCCGGCCTGCTCCGCGCCCGGATCGAGCGCCGCCGGCACCCGCTGGCCACGCTGTTCGGGTTTGGACGGCTGGAGTAAAGTTCCCGGGCAGCCGGTGCCATGACAGGCATCGTTCAAGCAGCCGGTGCTAGCGTCAGCGCTGTCGGCGGCCTGCCTGCTGCCCGCCCGTTCCGGAGCCCCACCATGATCCGCTCGCTATCGCTGCTGCTGTGCCTGCTTGCCCCCGGCGTTGTCCTGGCCCAGTCCGCGGCAGGTGCGACCGGGCCGCAGTCGGCCACCGATCTCAATCTGGCCGTGCCGTCCGCGCCGATGCAGTACCTCGGCGATGGCTCGCTGCGCGGCGACCCGCCCGGCACGTTTTACGGCGACAAGAGCGGCCGCCGCCTGAGCGATCCCGGCGCGGGCAATGGCATTGCCAACGTCACCGACGACAAGCTGCGGGTCAACGGCAGCGTCACCACCGGCATCGGCTATTCCAAGGAGGGCGGCAATTCGCACTACAACGCCGCCGAACTGAACCTCAACAAGAACTACACCACCGATGAGGGCAAGACCCACAACATGAACCTCAACATCCGGGTCAGCGAAGGCAAGGGCCCGGGGTTGTATGGTCCGTACGGTGGGTATGGCGGGTACGGCTACGGTCCGGGCCCGGGCTACTGGGATTACCCGCCGCGCGGCGGCTGGTAAGCGCCCGCGTCACGGGCATGCCGAAACGGCCGGGCAACCGGCCGTTCGCGTATCCGCTGCAGGGGTGACCGGCGGCTTAGTCCCACCAGCCGTCGCGCTTGCTCGACAACACCCGGCCGTCATGCCCGCTCATGCGCACGTCCACGCGCTGGTTGCGTGCGTTGCGGGCTTCCAGTGTCCAGGTGGCGCCATCGCGTTCGAACGACTCGATCCGGGTGAAACCGGCCTTCCCGGCCAAGTCCAGGATCTGCCCGGCGTCGAGCAGCGCGCGGCTGCCGCGCGGGTCGAAGATCTCACCCGTGGCCGGGTCCACGATCACCTCTTCGAAGGTGCCATCGGCACGGGTCACGTCCGCTTCCCACAGGCCGTCATCGCGCTCCAGTTCGTGCACCTGGGTGTAGCCGGCGGCGCGCAGCTTGGCCTGTACATCGGCGGCGGTGAGTTCGGCGGCCATGGCCGGGGTGGATACCAGCGTAGTGGCCAGGGCGGCGGCAAGGATCAGCTTGTTCATCGGGAGACTCCAGAAGGACACCGGTCGATTCCGGCACCGCCAGTCTGGCAAGCGCGCTTAAGCGGACCATGAGCCCGGCTGTTAGACAATGTTTAGACACGTCCCGTATACCGTTGCCATGACCTTCGCCGCTTCCCTGTTGTTGCCCGTGCTGCTGGCGCTCGCCCCGCAGGACCCCATGCGCGTCCTCGATGGCGGCAGCCACCAGCAGGACGCCGTGCGCCAGGCCGTCCGGCAGGGCAGGCTGGTGCCATTGCAGCAGGTGGTGGCCGACGCGCTGCGCCGTTACCCCGGCAAGCTGGTGGAGGTGGAGCTGGATGACGGCAAGTACGAGATCGAGATCCTCGGCGCCAACGGCGTGGTGATGGAGCTGGATTACGATGCAGTCACCGGGCGCCTGCTGAAGATAGAAGAAGACTGATGCGGATCCTGCTCGCCGAAGACGATGCGCTGCTCGCCAGCCGCCTGCAGACCCTGCTCGAAGAGGCTGGCTATGTAGTGCTGCACAGCGCCGAAGGCCGCGCCGCCGAGGCGCTGGGCCAGATCGAGGACATCGCCGCCGCCGTGGTGGATCTGGGCCTGCCCGGCCTGGACGGGCTCAGCATCATCGAGCGTTGGCGCCAGGCCGGACGCGACTTTCCGGTGCTGGTGCTGACCGCCCGCGCACGCTGGCACGACAAGCTGGCCGGGTTCGATGCCGGTGCCGACGATTACCTGACCAAGCCCTTCCAGCCCGAAGAACTGCTGCTGCGCCTGCGCGCGCTGATCCGGCGCAGCGCCGGCCATGCCAGTCCCCGCCTGCAGTGCGGCCCGCTGCTGCTGGACGTCAACGCCGGCCGCGTGGAACTGGACGGCGAACTGCTGCACCTGAGCCCGCAGGAGTACCGGATCCTGAGCTACTTCATGCACCACCCGAACATCGTGATCAGCCGCGCGCGGCTGGGCGAACACGTCTACGAGGCTGGTTTCGATCCGGACTCCAACACGTTGGACGTACTGATCGGCCGGATCCGCCGCAAGCTCGGCAGCGACCTCATCCACACCCATCGCGGACAGGGCTTCCGCCTGTCGGCGCAGCCATGAACACCGGCTCGCTGCGCACCCGCCTGCTGCTCGCCGGTGGCGTCGGGCTGGTGCTGGTGTCGGCGCTGGCCACCTGGTGGCTGGGCGCGATGTACGAGCGCTCCGCACGTGCAGCGATGGACCAGCGCCTGGGCAATGAACTGATCGCGGTGCTGGCGCTGGCCGAAAGCGATGCCCAAGGCCGCCTGCAGCTGCGCCGCGAGCTGTTCGACGAGCGCTACCAGCGCGTGTTCTCCGGTACCTACTGGCAGGTGCAGGACACCCACGGCCAGGCGCTGGGGCAATCGCGGTCGTTGTGGGATGAAACATTGCCCACCCCGGCGTCGCTGCGCACCGGGCCGGCCCAGGCCTTCGACACCACCGGCCCGCTGCAGGCACCGCTGCGTGCGCTGGCCCAGCAGGTGACGCTGCCGCGCGTGCCCGCGCCGCTGCGCGTGGTGGTGGCCTCCGACCGCAGCGACCTGGACGCGCAGGTCAGCGCGTTCCGCCAGTGCACCGCGATCGCCTTGGCAATCCTCATCGCGTTGTGGTTCGCCGTCCTGGTCACCCAGGTGCATTACGGCCTGCGCCCGCTGGCCGAGCTGGGCCGCATCGCCGGCCAGGTCCGCAACGGCCAGGACGTGCGCTTTCCGCAGCGCGGACTGGTCAAGGAAGTGGCACCGCTGGCCGCGCAGCTAAACGACCTGCTCGACCATCACCAGCGCATGGTGGTGCGCGCGCGCCGCAGTGCCGAAGACCTGGCCCATGCGCTGAAGACTCCGCTGACCGTGCTGGTGACCGAAGCCGAGGGCGATGGCAGCGACTGGCGCCAGACCCTGCGCAGCGAAACCGCGCGCATGCAGCTCAGCATCGACCGCTACCTCGCCGCCGGCATCGGTGCCGACAGCCAGCAGCGCACCGTGGTGGCACCGGTGATCGATGCGCTGTGCACGCTGATGCAGCGCGTGCACAACGAACGCGGCCTGGTGTTCGAACAGGACCCGGACACCCACGGCCTGTTTGCCGGTGCCCGCGAGGATCTGGAGGAGATGCTGGGCAACCTGCTCGACAATGCCGGCAAGTGGGCCGCGCACCGCGTGGCGATCCGCCTGCGGCACATCGACAGCACGCTGCGGATCGAAGTGGAGGACGATGGCCCGGGGCTGCCCCAGGCGGACCTGCAACGCGTGCTGGAACGTGGCGTGCGGCTGGACCAGCGCGCGGCAGGCAGTGGGCTGGGGCTGGCGATCGTGGCCGATATCGCCGACAGCTACGGTGGCACGCTGGTGCTGGCCAATGCCGGTCCGGGACTGCGGGCGACGTTGACGTTGCCGGCAGGATGACAAACGACCGGTAGAGCCGACCGTTGGTCGGCTGGCACGCACAGCGTGTCTGGTTTTCGCCAACGGCAGCCGACCAACGGTCGGCTCTACCGGGCGTGGTGCATCCACCAGCAATCGATGGCATCCAGCGCGATGTGCACCATCAGCCCGATGCCGAACAGCCGCGTCTTCTTCGGCACGCACAGCCCCGCGTACACGGCAATCGCCGGCGCGGTATGCAGCGGATGGAACCCGATGCTGCAGCGGTTGGGGACATAGATCGGGTCGGCGAGCAGATGATCCAGATCGATCACCCAGCCCAGCAGCAGCAACCCCCAGGCCGACAGGAACCGCTTGCGCCAGAACATCCCTGCCAGCAGCGCCGGCACGGCCGCATGCAACACGAGATGGAACACCGCACGCGCGCTCATGCCGACAGGGAACGCCGAAGCACAACCGACCGGTAGTGCCGAGCCATGCCCGGCAACGCAATGGATGCCACGTCCGACAACACGTCAGGCCGCGATGAATGCCCACCTTTCCAGCGGACATCCCTCGCAACACGGCAGGCAACCTCGGCGACGGCAGCCGCCGTCGCTTCCGTCACCTGCCCGCCCCTCACGCCAGCGGCTCGTCGGACAGGTACGTGTACCCCGTCAACCCGGCTTCCAGCGCGTCGGACAACTCCTGCGCGCGCGCCGGCGACAGATCGGCCGCCGCCACGCGCTCGGCGTAGCTCTTGCGCAGATCGGCCAGGCTGTAACCCACGTAATCGAGCATCACATCGGTGGTATCACCGCGACGCTGCTGGGTGATGGCATAGCCATCGGCATCGGCCAGCACTTCCACTGCGTCGGTATCGCCAAACAGGTTGTGGATGTCGCCCAGGATCTCCTGGTACGCACCGACCATGAAGAAGCCGATCCGGTAGCTCTCGCCGTGGTTGAGCGCATGCAGCGGCAGCGAGCTGTCCAGGCTTTCGTTCTCGACATAGGTCTTGACCATGCCGTCCGAGTCGCAGGTCATGTCGGCGATGATGCCGCGACGCTCTGGCTGCTCGTTCAGGCGCTCGATCGGCACGATCGGGAACACCTGGTCGATCGCCCAGGCATCGGGGATCGATTCGAACACGCTGAAGTTGACGAAATACTTGTCCACCAGCCGCTCGTTCAATTCATCCAGCGCCGGGCGATGGCTCTTCTCGTCATAGCTCAGGCGCGCACGCACGGCGTGGGCGATGGCGTAGAACAGGTCATCGATGCGCGCACGCTGCGGCAGGTCGATCTGGCCCAGCGCGTAGCTGGACAGGCCTTCGGCATGGAAGTGCTGCGCTTCCTGGAACAGCTCCACCGCCGGGCGCTCGTCCAGCTCGGCATGGATCTCGCGCAGGTGGCGGATCGCCGCCGGCTCGTCGTCATGCTGGTCCGGCACGCGGCCTTCCTGGGCCTGCTCCACCTCGGACACGTTGGCGATCAGCACCGCGTGGTGGGCGGTCATCGCGCGGCCGCACTCGGTGACGATGCGCGGCGGGGTCAGGCCGTGTTCCTCGCAGGCGTTGGCCAGCGGCTGCACGATGTTGCTGGCGTAGGAGGCCAGCCCGTAGTTGATCGAGCAGAAGCTGCGCGAACGGGTGCCTTCGTAATCCACGCCCAGGCCACCGCCCACATCGACGTGGGTGATCTTCGCGCCCAGCTGGGACAGCTCCACGAAGTAACGCGTGGCCTCGCGCATGCCGTTGGCGATGTCGCGCACGTTGGAGATCTGCGAGCCCATGTGGAAATGCAGCAGGCTCAGGCAGTCGGCGTACTCGGTGTCGCGCAGCGACTTCCACAGGTCCAGCAGCTGGCGCGGGGACAGGCCGAACTTGGCCTTGTCGCCGCCGCTGTTCTGCCACTTGCCCGCGCCCAGCGAGGCCAGGCGCATGCGTACGCCCAGGCCCGGCTTGACGTCCAGCGCCTTGGATTCTTCCAGCACCAGCTTCAGCTCGGAGGGCTTTTCGATGACGATGAAGGTCTGCAGGCCCAGCTTGCGCCCGATCAGGGCCAGGCGGATGTACTCGCGGTCCTTGTAACCGTTGCAGACGATCAGCCCGCCCGGGCGCGACAGCGCCAGCACCGCCATCAGCTCCGGCTTGCTGCCTGCTTCCAGGCCGAAGCCTTCGCCGTGGTGGCTGGCCAGGGTGCCGGCCACGCCACGATGCTGGTTGACCTTGATCGGATACACGGCGGTGTAGCCACCCGGGTACTCCCAGTCGGTCTGCGCCTGCGCGAACGCGGCCTGCAGCTTGCCCAGGCGCTGGCCCAGGATGTCCGGGAAGCGCACCAGCAGCGGCAGCTTGGCGCCCGCCGCGCGGGCGGCGTCGACGATCTTGGGCAAGGACACCACCGGGCCGTCCTGGCCAGTCGGTCTCACCACCATGTGTCCTGCCTGATCCACGTCGAAGTAGCCATCCGCCCAATGCGGAATCGAGTAGGTCTTGCGGGCTTGGTCGAGGGACCAATCGGTCATTGCAGTGGGCCTGGTTGGTAAAAAAGGGGGTGCATGATAACGCCTATGTGGCGACAGCTCCGTTATCATGCGCGCCCGCGCCCGTGCTCAGGCTTGAAACCTGAACGGGCCAACCCGTCCGGACGTGGCTTGCGCCACGCGGCACCGCCGCCAGCCCGGCTCCAACACCCTCCGAACAGGATCGTTATTCCATGACTGACAACAACAACTGGTACATCGAGCATTTCGAGCGCACCGGCTCGGCCATCGGCTACCGCCTGAAGGGCAAGCTCGACGAAGTGCAGTCGCCGTTCCAGAAGATCGAGATCTTCGCGACCACCGACTGGGGCAACCTGATGACCATCGATGGCGCCATCATGCTGACCAGCAAGGACAACTTCTTCTATCACGAGATGATCAGCCACCCGGTGCTGTTCACCCACGCCGCGCCCAAGCGCGTGGTGATCATCGGTGGCGGCGACTGCGGCACCCTGCGCGAAGTACTCAAGCACCCGGGCGTGGAGAGCGTCACCCAGTGCGACATCGACGAGCAGGTCACCGTGATGGCGCGCAAGCACTTCCCGGAACTGTGCGAGTCCAACGACGACCCGCGCGCCGAGCTGATGTTCGATGACGGCGTGGCCTACATGGCCAACTGCCCGGCCGGCAGCGTGGACGTGGTGATCGTCGACTCGACCGACCCGGTCGGCCCCGGCGAAGGCCTGTTCAACAAGGCGTTCTACGAGAGCTGCTTCAAGGCGCTCAAGGACGACGGCATCCTGGTGCAGCAGTCCGAATCGCCGCTGATGCAGCTGGACCTGATCAACGAAATGCGCACCGAGATGGGCAAGGCCGGCTTCGGCGCGTTCAAGACCCTGCCGTTCCCGCAGCCGTGCTACCCGACCGGCTGGTGGAGCGTGACCCTGGCCCGCAAGGGCGAGAGCAGCTTCGACTTCCGCCAGGCCGATTCGGCCGCCAAGTCCTTCGACACCCTGTACTACACCGCCGCCCTGCACACCGGCGTGCTGGTGACCCCGCCGTTCGTGGCGGCAGCCCTGAAGGGCTGAGCGGGTAACCGTACGGCGCGTACCAGGTAGAGCCGAGCCATGCTCGGCTGCCTTGCGCAAGGTGCATCGCGAGCGCCGCAGCCGAGCAAGGCTCGGCGCCACCTTGCAGCCAAGAAAAACCCGCGCTGGCAACAGCGCGGGTTTTCTTTGTTCCGGTAGTGCCGGCCGCTGGCCGGCAACCTCATGTACCCCGGCTCACAGCGCCCAGATACCCGCGATCACCGCCAGCACCAGGCCCCACTTGATCACCTGATAGGCCACCACGCTGCGCTCGCGCAGCGCCTTGGCCTTCAACCGCACCTTGTAGACGCTGCCGAAGGCCTTGTTGACCCCACCGGTGGGATCGCCCGGCAGGTTCGGCGAGGCGCCGCCAGCCAGCAGCGTGGACGCCACCGCGCGGTTGAACAGGCTCGGCAGGCCAAAGCGCAGCGGGCGGGCGATGTCGCAGAACAGGATCACCCGGTCGTCCGGGGTCTCGTTGTGCGCATGGTGGATATAGGTCTCATCGAACATCATCCACTGGCCATCGCGCCAACTCTTCCGGATGCCGTCCACTTCGATGTAGCAGGCATCATCGTTCGGCGTGGCCAGGCCCAGGTGCAGGCGCAGCGAACCGGCGAACGGATCGCGGTGCGGGCGCAGCTCGCTGCCCGAGGGCAACTGGGCGAACATCGCCGCGCGCACGTCCGGCAACGACTCCAGCAGCGCGGTGGTCTGCGGGCACAGTGCCTTGGCCGACGGGTGCGAGGGGCCGTACCACTTCAGGTAGAAGCGCTTCCAGCCGCGGCGGAAGAACGAGTTGAAGCCGGCATCGTTGAACGTGCTGGACGCGGCGATCTTGTCCGCATCGCGCAGGGCCAGGGCCTCGTCGCGGATCATCTGCCAGTTCTGGCGCAGCGGCTCCAGCTGCGGGAATTCCTTGCCCGGGTCCAGGAACGGCGTGGTCGGCACCTTGGAGAAGGCGTACATGATCACGTTGATCGGGGCCATGAAGCTGGAGTGGTCCAGCAACTGGCGCGACCAGCGCGCGCGCACCTTGCCGCGGTAATGGATGTACAGCACGCAGGCGATGAACAGCACTGCCAGCACGATCTTGGTCATCAGTCTTCCTCCGGCAGCGCCGGACCCGAGTGGTGGGGGCGATGCACGGCACGGACCGGCATCGGTAGGGCGGCAGGGGGCGGGGACGTGCCGAAGGGGGCGGCCGCCGATGTCGCGATCAACAGCGTATGGTCGGCAGCGCCCGCGCCGGGGTCAAGCGCGCATCCGGTCATGTTCATTGCCGAATGGCGTCCAGGGGCGATGGTGACCGGTACCGACCGGGGGCCGTCCGATGATGGGACCGCCGCTCCGCAAGGGCCACCGCCCCTGGAAAGGCTACGCAACCGCCTGATTCTCTACGAAATCATATCGAGTGAGACAGGATTGTCCGATTATTTGTGACGAACTGTTCCACGGCCGGTTACGACATTTCTCCGACAAACTCTGGATTGGTGTACCGGCGAGTACTAAAATTAACGAAATCTTAGTAATCACCTATCAGCAGCACCGGTACGCCTGACGCATTGCGCCGACCGCCGGGTCGCACAGACCCCTATGAACACTATCGTTGCCCCGTGTGTCGATGACACCGCCCCCGCCGAGCTGCTCAAGCGCGGCGAACGCCTGCTTGAACCCGATGTCTACCGCACCTGCCTCAACGGCCAGCCGGCGGTGGTCAAGGATTACACCCGTTACCGCGGCACCCCGCTGTCGCCGCTCGCGCGCCTGCTGGTCCGCCGCGAAGCGCGCATCCTGGAGCGCCTGAGCGGCTGGAAGCACGCGCCTGCACTGCTCGGCACCATCGGCGGGCTCGCCCTGGGCATGGAATTCATTCCCGGCCAGACCCTCAGCGCGGCCCAGTCGGTTGGCGTGGAGGTGTTCGAACAGCTGCAGTACGCGCTCACTCGCCTGCATGCGGCCGGCATCACCCACAACGACCTGCACGGCACCAACGTGATGGTCAGCGGCGGGGTGCCGGTGCTGGTGGACTTCACCTCGGCCTGGCGCAGCCCGCGCTGGCTGCCGGTGCACCCGGTCTCGCGCCAGCTGCGCCGCAGCGACATGAAGAACCTGCTCAAGATGCGCCAGCGCCTGACCGGCGAGCGCCCCAGCGCATCGGAGGCCGCGCAGGTGGCCGACCCGCGCTGGGTGGCGGCCGTGCGCGTGGGCTGGAAGCGCTTCTACCGCTGGTTCAAGGGCCACGCCTGAGCGTGGCCACGCCGGCGCGCCTACAGCGCGTCGGCGTCCAGTTCACCGGTGCGGATGCGCACCACGCTGCCCAGGTCGTACACAAACACCTTGCCGTCGCCAATCTTGCCGGTACCGGCGGCCTTGACGATGGCTTCCACCACTTCCTCGACCTGGCCATCGGTAACGGCCACTTCGATCTTCACCTTGGGCAGGAAGTCGACCACGTATTCGGCCCCCCGATACAGCTCGGTATGACCCTTCTGCCGCCCGAAGCCCTTGACCTCGGTCACCGTGATCCCGGTGACGCCGCGCTCGGCCAGTGCTTCGCGCACGTCGTCGAGCTTGAACGGCTTGAGCACCGCCATGACCATCTTCATCTGCTTGGCTCCTGTAATCGCGCGAGCGAGGATAACGCCTGTCGGCCGGTGAACGCGATGCACCCGGCCCGTGCCGGCAGCCGCGCCGGGGATTATCCTTAGCGTATACCCCGCGGAGCACAGCATGATCGACCTCAACCACCTGGATGACCTGGCCCGCCGCCTGAGCGACATGGTTCCGCCGGGCCTGCGCCAGTCACGCGAAGAACTGCAGGCCACCTTCAAGACCGCCTTGCAGGCTGGCCTGGGCAAGCTGGACCTGGTGACGCGCGAGGAGTTCGACGTGCAGCGCGCGGTGCTGCTCAAGACCCGCGAGAAGCTGGAGGCGTTGGAGAAGGTGGTGGCCGAGCTGGAAGCACGCGGGAACAACACGCCTGGCGAGCCGGCAGTACCGCAGACCTGACAGGTCGGTAGCTGCCGGCCTCTCCCCCGTGGGGCGAAAAGGATGTCCAATGCGTCAACATGATGCCCATATGCTGGCGATCGCCGGTATCAGCCTCGTGGCAGTGATCGTCGCCCTGTGCCTGATGCGCTTCATCCGGATCGACGGTGCGCTTGGCCGCAGCGTGTACCGCGTCATCTTCTCCGTGCTGGCTGGACTGCTCGCGCCGACGCTGATTGTCGCTGGCCACGGCGTGCTGCCCGTCCCGTTCATCGCCTGCGTGCCGGTGCTCGCGTACAACACGACGTCCATTGCCGCGCTGGAGCTGGGCGGGTACGGCCTGCTCGCCGTCGGTACCAACCTCGGCGGCGGTTACATGTGGGTCTTCACCCTGCCAAGCCTGCTCGCGTTCGCGTTGATGTTGGCATTGCCCTTGTCGCGCGCGAAGCGTCGCCTCACCCGCGCAATCGGATAGAGCGCCCCTAGGCGTCCCGTAGCACGAACCGTTCAATCGCCAACGCCACGCCGTCCTCTGCATTGGTCGCGGTTTCAAAGCGCGCGGTCTGCTTCACCGCCTCGATCGCATTGCCCATCGCCACGCTGGTGCCGGCGAACTGCAGCATGCTCAGGTCGTTTTCCTGGTCGCCCAGCGCCATCACATTGGCCGCATCCACGCCCAGGTGCTCGGCCAGTTTCTGCAGGCTCGGCCCCTTGCCCGCACGGTGGTCGAACACCTCCAGGAAGAATGGCGCGCTCTTGAGCACCGCGAAACGCTCGGTCAGCTCGAACGGCAGGCGCTGGATGGCCGCATCCAGCAGCTCCGGCGCGTCGATCATCATCAGCTTGATGAACTGCATGGCCGGGTCCATGTCCTCCACCCGCCGGTAGGACAGCGGCACGTGCGACAGATGCGAGTCGGACACGGTATAGATGCTGATGTCCTGGTTGGGCGTGTACATGCGCCGACCATCCAGCGCCTGGAAATGGACGCCCAGTTCGCGCGCGACACGCTCGCAGAACAGGAAGTCGTCAAAGCTCAGCGGATACTCGACCACGCGCTGGCCGGTACCGAGGTTCTCCACCACCGCGCCATTGCAGGCGATGCAGAATTCCTGATCGCCATCGATGCCCAGCTCGTCCAGGAACGGTGCCAGCCCCGACACCGGGCGACCGCTGGCCAGCACGACCTGCACCCCGCGCGCGCGTGCATCGGCGATGGCCTGCTTCACCCGAGGCGTGAGCTTGTGCGCGGGGTTGAGCAGGGTGCCGTCCATGTCGATGGCGATGAGTTCGACCGGAGCGTGGGGGTGTTGAATATCCATGGCGTTGAGCAGAGGGCGTGCGCGTGGGGCGTCCAGTCTAGCGGTAGCCGAGTCGAAACAACCCGGAGGGCCCGCAAGTCGCCTATCGGTCGTCTCCTCCACCATTGGGTCGGAGAGCGGTGTCAGGTATCAGCCCGTGCACAATCGAACCGCCGCATTGTTGGCGGCTCGACCCATCGAACTATTCCTTCGGCAGCTCCAATTTGGTGCCATCAGCAAACACGATCACCTGCGGCTCCCAGACAACCTTGTACTTGCTATCGTCCAGCTCCGCCAGCTTGCGGTCCTTATTATCGCCGATGGAGAACTTTACCGAACGGCTGCCGGCCCAGGTAACGCTCTGGCCAGCCGGGATTGACGTGTCGTTGGAGATGGCAAATCCAGAGAGCTCATCGCCGAAAAGATCGCGCGCGGAGACGTATCCTTTGACGCCTGAGATGTCCTTGGTGGTGTTGTTCTTGTAACCGAACACCACATGCAGGTTCTCATCGAGCAACATGCCACTCATGCCGCGTTCTTCCTCGATGGATTTGGACAACAGCGTTACGGTGACGGCCTCGCGCATGGGCTTGATGGCGGCCTCACGCTGCGCTTCCAACTGCGCCTTCAGAGCGGCCTGACGCGACTCTTCCGCCTTTCGGTCCGCCAGGAACTTGCCCTGTTCTTCGATCGCCTTGCCCAAGGTCATTCCCTGCGGAATACCCGGCCCTTCCTTTCCGCCGAACATCCCGGCCATTTTGGCACCAACCGTGTGTCGCACGATGTAGCCAGTTGCCAAGGCGCGCTCTTCAGGTGTGAGCTTGTCCAAGGCCGGCTTGATGGATTCCAACTGGGCGGGATCCTGCGGAACTTCGGTGTTCTTCGGATTCGAGCAGGCTGCCAGCATCAGGCAGACGACAGCGGTGGCTACAACGCGTTTCATGGTTTTTTCCCCTGTGGCAAACATTCACCAGGCGATCCTGCCTGTCGATTGCCGGCAAACCTACCACCATAGAAAGAAAGTTGGGAGGAGTTGACACCTTGAGCGCTCAGAGCGCGCGGCATCTGCTGGTGATCGATGGAGGTGGAGCACCCACGGCAGGGACGGGTTACACCTACATACCCCGATGAGATCAGCGCCCATCATTGGCAGCTCCATCAGTCACCTTGGAAACCGCATGAGCCTGGCGCTCGTCCACAGCCGTGCCCGCGCCGGCGTCAACGCGCCCGCGGTCCGTATCGAAGTGCTGCTCTCCGGCGGGCTGCCGCACACGCAGATGGTGGGCCTGCCGGAAACCGCCGTGCGCGAATCGCGCGACCGGGTGCGCGCGGCCATCGTCTGCTCGCAGTTCGAGTTCCCGCAGCGGCGCATCACCATCAACCTGGCGCCGGCTGACCTGCCCAAGGAAGGTGGCCGTTTCGATCTCGCCATCGCACTGGGCATCCTCGCCGCCAGCGGGCAGATCGATGCGCAGGTGTTGTCGCGCTATGAGTTCCTGGGTGAGCTGGCCCTCACCGGTGAACTGCGAGGGGTCAACGGCGTGCTGCCCGCCGCGCTGGCCGCTGCACGCCTGGACCGCACGCTGATCGTGCCGCCGGAGAACGCAGCCGAAGCCGGGCTGGCCGGGCATGCCGACGTGCGCGTGGCGCGTACCCTGCTGGAAGTGTGCGCCGGGTTGGGCGAACGCGAGCTCCCGCGCGCCATGCCGGTGGACATTGCCGGTTCGCCGATGGCGGACCTGCGCGATGTACGCGGCCAGCCGCTGGCCAGGCGCGCATTGGAAGTGGCCGCAGCCGGTGGCCACCATCTGCTGCTGATCGGCACGCCTGGCTGCGGCAAGACCCTGTTGGCGTCGCGGCTGCCCGGCATCCTGCCTGATGCCACCGATGCCGAAGCGCTGGAGACGGCCACCGTGAGCGCCTGCAGTGGGCATGGCATCGACGCCGCGCGTTGGCGGCAGCGGCCCTACCGGTCGCCTCACCACACCGCCAGCGCTGCGTCACTGGTGGGGGGCGGCACCTACCCGCGCCCCGGAGAAATATCGCTGGCCCACAACGGCGTGCTGTTCCTGGACGAACTGCCCGAGTGGAGCCGACACACGCTGGAGGTCCTGCGTGAACCGCTTGAAAGCGGGCAGGTCGTCGTCGCAAGGGCATCGCGCACCGAGGTATTCCCGGCACGCTTCCAGTTGGTTGCGGCCATGAATCCGTGCCCCTGCGGTTGGGCCGGCGACAGAAGCGGACGTTGCCGCTGTGCGGCGGACAGCATCCAGCGCTATCGCAGCCGCGTCTCCGGCCCGCTGCTGGACCGCATCGACCTGCACGTGGAGGTGCCACGACTGGACCCTCATGAACTGCGCGATGAGCAACCGCACGGCGAGGACAGCAAGGCCGTGCGTGCGCGCGTGGTTGCCGCGCGCAGGGTGCAGCTGGCCCGCAGCGGGAAACCGAATGCGCAGCTGCTTCCGGCCGAGCTTGCGCAGCACTGCCGTCTGTCCAGAAGCGACAGGGCGCTGCTGGAAGAGGCGGTCGAACGCCTGCAGCTGTCAGCCCGCTCGATGCACCGCATCCTGCGCGTCGCCCGCACCGTGGCCGATCTGGATGGACAGGCAGACATCGCCACCTCCCATGTGGCCGAGGCGATCGGCTATCGCCAATTGGATAGGGGGACTGGGCTCCATTGTTGATCCAGCGGCAAAGGAAATTTGTGGATGGGCCCATTACTCCGCATGAGTCCACGGAACAGACTGTGCGCCTGCCGTAAGACCGGCACCTGCCGCCGTCTCCCCCGACTGGATTTCCCTTTGAGCATCGCGCCCTTGCACCTCGACACGCCCCCTGCCCTTGCCCGCCTTACCGCCGGTGGCTTCAGCATCGGCCTGGAAGCGCCGCTGGACAATGACTGGACACCCGGCGGCGAGGTGGCACGCCGCAATAGCGGCCGCCTTCCCGGCGAGCCGGACATGCAACGGCATGCCGAGCTCGCCCGCCTGGTGGACCGGCTGGGCTTCCGTGCGCTGTGGATCCGCGACGTGCCGGTCTACGACCCGTCCTTCGGCGATGCGGCGCAGGTGTTCGAGGTGTTCGCCTATCTCGGCTATCTCGCCGGGACCACCCGCGACATCCTGCTTGGCACCGCCGCGGTGGTCCTGCCGATCCGCGAACCGCTGCTCACCCTCAAGGCGGCCGCGACCGTGCAGCAGCTCAGTGGCAACCGTCTTCTGCTCGGCGTGGCCAGCGGTGACCGGCCGGTGGAATACCCGCTTTTCGGACGCGACTTTGCCAACCGCGGCAGCAACTTCCGCGATCAGGTCGTGATGCTGCGCGACCACGCGCGTGCGCGCCTGCCCGAGTCGCTTGATCTGCTGCCCCGACAGGCATCATCGCTGCCGCTGCTGGTGGCCGGCCTGGCCCAGCAGACGCCCGCGTGGATCGGCCAGCACATGGACGGGAGCCTGGCGTTTCCCGGCACGCCGGAAACCCACGCGCAGCGCGTCGCCGCATGGCGTGCCGTCGCCGGGAACAAGCCCTACGCCAGCTTCATCCATCTGGAGCTGGACGCGCGTCCGGATGCGCCGATGCAGCGCTGGCGGTTCGGTTTCAGTGGTGGTCGCCACGCGCTGATCGCCGAGCTGCAGGCGATGCGTGCCGCCGGCGTCGATCACATCGGCCTGCACCTGCGCCGCAACCAGCGCCCGCTCGAGGAGACGCTGCACGAAATCGCCGAGGTCGTGCTGCCGATCTTCCATACCCCGGCTGCAACCTGCCAAGCAGTCGACGCACCGAGCGCGTCGCCGACAGCAGCGTAATCCAGCGCGCCAGCGCGTCTTTCCCTCTTTCCCCCCTATCGAGATCCCACATGCGCATTTCCGTTCCCACCCCGATGGGGTTTGGCACCGCCCCGCTGGGCAACATGTACCGCAACATCCCCACCGAGGAAGCGCTGGATACCGTAGAAGCCGCCTGGCAGCAGGGCATCCGCTACTTCGATGCCGCGCCCATGTACGGCGCCGGCCTGGCCGAGATCCGCCTCGGGCAGGCGCTGGCGCAGCATCCGCGCGACGCCTATGCGCTGAGCACCAAGGTCGGTCGCCTGATCCTGGACGAGGTGGAAGACACCACCCAGCGCGACCTCGGCGAGAAGGGCGGCCTGTTTAAATACGGGCTGCCCAACAAGATCGTCTACGACTACACCGCCGACGGTACCCTGCGCGCGATCGAGGCCAGCCTGAAGCGGTTGCAGACCGATCGCCTGGATATCGTCTGGATCCACGACCCGGCCAGGGATTTCCACGGCGAGGCCTGGCGTGAGGTGTTCGACGTTGCAATGAACGGCGCCGCCAAGGCACTGACCCGCCTGCGCGAGGAAGGCGTCATCAAGGCCTGGGGCCTGGGCGTGAACCGGGTCGAGCCGTGCGAGATGGCGCTGGAGCAGTCCGATCCCGACGGCTTCCTGATCGCCGGGCGTTACACGCTGCTCGACCATGCCGACGCCCTCAGGACGCTGATGCCGGCCAGCGCCGCGCGGGGGCTGGGGATCGTCGTGGGCGGGCCGTACAACTCGGGCATCCTCGCCGGCGGTGCACATTACGAGTACCAGCAGGCCACGCCGGACATCCTCGCCCGCGTGGAAGCACTGCGCCAGGTCTGTTCCGAATACGAAGTGGACATCCGCGCGGCCGCACTGCAGTTCTCGCTGGCCCATCCGGCCGTGGCGGCGGTCATTCCCGGGGCGAGCCAGCCCAGCCGCATCGCCGAGAACCTGGCGCTGGCCGCTGCGGTGATTCCGGCCGGATTTTGGCAGGAACTGCGCAAGCGGGGATTGATCGCACAGGACGCGCCGCTGCCGCAGGGAGGCTGACGGGCCTCAGCCAGGCTGGACCGCCAGTGCCCTGCCACGTGCATTGGCGGCCTCCACCGCCGCGTCCACCAAGCCGTGCCATCCACCCGCTTCAAGCGCCTCGATCGCCGCCTGCGTCGTGCCTCCCGGCGAGGTTACGCGCTGCCGCAGCTGCGCAGGAGCCTCCGCGGACACCTGCAGCATGCGCGCGGCCCCCAGCAACGTCTGCACCACCAGGGCGCGGGCGACCGCGGGCGAAAGATCACGCGCGCAGGCGGCCTGCTCCAGCGCTTCGGCAAGCAGATACAGATACGCCGGGCCACTCCCGGCCACGGCGGTGACGGTGTCCATCTGCGACTCGTGCTCCAGCCACACGGTGGCGCCTGCACCGATGAACACCGCTTCGGTCTGCGCGCGCTGTTCGTCGCCGAGCGCTGCTGCCGCATGCAGCCCGGTGATGCCCGCGCCGATCGCGGCCGGTTGGTTGGGCATGCTGCGCACGAGCGTATCGATGCCCAGCCACTGCTGCAGCTGTGCGTGGGTGATGCCGGCCATGATGGAGACGACCAGCGGGCGCACCTGCGCGGCCACCCCAGCCAGCGCTTCGCAGACCGCGCACGCCACCTGCGGCTTCACCGCCAGCACCCACAACGGTGCGACCGCCGCAGCTTCTCCGCCGTGCTCGAAGACGCGCACGCCCAGATCCTCCGCCAGCGACTGACGGATGCCCGGTACGGGATCGGCGACTGCGATCTGCAACGGCGCACGCCCCTGCGCAAGCAAACCCTCGATCAGGCAGCGCGCCATGTGCCCGCCACCGATGAAGGCGATCTCCACGGCGGCAGTCACTGCGGCCGCTCCGCGCCCAGCTGCGTATCCAGCCAGTCCAGCACGCGTTGCTGCACATCGCGCCCATGCGCGGTTTCAAAGAACCAGTGCGGCCCGCGCGGATAGGTCACCATCTCCACCGGCGTGCCGTTGAAACGCAGCGCGCTATGGAACATCTGCCCCTGCGAGAGCGGCACGCGCCGGTCCTGCTCGCCGTGCAGGATCAGCACCGGCACCTTGACCCGGTCGGCGTAGCGGATCGGCGAGTGCGCGTCATAGGCGGCGCGGTTGGCCAGCGGGTCGCCGAAGTAACCGGGCAGGTAGTCGGGGGTATCGGTGGTCAGCGCCATCGCGCCGATGTCGATCACGCCGGCGCCAACGATCGCGGTCTTGAAGCGGTCGCTGTGGGTGACTGCCCACGCGGCCATGTAGCCGCCGTAGCTCCAGCCGCCGATGGCCAGCCGTTGCGGGTCGACCACGCCGTCCTTTTCCAGCATGTCCACGCCATCCAGGATGTCCTGGAAATCGCCGCCGCCCCAATCGTTGCGCGCCATCTCGGTGAACGCATGGCCGGCGCCTTCGGAGCCACGCGGGTTGGGCAGGAACACGGCGTAGCCGTGCGTGGCCAGCAGCTGTGCCCAGTCGTGCCACGAGCCCAGCCAGCCCGACCACCACGCCCACGCCGGGCCGCCATGCCCCTGCACGAGGGTGGGCAGCGGCGTGCCCCGTTTCCAGCCCGGCGGAGTGACCAGCAGGCCGGTGATGGGCAGGCCGTCGCGCGAGGATGTCCAGGCCAGCTCGCGCACCTGTCCATGCGCCCAGCCGGCCACCTCCGGATGGTGATCGGTGCGTACGGCCAACGTGTCGCCGTTCTGCACCCACACCTCCGCCGGCTGCGCATCGCCGATGCCGATGTATGCGCTGCGGCCGCTGACGGTGGTGGTGAACGCGGCGTACGGAATCTGCGGGCGCGCCATTTCCCGCCAGTGCCCCGTCGCCGCATCCAGGCGCAGGAACGCGCCGCGCACGCCGCGTTGGCCCAGGCCGAGCAGGTGGCGATCATCCTGCCAGCGCGCCAGCCACAACGTGCCTTTCCAGTCCGCGCCAAGCACCACGCGCTTGCCCGTGGCGATCTCGTGCACGGTCACGTCGGCGACCATGCCGTGCTCGCCCAGATGCCCGTAAAGCAGGCGGCTGCCATCGGGCGACCACTGCAGCGGATGGGCCGAAGCGCGCGGTTCCAGCACCTGCCCCAGCGTGCCGGTGGCGGCATCGACCCGCACCACGCGTGAGCGGTACCAGTAGTCGTTGAGGGTGGTGCCATCGGACACCCGCAGCGCAAGCGTGCGCCCATCCGGTGACCAGGCCAGGTCGTGGACCTGCAGGCCGGGTGCGGTCAGTGCGCGGGTGTCGCCGCTGCGCAGGTCGCGCAGCCACACCCGGGTGAACGCTGTGGGGCGCTCGACCACCGTCGCATCGTCCTTGGCGGCGCGGGCGGCGACAGTGGCGGCATCGTCCGCGTCCGCCGCCAGGTAGGCCACCCGGGTGCCGTCGCGCGATACCTCGAAGGCGCTCACCGCACCACTGGCGCGGGTGATCGGTGTGGCCGTGTCGCCGCGCGCATCGATGCGCCACACCTGCGTATCGGCCAGGCCGGGATGTGCGTCGGCGGGCGGCAGCGGCCGGTTCGAGATGAAATCCAGATGCCCGTCGGCACTCCAGCGCGGATGCTCGTCGCTCACAGCGTCGGGGGCGATCAGTTCGTGCGCGGGCGCCTTGCCGCTTGCCGCGACCCGCCAGATCCGGCTGCGCGGCGGCTTGCCCTCGGCCTGCGGCGTGCCCACCGTGTAGGCAATCCACGCGCCATCGCGGTCGATCTGCGGGTCGGCAACCGTGTGCAGCGCCATGATCTGGGCCGGGGTCGGCGCCAGTGGTGTCCCTTTCGCGGCGGCCAGGGCCGGCAGCCAGGCGGCGAGGCACAGGAAGGCGGCGAGCGTCCGATGCAGCGTCGGCGTCATGCGGGATGTCCTTGCAGGGTGGGCAGCAGCAGATGCTGGCGCACCCATTCTGCGCCGCGGGCGATGGCATCGCGCGCCGTGTCGGAGACGGCCATCGCTTCGATGAAGCTGTGCGGCGCGCCCGCATACACCCGCGCGCGCGTCTGCACACCGGCCTCGGCCAGACGCTGCGCCATCGCAGCATTCTGCTCGGCCAGCACATCGCGATCGCCCCACAGCAGCAGCGCCGGCGGCAGCGCGTGCAGCGGCGCGTGCAGCGGCGCCATCAGCGCATCGGTTGCGTGTGCGGCGTCCGGCCCGAGATAGGCGGTCCAGAACTCATCCATCTCTGCGCCGCTGAGCATGTCGTCCGGCCCACCCAGGGTCTGCCGCGCGGTGTCGGACAGCGTCGGCGTCCATGCGCCGTAGTTGAGCACCAGCGCCCGCACCCGAGTGTGCTCATCGCGCTCGCGCAGGCGCAGCGTAGTGGCGACGGCGAGATTCGCACCGGCCGAGTCGCCGCCCAGCGCCAGCCGATCGGGATCGATCCCGATGCCCGCGCCGTGGCTGCGCAACCAATCCAGCGCGATCAGCGCCTGGTCCAGTGCCGCCGGGTACGGATGCTCGGGTGCCAGGCTGTAGTCGATCGCCACTACCGGCATGCGGGCAGCGGCGGCATATTCGCGCAGCAGGCGGTCGTGCGTATCCAGCCCGAACAGGCACCAGCCGCCACCGTGCAGATACACCAGCGTGGGCGAGGGCGTGGCGGCCACCTCCTGCGGAAACAACACGCGCACGCCAAACGGCCCATGCGCGGAGGCCAGCCGCACATCGATGACCTCGCGCATCTGCGGCCCGCCGGTGCGCCAGGGCTCGCGGGCCTGTGCAGCGATCACCCGGCGCTCGGGCCACCCCAGTTCGCGTCCGCCACGCAGGCGCGCGCCTTCGCGGCAGACGCTCTCGATGAAGCCGCGAATCTGCGGGTCCAGCGCATCCAGGCTGCGGCTCATGCGCGCTCCCCGGCGAAATCGCGCATCCAGTCCACCAGCGCATGTTCGCCATCGGCCTGCAGGCCCAGCAACAACTGCGCGAAATCGAACGGCGCCTCGTCCTGGCCCAGCTTGAAGGTGGCGCGCACCTCGCGCACCACCCCGCGCAGCGAACTCACTCCGGTGGCCAGCCGCGCATAGCGTTCGCCCATCTCGTCCAGCGCCCAGGCGCGCGCGCGGCCGGCTTCCATCTGGCTGACCAGCGCATCCAACTCGGCGCGGACGTCCTGCGCCTCCTCGCTGACCGCCACGTCCAGGTCGAACACGGCGGCGGCATAGTTCCAGCTCGGCGCCTGGGTACGGTCGTCCAGCCAGCTGGGCGACACATAGGCATGCGGCCCCATCACCAGCGCCTGCGCACGACCGTCGCGCTGCAGCCGCGCCACGTGCGGGTTGCGCCGCGCCAGATGCCCGCGCAAGGCGACCAGCTGGCCGTTGGCATCGCATTCGGCGCGCAGCGGCAAGGGCGTGGAAGCGGCATCGTCGCCACCGGCCGACACCAGCCAGGCGAAGGGTTGGGCGGCAAGCAGGCGCAGTACGTCATCCTGGCTGCGTGCGGCGTAGCGGCTGTCGCGGGCGTGTCCCATCAGTCCATCTCCTTCAATGCGGTGGCCACGGAAACCATCGGCCAGCGGTCGCGCCAGGGCGCGGCCTGTTCAAGTTCGGCCGCCAGCTGCAGCAGCAGCGGCTCCTGCCCGCGGTCGGCGGCAAACTGCACGCCGATCGGCAGGGCGCCGGCCTGGCCCAGCGGCAGTGAGATCGCCGGCGTGCCGGCCAGGTTCTGCAACGGCGTGTAGCTGATCCACTCGAACACCGCCGGCATCAGCGCGTCGAAATCGCGGTCCGGCGCCAGTTCGCCCAGCAATGGCGGTGGCGTGCGCAGCGTGGGCGTCAGCAGCACATCGAAACGCTGGTGGAAGCGATTGAACGCCCCTGGCAGTGCCGCCAGCACCGCGTACGCCTGCTCCAGCGCGACCACATCGCAGTGGGTGCGGTGGTAGCGCGCCAGCCCGTGCGTCCACGGCTCCAGCGCCAGCGCAGCGAAGTCCTCGCCCCCCTGCGCGACAGCCAGTTCCACCGCGTCCTGTCCAAGCCGCGACCACAGCGTGTACAGCGCCTGCCACACCGCTTCGCCCGGCAGCGGATAGTCGGTGGCCTGCACCTGGTGGCCCAGCGACGTGCACAGCTCGACCACGTCGGCGAGCACCGCGGCCACCGCCGGATCGGGTGCAAGCCCGGGCAGCGCGCCGCTCACCACGCCGATCCGCAGGCGTGCGGGCGGTCGTGCCACTGCATCCAGATCCAGGCCGCCCAGCGGATGCGCGGCGGCGAACGCCCAGGCGGTATCGCGCACGCTGCGCGACATCAGGCTGTCGGCCACGATCAGGTCTTCGATCGCGTGCCGTCCACGCACCGCCACGGTGGTGCCACGGCCGGGTTTCAATCCGACCACCCCGCAGGCCGAGGCCGGAATCCGGATCGAACCGGCGCCATCACTGCCATGTGCCAGCGGCACGATACCCGCCGCCAGCGCCGCACCGGCACCGCCGCTGGAACCGCCCGGCGAGTGCGCGGGCACCCAGGGATTGCGTGTGACCGGGCCCAGCAGCGGTTCGGTCGAGCCCATCAAGCCGAACTCCGGCATGCAGCTCTTGCCGATGGCTACCAGGCCGGCCGCATCGAAGCGCTGCACGAACGGCGAGGCATCGGTAGCCGCCACGCCGCTGCGCGAGCGCGAGCCGCCCCGCGTGGGCATGCCCGGATAGCGCAGCGAATCCTTCGGAAGCCACGGCACACCGGCCATCGGCGCATTGCGATCCACCTGCGCGGCACGCATCAGCGCCGCATCGAAATCCGCATGGCTGAGCGCACCCAGCGCCGGGTCCAGATGGCGGGCGCGGACGATGCCGGCAGCGGCAAGTTCGGCGGGCGAGAGTTCGCCACGGCGCACCAACGCGTGCTGGTCGAGCGCGTCCAGCCGACCCAGCTGCAGCGCGTGGGTCAGGGGAAAATCATCAAGCGTCATGCGTTGGCGTCCTGCACATGCCGGCGCGCGCGGCGCTGGCCGTAACCGAGATAGAGGAAGGCGCCGGTCAATACGTAGACCAGCAGAATGGTGGCCGGCAACGTGTCGCCACGGCGCACCTGCGCGGCCATGTCACCCAGGACCGGGGCCATCATCGCCAGGCACATCACGATGCCCAGCACCGGCACCACGCCGATCCAGGTGCGCCCGATCCACACCCCGCCCAACGGCACGCGGAAGCCACCGCGCAGGTCCGGGCGGGTCGAGCGCAGCCACATCACCGCGATGCACACCACGATGAAGGCCGAGGCGATGCCCAGGCAGATCAGGTCGCCGAGGATGCCGATCGGCAGCAACGCAGCCAGCAGCGCGCTGGCCGTGCCGAACACCACGCTGGCCAGCCACGGTGTACCCAGGCGCGGATGCACGCGGGTGAAAAAGGCCGGCAGCAGCCCATCGCGGGCAATGCTCAGGCTGATCCGCGATGCCCCATACGCGTTGGCCAGCAGCACCGAGCCCAACCCGGTCAGCGCCCCCACCTTGATCAGCACCGCAAAGCCCGGCCAGCCGATGCGGTCCACCGCCAGCGCGACCGGATCGGGCACGCCGAGTTCGCGGAACGGCACCAACCCGGTCAGTACCGCACCGGCGGCGATGTACAGCACCGTGCACACCACCAGCGAGCCCAGAATGCCCACCGGCACATCCCGACGCGGATTGCGTGCTTCGGCCGCTGCCATCGACACCGTCTCGAAGCCGAGATAGGCAAAGAACAGCATCGCCGCCGCGCGCATCACCCCGGGCCAGCCGTAGGCGAACCCGCCTTCATTGACCGGCAGGAACGGATGCCAGTTGGCGGTGTCGATGAACTGCGCGCCGACCCCGATGAAGGCCAGCAGCACCGCGATCTTGATCAGCACCAGCACCAGGTTGGCGAACGCCGAGCGCCCTACCCCGGCGATCTGCACCGCCGCAGCCGCCAGCACGGCCAGCGCGGCTACCACATTAGCGCCACCACTGAACGACAACTGCGTGTGCCCGCCCAGCTGGCTGGCAATCACGCTGGAGGTGGCCAGGGCCATGGGGACCTGCACGTGCAGATCGCCGAGCAGGCTGGTCAGATAGCCGGAGAACCCCGCCGCCACCGCGGCGGCGGCCAGCAGGTATTCCAGGATCACCATCCAGGCCAGCGCCCATGCCGCGCCTTCGCCCAGGGTGACATAGCAGTACGAGTACGCCGAGCCGGACACCGGAATCACCGAGGCCAGCTCGGCGTAGCACAACCCGGTGAATCCACAGGCCAGCGCCGCCAGCACGAACGCCAGCAGCACCGCCGGGCCGGCGAAACTGGCCGCCGCCGTCCCGGTCACCACGTAGATGCCCGCCCCCAGGATATTGGCCACCCCCAGCACCAGCAGGCTGCCCGCGCCGAGCCGACGGTGCAGGCCGGCGCGCTCGCCATCGGCCACCACCGACTCCAGCGTCTTGCGACGGGCCGCAAGCTGCCAGCGTCCGATCGAACGTTCGTCCACCCGAACCCTCCCGTCCATGGTGTCAGTAACGCCAATGCACGGTGACGCCGTAGGTACGCGGCCGCACCAGGCCTTCGCCGACGCCGTTGGTTTCAGTCACGCTGCGGGTGATGCCGCGCTTGTCGGTGAGGTTGCTGCCGAACAGGGTTACGTCCGTGGTACCGAAGGTCATCCGGTAGCGCAGGTCGAACAGGTTGTAGTTGCCCTGCCGGTTCGGCGTTACGCCCGGAACGGCCGAGTTCAGATCGCTGATACCACCGCCCACGTACTGGTGGGACAGCGACAGCGTGGGATCGAAGCGCGCGTCGAAGTGGTAGGTGAGCAGGTTGCTCACCGTCCAGTCGGCCGAGCCCGGCAGCTGCGAACCGGCCGGCGCGGTGCCGTAATAGAGAATCAGCAGGTCTTCATCCAGCCGCGCGTGCTGCCACGTTGCCGAGGCCTGCCAGTCGAACGCGTCCACCGGGCGCCAGGTCGCGGAGAGCTCGACGCCACGGCTGTAGGCCTTGCCGCCGTTGCTGGCGTAGTTGAAGAAGTCCGGCGTCTGCAGTCGCAGCTGGATGTCCTTCCAGTCCACGTAGAACAGCGTGGCGTCCAGCAGCAGGCGGCCACCGGCCCAGCGGGTGCGCGTGCCCAGCTCGTAGTTGATCAGACTGTCACTCTTCGAGCCCGACGGCACCGGGTAGGTACTCAGGCCGGCCGTGTTCGGCTCGCCGAAGCGGAAGCCCTCCGACACCAGGCCATACACCATCACATCATCGCTCGCCTGCCAGGTCAGCGACACCTTGGGATTGAACCCGTCTTCCTCGGTCTGCTGGGTGGACACGATGGGCGCGCCCGGATAGGTCGAGAAACCTTCCTGCGTCGTGGTCGTGCGCACCTTGTTGCGGAACAGGCGACCACCCACGGTCAGCTTCCACTGTTGGTTGAAGTGCAGGCTGGCTTCACCGAACAGCGCCGCCTCCGAGCCACTCAACTGCGTGCCGAACGCGTTGAAAATCTCCCCGTCCGGCGCAATTACCGCACCGCTGCCCGGGCCATACAGCGGCGAGCGGTCGAAGGCAGCGGCCGCGCCCTGCGCGCCGAGCTTCTCGTACAGGCGCTTGTCCGAATCGAAATACATGCCGCCCACCAGCCAGTCGATGCGGCCACCCGGCTTGGACGACAGGCGCAGTTCGATGCTCTTGCCATGGCTCTCGCCACCGGAGGCGATGTACAGCGGTGCGGTCAGGTCCAGGCCGAGATCGGCGTTGTAGGCGCCACGCACCGGGGTGTAGTCGAAGCGCCAGTCCTGCTGCTTCTTCTGGTAGGACAGCAACGCGGTGAGGTCGGCAAAGCCCAGGTCCTGGTCCAGGCGCAGGCTGTGCACGGCCACCTTGGTGTTGGTGAATTCGGGCAGCGCGGTCTTGCGCTCCAGGTCACCCAGGCCAACGAT